>NIUT01000021.1 GCA_002254365.1 Nitrospira sp. UW-LDO-01
GCCGAGCTCAATGTCTTCCGTGACATCCGGAATTGTTTGGGGCAGGCATGGGTGGGGGTTCGAGCCTGAGTGTACTGGTTACGACATGCCTTGTTCGACCAACCTATTCTCGATCGTGACGCCCATTCGTTCTATCAGCCGAGTGAGTAAGGTGAAATGGGCACGCGAGTCAGTCGCAACGGCCAGCTGTTCAGCTGTCGCCAGTTGTATGGTGTACACCAGTGAGGCGGAGGTTTTCAGCAGGGCAAGGCCATAGTCGAAGAGATCAGCTTCTCTGCCGATGAGCCGTCGCCGGCTAAGTTGACGGATCCCGGCCACCGTAAAGGGAGTCGTCTCGAACGACACATCCTTCAGCCGAACCATCAAGGGCTGCTCGGCATGGCCATCTGGGTGACGCCCCGTGATGTCTGTGCCGTCGAACAGACCGCGTTGGAATCGGCGATTCTCCAGCAGCGCGCGATGAAAGAGCCCACGCCACGTTGAATCGGTGAGATCACGATCCACAGCGATGCAGGTGTCCGGCGTGAGCGGTCCACTGACGTTGTACCCCTGCACCAGTCGCTTGCTGGCCAGGAGGTCGGGGAAGGCATCGCCCATCCGTTCGGGAAAGGCCGTGGTCCCGCAGAACGGACTGACTTGGATGGCCATATAGTCCCGGAAATGCACCTGCCGATACCGCTCCAGCAGCCACTGCAAGGTGCGCTCGTGGCACAAATGGAACGGATAAAATAGGACGCCGGATTGTGTCATGCCAGTGCTTCAGCATAGCTGCTCTGCAACCGTAACGGCAAGCTGTCGTCCCAAAACGGAAGCGGTGATAGTGCGCCACAGCGATTCTAACCATCAATAGAAGGCAGCGAGATGGGGGTCAGAAAACTATTTCGTTGCTCGTGAAGTATGAGGGGAAAGACCATGTTGACAGAATGCGGTGGGATTTCTCACGTACTTAAAAAAGTGCTAAACTGCATCAATAGTATGAAGAGGTCGGAGGTCTCACCATGGGAACGACACGAAAGACGATCACGGTGACAGAACAACAGGATCAATGGATCAAGGCCCAGATCGAATGTGGAAAGTTTACGAACGACAGCGAATACATCCGAGATCTGATTCGACGCGATCAGGATAGCGCCACATTTCAGACGTTGAAAGATGCTATTCAGGAAGGGTTGGACAGCGGAATCAGTGATCGTACTGTGCCACAGATTATGGAGGACGTCGAAGCGCGGCTGAGATCGAATGGCCGGTTATAACCTCTCGTCAAAGGCCGCTGCCGATCTCGAGAGTATCTACGAATATACGATCCTTCAGTTTGGGCTGGAGCAGGCGCGGGGTTATCTCTTTGGCTTGCACGAACGGTTTCAGGCGCTGGCAGCGCAGCCAACGCAAGGGCGCAGGGCTGATGAACTTGCCCCAGGATTGCGGCGGGTTGAGTATCAGTCCCACATCGTCTTTTATATTTCCACGGACAACGGCATTCGAATCGTGCGTGTACTCCACCAACGCATGGACGTAACACGGCATCTGTAGCAACAGCATAGGAGGCTCTCCGAGAAATCCTGTAGTCACAACTCATTGAAACTACAACGGGCAGGCGTATTCTTCACACACCGTAGTACGGTCTTATATGGACGGAAACGATCGGATCCAGCTCCTACGAATCCGTCTAAACATTGTTCGCTGCAAGACCTATGGAATACGAGAAGTGGCGCGATGACATCTTTGGACAGCCGGTCGGTTCCGATCCGGTCATGCTCGATCTACTTCCGGAAACATATTCTGTCTCGCCCGACGAGCACTTCGCTCATGTCGATCGCGCACTCTCGGACCCGCAAATCCATGAATTGTTCAACTCAGACCAGATTGGAACTGGGCTGCAATTGATCTATTCGAACTCGTGTAGTGACATTTGCTTCTGCTACATCAAAGCGGGCGACGAGGCGCGTCGAGTTTCCGGGATCGCGAAGCTCAATGATTTGTACGCCAAGTATTTCGATCGCTACTGTTTGTCACCGGTTGGCAGTATTGGCAATGATCACCCCAATGGTGGGATTGGCTATCTCTGTTACATGCTCTGGGATATATTCGTCCTCTATCCCGGAAATGCCTCGCCTGCGATGGTGTCCGCGGCACTCGGGGTAATGTCTAACGCCTTACAGATGAAAAACGATAATTGCATCGTGTCTGCGATACATGGTCTGGGACACTGGGCAACGGATGTACCTCGCGCGCCGCAGGTTCTGCGACAATGGTTGCGGAAGCCGACGACGACAAATCCCACCGTAATCTCTTATGCGAAAGAGGCTACCACGGGCTGCGTCCTGTAGGGCGGCGAACTAGGCGTTGCACACGAGCGGACGGCAACGTCGGTGTGAGGTCAACATCACATGTGCCCGCCGGGTGAACGCGGTCGTCAATGCACAGGGATGAGGACCGCTTTATGGCGTTCCGATCTCGTCGCCGAACTTCCGCTTGTGGTCGAATGCCTACGGTCGCAAAGTGGAGCGTCAGACGTTCTGTGTAATAACCGGTCGGTCATTGCGCACCAAACGGCGGTGGAAGTAGAAGAGAACACCTTACGCCCACATGAAGGAGACGTCCCGTGGACAATGATCTCCCCTCTTCTCTCTACGCCCTGGGTGCGACTTTCTTGTATTTCCTTCCAACCTTTCTCGCCCTCGCACGAGGCCACCCCAACTCCTTCCTGCTTGCGATCGTGAATCTCTCGCTCGGATGGACCGTGATCGGCTGGGCAGGCGCGTTGTTCTGGTCGCTCAGAAAGCAACCTCGGGGAGAAGAATCTTGACGGAGCGCAAGGTCAAAGTGGCGGCAGCCTACAAGCGAAAGACGGTGAAGGATTTTCTGATGGCGAAGTAGAAAAGGGATCGGGCGTTGCGATCTTAACAATCTGTTTACACCCACACTTCCGACTGATGACCGCTCTCAGGCTCTGCAATCTCGGCGCCGAACTTCCGCTTCTGGCCGGATGGCAGTCCTCGACCCAAAGCCGAAGTCCACGACTGCCCGCTATCAGAGTGGGGGCTTACGCCGATCCGCATAAGAAC
>NIUT01000022.1 GCA_002254365.1 Nitrospira sp. UW-LDO-01
GCGACCCAGAAGATAAACGCCACGAGGATGCAGAAGAAAAACGTACAGAACGCCATAATCAACGAAGCGCTGCCGAGTGCCGGCGAATAGGCATAGGGCGACGTATCACGAAGCACTCCATACACATGCCAATGAACCCGGGAGGACGACCTTGCGTAGCCCATCAACGTCATCAGCAAAATCACCATGACTGCATTGAGCACCAGCGCATAGCCAGCGCGAGGGGGCATGCTGCCCCAGACCATCTCCGTCGTCGTCTTGGCACTCTTGAGCAATAGTGCCGTCAACGGCGTAATCGTCAGAATAACAAAACCCACGATCGCCACCTGGGACGTTGAGAAATAGTTGATACGGACGATCGCCGGTACAAAATAGCCCCATATGCCAAGAACGATGACAGCAAGGCTGGCGACCACGAGGACGGCACCCATGACCGCCTTTCCCAGCTTCGCCCATCCTGCCGTATCTTGTTTTCCTGCCCGCCAATACATAACAAAACTCATGAACGTAATGAGAATCATGAGGTTGGAGACCGTCATCTTGGCCGACATAACCCCCAGTACGCCGAGCAGAGGATGGTGCGCACCACCCATCTTTTGAGCTTCCTCGATGCTGGCGACGAGTGAGTGCGGCGTCATCCAGACCGCAAGACAGAGCAGCAAGCTGACGAGCATCATCAACATCGCTCGTCGATACTTCGCCTCCGATCCTGGAATCCGGTAGGTAATTCCCAACCAGAAATAATAGTTGGAGCCAAGAAACAGCACACCGATCAGCATGGCCTGGATGATAAACAGCCAGGAGAGGAAACCTCCCATCAGGGTGATGCCCATCTGCTGGTTATATTGGTAAATTTCGCGCATAAGCCAATAGCCCGCGAACGGCAAGGCAAGCAGACCGAATACTCCGATAAAGTTACCGACGTACCCCATCCAATCGTAATGTTCCCGATCTTCAGGGCTCTTCACCGAAAGATACCGAACCCCCGCATACGCTCCGCAGATGTATCCGCCTAGCACGACGTTGGCGATTAACCGATGGATATTGATCGGCCACCAAGTCGGATTCCACGTCGCGGCCCAGGCACGTTCAAACGCCGTTCCGTCAGCTATCACGACCGGGCTTGACTGGAATGTCGCCCACGCATTGGGCACGATCATGATGAACAAGGCGAAGAAATTAAGCAGGAAACCGAGAAAGACGTGCAGGGTCTTCTTCTTGCCGTCCTGCATCGCATCCCACCCGTACCAATACAGGTACAGTGTCGCCGTTTCGAGCAAGAACAGGAGACAGTAGACCAAAAAGGATGGGAAGAACACATCCGTCAAATAGTTCATGAGCTTGGGATAAAAAGCGACCAAGAGAAACAACAGAATGCCGCCGAACAGCGCCGTGGTGGCGTAGGCGGAAGTCAGAAGCTTGGTAAACTCCTTCGCAAGCTTGTCGTAACGCTTTTCTCCGCCTCTCCATGCAATGACTTCGCATAGCCAGGCAAAGATCGGTACACCCAGAACGAAACCAGCCAGCAAGAGGTGGAGCTGGGCTACGATCCACACCAGGTTCCGGCTACCGATGTAGGGAATGTCCCGATACTCTGTCGGTCCGGCAGTAGTTCCCTCAGCCGCTAGGCCCATTGAAGGGAGAAGGAGGAACCAACCAACCGTCAACAAGAGACCGACAAGCCATCGCTCTTGACCACGCATGGCCCGGAGAGCCCGTTGAATTGTTTCGACCTCCTGTATGGCACTCACCACATCACCTCGCAAGTTACGGTTTCGAATTGTCAGATGGGGCCGCCCCTGCCGGCTTCCCCTTGCCCTTCTCTTTTTGCCCTTTGGTTTCAGATTTCTGCTTCTCCATCGCCTCAACTTGTGCAGCCACCGCAGCAAGCCGTTGGGTGTTCTTATTCAAGGCATCGACTGGCTTATAAACCGGCTCTGCTTGAACCTCCGGTTTCGCACAACACTCATGGGGGTGAGGGGTTGTCACAGGAAGGATGGTCCAGAACACAAGTGAGAAAACCACCCCGGCTCCGGCAAGCGAGGCCAACAGCAGCCCTTGGTCGTTCGGTACTCGCATCAGATCCCACCGTGTCACGAGTCCCTGATAGTTCTCAGGAGCCGAACGGCAATCCTCCGCGATACGCCGAATGGCTTGCCCAAGAACTGACACTCCGATCGCTGCCAGTATGAAGAGCGCCGCCGAGGAAATCGAACCCCACACTGTCAGCTCAAGACCGATGCGCTCCGCAACCGGCAACCCCGTGTCATAGATGTGTCGTAAGGCTTCTATGTCCGCGAGTGTGTGCGAGGCACTGATGGCCGTCTCTGTCACTCGACTGACCACCCCCCACAAAATCGGCATGATCAATGTGCCGATCAAAGCGGTTCTCCACCAAATGGCAAAACCGAGCCCGTCGTGAGGTGGCTCCTTCTTAAGGCGTTCCAGAAAGAAGGTTCGCCCGACGAGACCGAGCGCCCAGATATCAATAGGGATTGAGGCGCCGAAGATGAGCGGGAGACCAATCCCCTCACCGAAATGAGTGTCATAGATGGCCATGATCGCCGGAGCCGCGAAAACAGTCACCGGACTGGCGAGCAACATGAGGAAGGCAAGCCCAAATCTGCCCTCAAAATGGACGAGCCCCATGGTCATGGCCATCACGGCAAACACTGCTTTGATCGGGATACCCGTCCAGCAGGCCGACCAGAGGATGCCAAATCCGATCTTCGTGGGGGACATTGATTCTCGTTCTTCAGCCATATGCTCAGTTCGTATGAAATGTCGTTAGTCTAGGAACTCTCGATTGATAACGGCCGCCACTGTAAAGAGTGCGATCACCACCATAATTACGATCCAAATAATCAGCGCAATCGGTCGCTTGAAAATATTCCGCTCCGGATCCTTATCGAAAAATGGAAGCGCGACCATCAGCCCCATAAATAGGACCGGCAGTGCAACCGCTCCCATAAACTGGCCGAACTGCCCAGCGAAGAGCTTCAGTCGCAGCAACTGGAAGTAGAATAAAAAGTACCATTCCGGCTCTGGATGGTAC
>NIUT01000023.1 GCA_002254365.1 Nitrospira sp. UW-LDO-01
TTCGTCGGCAGCGTCAGATGTGTATAAGAGACAGACTTAGATCCTGCTATCTAGTAATTCAGATCTGTCTATCTAGTAATTTAGATCTAGCGATCTAGCACTTTGGATCTGGCTATCTGGCAGGCATTATGATAAAAAGCAAAATGCTCCTCTCTAGCTCCTAGTGACAAAGCACGGAGCTCAGATGTGGAATTCGAACGGCTTCGGATCACGCGCGGCTCAATTTCAATTGTCACAAGGTTCTCGGCTTGCTCAACTGGCAGATGCTCCGTATCTTGCAAATCTGCGCGCGTACAGAGCAAGAGGGCCCTTAGCTAGCATCTCAACGTTTTTCTGAAGAATTTGTAAATGCCGACCATCAACAATGGCACATACGGCAAATATCTGCTACCGACATGATGTAGGTATTTAATCTAGGTCCGTATGGGACATCAAGCGGTTGACCAGAGTCGGGAGGGATGTATCATGGCCATAAGCACTGGTTCTTTCACGAAGGTCGCCATTCTCAGCGGTCAGTCGCTTATCTGGGTAGGATTGCGGACGATTCTCGAGAGCACCCACAACTTCCGGATTGTAGGAACACCCATTCAACGCCTGACTGCCCCTGAGATTATTGCCGACTGTCAACCAGATGTCATCATTGTCGACACGGAAACTGAGCGCGATGCCATAGATGGAATCAAACAGCTCCGCGATTCCATCCCCCACGGCAAGATAATGTTATTGAGCGGATTTGAACAAAAAGATCCGGTACGCGAAGCACTTGAATACGGCATTGACGGAGTGATCCTCAAGATCCACCCACCCGCTGTTATTATTGCCGCAATCCACGCGCTCTTCCCACCATCACATCGCTCTCCTGACGCTGAAGACCATACGACAACCTATCGAGATTCCTCAAATCCTTTTGAGGTGCCGTTAAAACCAATCCTACGGCAAACAGGTTGGCCTGATGCATTGACGGAGCGCGAACGAGAAGTGATCGGACTTGTTAAACAAGGTCTATCTAACAAGGATATTGCCCACCAGTTATCTATTTCAGACAGCACCGTCCGACACCATCTGACGAACATTTTTGACAAGGTGGGTGTCCCAAATCGCCAGAAACTCATGGCGCACGCTCATCAGCTTCACATCTCTCCCATCTAACTGCCCGCTATCACTCCATCAGTCCGTTCAACAGAGTCTTGCTCGTAACACCAGGCCGTGTCAGCTGTAGCAGCGCCTTGCCGACCTGAACATGATGGCTTACAAAAGATGTGGAAGTCTGGGGTGTGACCTTGGTATGATGCCGTCGCGTTCGTCATCTGTACCGTGCCGAGGTAGCTCAGTTGGCAGAGCACAGCCCTGAAAAGGCTGGTGTCGACAGTTCGATTCTGTCCCTCGGCACCACATTTCGCATAGTTAGAGGATTCACGTTTTGAACAACTGGCACCCAAGTGGCACTAACTGGCACCTGAACGTCATTTTCCCCATTTAGAACTGCCTTCGTAAACGTTTCCAGCCTGGTCACGGCATCCCGCAATCGCGCATTCCAATTGTGAATGTAGTACTTCGCCGAACCAGGCAGCGGCTCACCCTTTAACGTCTGGATCACGGCGTAATCCACGCCACATTGTGTGAGCCAGGTCGTGAAGGTATGGCGAAGATCGTGGAAGTGCAGATCGTGCACCCCTGCCCGTTCACACGTTCGCATCCAGGTGTGCTTGAAGGAATTCCCGTCTTTCCAGTGATGGAAAAAGCGACCACCGATTCTTGGAGTTTTTCCGAACAACGCCTCGTATGCCAGACTGTTAAGAGGAACCATTTTGGGCACCCCTTTGATTTTTGTCTGGCCTGGCGAAGGAACCACCCACCAGCCGTCTCCCCGCTGCATCAGCCACTCTTCATGGATCTCAATCAACTTGTTTTCTCGAAGGCCGATCTGCAGCGCGGCCATCGCAATCCGCCACACGTTCGGTGAGGCAGCATCACGGATTTTGAGCAGCTCCCAGCCTTCGACAATCCGTTCGCGCTTCACATATTCAGGCACAGGCAAACGTTTGAGCCGATTCTTGTCCAGATGGTCCATATCAACGGCTAAATTCAGCACCGCCATAAGAGTGGCACACTCTCGCTCAATCGTCCCTGGTGCCACATGTCGTTTCTTATCCTCTGGGCCGATTAAGACAGAGCGCCGCTTTTCCAGATACGCCAATCCATCTTCAAGTCGGATATCCGAGAGCTTCTTGTGGCCAAAATGTGGAAGAAGATGGTGTGTCAGAACGGTTTGATTCCGCCCATCGTTCTTCGGTCGCTTGGCTTTAAGATATTGAAGGTACATCGGGACAAACTCAGCAAACGTCAGGATTGCAGGCTGCCCCGTCATAGCGAGAGGAGCTTGCTGTATGTCGTGCTCGGACCAATTCGCATGAATCGCAGTCATGATTTCGAGAGCACTCTCTCGTTCACGATCGAGCGTCAGGTTATACCCAAGGACCGGTCGATAGCGTTTTCCACGATACCAATAGGTCAGAATCGATCGTGTTCCCTTGGGAGTATTGATACGCTGAATATTCATCGCAGACCCTTATGACGAGACAACACAAACAAAGGGTTCCGATGGTAGACCTTGCCAGGTCTGCCGTCAACGGGCTTCGGCAGTACTCCTTGCTCATCGAGGTCTTTCACCACACAGCCCTCACATAAGCTTCTGACCCAACTTTCAAGATCTTCTTTGACAAACATGACACGATGCCCATAGCGAACCCGAGGGATATCGACACGCTGATAGAGGGTCCGTTTTGTAAGCCTCAAAAACTTCGCTGCCTCAAAAATTGTTAAGAGTGTCATGGATTCCCCCACTTCGTTCTCGCCCATTGAATAGACGTGCTTCTCAATCCCTCTGTTTTCTGGGTAGTCTGTGAGGCAGCCTTTCACGTCATGCTCAACACATTCGGTCAAGTGAGCCGACCGACTGCTCCGCGCACTTCTTGGAGTGGCACTTATGAGAGGGTTCAGAATTATTCACCATACCGAAAAGGTAGGGGGCAGCAGAAAGGAA
>NIUT01000024.1 GCA_002254365.1 Nitrospira sp. UW-LDO-01
AGATCGCCCTTGACCAGCGTCATTCCCGCACTCTCAATCGCCACGTCGGCACCGGTTCCCATCGCAATACCGACATCGGCGAGGGCCAGAGCCGGCGCATCATTGACTCCGTCCCCTGCCATCGCCACAATTCGACCCTCTGCTTTCAATCGGGCGACAACCTCGCCTTTCTGGTTGGGCAACACTCCGGCTCTGACATCGTCGAGGCCTAGCTGTCTGCCCACAGCGTTGGCCGTCTGCTGATGGTCCCCGGTCAACATCACCAGCCGAAGGCCATCGGCTTGCAATAGGCGCACTGCGTCTCCGGTCGAGGCCTTAATCGGATCCGCCACGCCCAGTAACCCTCCAGGCTTTCCATCAATTGCCACAAACACGACGGTCTGTCCTTCTTGCCTGAGTCGATCCGCCTCTGCCTCAAGTGTGGCCAGCTCACCAGCCGTCACACCGATCGTCTCCCTCAAAAATGACGCCGTCCCGATGGCAACAGAGTTCTGCTCAACAAGACCGGAGACTCCTTTGCCGGTGGTTGATTGGAACTGTCCCGACGCAACCGTGGGGATCTTGCGGCTCCGCGCGCCGTCTACGATCGCCGAAGCCAGCGGATGCTCACTCCCCCGTTCAAGGCTCGCAGCCAGACGGAGTACCTCCTGTTCGCTCCATGGAGGAGTCGTACGGATTGTCATCAAGGCCGGCTTCCCCTCCGTCAACGTTCCCGTCTTGTCGAACACGATGGTATCCACCTTGCCCAAGACCTCAAGCGCTTCGGCCTTCTTCACCAACACCCCGGCTGTTGCACCACGCCCAGTCCCGACCATGATCGACATCGGTGTCGCCAAACCCAATGCGCAGGGACACGCAATGATCAGCACTGCCACGGCATTCACAAGCGCATAGGCCAATTTGGGTTCAGGTCCCCAGAGGGCCCAGACAATGGCCGTCAGAACCGCCACTGACACGACAAGCGGCACGAAATAGCCTGCGGCCACATCGGCCACGCGTTGAATCGGGGCACGGCTCCGCTGCGCATCGCTGACCATCTGGACGATCCTTGCCAGCAACGTCTCGCGACCAACCCGTTGCGCCCGTATGAGCATGCTCCCGGTGCCGTTCATCGTCCCGCCGGTCACGGGCACTCCGATCTCTTTCGCGATCGGAATCGATTCTCCGGTAATCATCGACTCGTCGACCGACGTGCTCCCCTCCACCACCACCCCATCGACCGGCACACGTTCACCTGGCCTCACGCGCAACCGGTCTCCCACATGCACCTGATCCAGGGGGACATCTTCCTCGCTCCCATCCGGACGGACTAGTCGGGCTGTCGCCGGAGCCAGTCGCAAGAGACTTTTGATCGCGGAACTCGTCTGACTCCTCGCCCGCAGTTCTAACACCTGTCCGAGCAAGACCAGCACCGTAATCATGGCGGCTGCTTCGAAATAGACAGCCACGGTTCCGTCGGGTCGATGAAAGGATGCGGGCAGGAGCGTCGGAATCATCGTTGCAAACACACTGTACGCATAGGCTGCCCCGGTCCCGATCGCGATCAGCGTGAACATGTTCGGCGCGTGGTTCACGATGGAGGCCCATCCCCGTTGAAAGAACGGGGCACCGCCCCAAAGCACCACCGGCGTGGCCAACAGCAGCTGCATCCAGTTCAGCACCTCTCCTCCGAACCGATGGTGGAGCGGCATGCCGGGAATCATATCGGACATGGCGATGAACATCACCAACACCGCCGGTCCCAGACAGATCCGGAATCTCCGGCTCATGTCCTCCAGTTCAGGATTCCCGACGTCCTCAGCCGAAACTACTTTGGGCTCAAGCGCCATCCCACAAATCCTGCAGGCACCCGGTTGCGTCTCTAGCACCTCCGGATCCATTGGACAGACATACTCGACGACGCCACCGACAGGGACCGCAACAGGCTTGGGGACTCGCTGGCCAGGAGGAAGCAGGTAATACTCAGGATCGTCACGAAATTTTTCGAAGCACCGCGTGGCACAGAAGTAATACCGTTCCCCTCGATATTCGTATGACCCGGCAGCTGTGGCAGGTTGCACCGTCATCCCGCAGACCGGATCGATCTTGCCCTGCCGAACCGGCTCCATCATCGGCAACGGCTTCTTTTTGCTGAGCACCTCTTCTGGATGTGCACGGAATCGCTCTAGACAGGACAGCGCACAGAAATAATAGGTCTTCCCTTGATACTCGTATCGGCCCGCGGCCGCCGCTGGATCAACCGTCATCCCGCACACCGGATCGATCTCAGCGTGCTCGGCCGGCTGCATCATGGGAACCGGCCTTCTGGAAGAAGGCATGGTGACAAGATTGACTGGCTTCTTGCTCAGAGCACGCTCGGGATCCACGCGAAATCGCTCCAGACACGACATCGCACAGAAATAGTAGGTTGCACCTTTATAGTCATACTGACCCGCTGCACTGGTCGGATCGACGCTCATCCCGCAAATGGGATCGATCTCCTTCTTCGTGTGAGCACGCGAAGCCTCATGGGTGTCTTGAATATCTTTACTCATATGGTCATGTCCTGCATGCGGTTTCCCGCAACATCCGCTCGATGATTCATTCACCATGTGTCCAACTCCTTTCATTGTATCCCGTATGGCAACTTATTGTCGCCTTCAGCATTACAGACGGAGCAGGTGGTCAGATATTACAGAAGACTACGAGACACACATGATGGGGCGAAAACACAAGAACAACCACCGAGACCGATGCGAGGTGTAGAAACGAGGCAACCGGTTATCCACAGGCACAGTTGAGGCATCCGTGCTTACTGCAGACCCCGCAGGCGGCTTCAAGAGAGGCCCTTAAGGATTGGCGAGCTCGGTGCAAGCGAACCGTTAGATTGTTCCGTGAGATCTTTAGTTCTCTTGCAACCTGCTCTAGCGATTCCCCACCAAGATCGATGCGTTTGATGAGGTCCGCGTAGTTTCCACGGAGACTCGGAATGAGATCGTGAAAGCAGGCACATGCGGTAGCCTGAACCTCATCCAAGGATGGTTCCTGGA
>NIUT01000025.1 GCA_002254365.1 Nitrospira sp. UW-LDO-01
ACCGGCGATTTCGTGTATCGACATCTGGGCGGCATCATCGCCTTTGCATCGGGGTCCGACCTGACGGCATACAAGGAGAGCAGCACGCGGCTGTTACGTCTCGCTCCCTCCGACACGTTGTTCTTCGGCGCACATGGCATCCCACGGTTCGATCGTGACTGGCTGACTTTGTTAGATCGTGAATTGGACAAGATCACCAAGGGAACAGCCACGTATCGGTACGCGGCCCATTATCTCGCTCCGGGCATCCCGTGGCGTGTCTACCAGAATGGTGATCTGTACATTTATACGACGCCTCTGGTCGATCCCCCGGTCTTCTGGTCCAAATGGGCGCTGCTGCTGGTCATTACCATAAGCATTCTGTCGCTGTACCTGTTGTGCCGAATCGTGATGCCTCGTTCCTAGTGTAGTGTTTCATTAGTACTTTGACATTGGCCGTTCGCCCTGAGCTTGTCGAAGGGCAAGTGTTTTCAACTGGTTCCGTTCATGGTTCGACAGGCTCACCACGAACGGAAGGTGAAGGAATTTATGAGACACCACACTAGATGGTAGACACCTATGGCCATGGAATTAGATCAGGTGGTTCCATTCGGTCGTTCACTCGATGAATATCAGGCGATGTTTTCCTTGTCTCCCGATGATCTGGACAAAAAGATCATCGGTGTGGCGGATGGCCCGGCAAGCTTCAATGCTGAAATGTATGCGCGAGGCAAGCATGTGGTTTCGGTTGATCCGCTGTACGCGTTCTGCTCGACTGAGATTGAACAGCGGTTCTATGCGGTCGTCGATGAGATTATACGGCAGGTCAACGAGACGCCGGATGATTGGGTCTGGACCTTCCACCAGTCACCCGAGCAGCTTCGGGCGCGCCGTGTGCATGCTCTCACCCATTTCCTCGCACATTATGAAGGCGGAAAAGCAGAGGGTCGGTATGTTATTGGTGAGCTTCCTCGATTGAGTTTTTCTGATGAACGATTTCAGCTCGCCCTCTGTTCGCATTTCTTATTTCTATACTCGGATCATTTCTCGTATGAATTTCACCGTGCCGCTGTCTTTGAGATGTTGCGCGTCGCGAGAGAAGTCCGAGTCTTTCCCCTGCTTACTCTCGCGTTGAAGCCGTCTCCCTATCTCTCGCCGCTTTTGGAGGATTTGACACGCAATGGCTATCACCATGAAATCCGAACCGTGCCTTACGAGCTCCAACGCGGTGGAAACCAGATGCTGTGCATTAAGCGGATAGGGCTTATGTAGCGGCTGGATATCGTTCCTCCGAACAGTGTTCTCGTGGACCATGCCAGCAATCTAGACTTGTGTGAGCACATCGAAGAGAGTAGTTTGTGTTGTCGGTGCAGAGTCTGGCTGTCCTCGATACGGTGAGCTTCTTACCCCCACATAGGCAGCGGCTACCCGCACAGACGACGTTCACTCCCAAACCCTATGGGATGGATGTCAGTGGGCTGTTCAGCAACCTGCATCCACTTCGCAGCTTGGAGTTCATCAATGTCGAAATCAACGACACCTTACTGGAATCCGTTACGCTCTGAAAATCGAGAACGGTGGACACCTATCCATGGCCTGGAAGGGATGGCGGAGGAACTTACGCTGAGTATCGACCCCACAAGCGGCGAGTACACCAGGCTGACACGCTTTCTCCCTGGTGCCGACACTTCACAGTTTGGCGGGAAAACCCATCCCTACCCGGAGGAGGTGTTCATTGTGAGCGGACGTCTGTATGACGACGCCTTTGGCCTCTGGCTGGAAGCAGGCCATTACGCAAGCCGGCCTCCTGGCGAGCATCATGGTCCATTCAAGACGGATGTGGGATGTGTGGTGTTGGAACTCTCATTTCCGAATCGCGCGATTGAGGGGCATGGTATCGAACCGGAGGACTCTCAGTCTCACCCATGATTCTTTATCGGAGGAAGTAGCCGTATGATCGATGTCGGCCGTTTCTACGAAATGCAGGCCCTGAGGTATCTTGACGATCGAGACCGATCCCGTGTCGGAGTGGAGCTTATTGAGCATTGGGCGCGATCGCTACCGTTTGGTACTCCCATCGTCGAAATCGCCTGCGGCGGAGGGTATCCTATTACGCAGGTTCTCGTGGACTCTGGGCTCGCGGTATGGGCGATCGATACATCGCCCACATTGCTGAGACAATTTCGATTGCGCTTTCCCACGATTCCCACGCAATGCGCGTCGGCTCTGGACAGTACCTATTTTGGGCGAACATTCGAGGCCGTTATCTCGATCGGCTTCGTGTTTTTTCTTCACGAGGACGAACAGTTGGCCCTCCTGGCTCGAGTATCAGAGATCCTCGAGCCGGGAGGCCGTTTCCTGTTCACGGCGCCTATTGAAATGGGAACCTGGCGAGATGTCACCACAGGTCTCGAATGTTGGTCGCTCGGGCGAATCGGGTACACGCGTGCGCTTGAACGTCTAGGCTTTCGGATGATCCGCACGCATGTCGATGAGGGCGAAAACAATTACTATGATGCCGAAAAGATCGGTCGAGCGGTGTGGTGAGACGAAGCCTATATGGCGTGTGAGAGTAGGTTCCCTATATAGGGTTTCCAGGCTGAACCAAATCGTTCACTCGTGAAGGAAGCAGTATGAATTTTGAAGATATGTCCGACACAGACATTCTCGAGATCGCAACTCCGATCATGGATCATCTGATGGAGGCTTCTACCCGGATTGATTACGAGGCGCACGTCAGGGATTTCAGTGATCGGATGAAGAAGATCGTGACCAAAGAGTATCTCCGGAAGGTGTGTGAACAATATCAGGCGGAGAAAGGTTTCTTCGCGGAACGTCAGCCGGTCGCCGTGTTCAAGCGGCCGGATTCGGCAGCGATCATTTGGAAACAACGCTTTACCAAAGCCAAGGGCGAGTTTGTGGCGGAGATGGTATTGGTGCACAAGAACGGCAGATATTTATGTGACCATGCCATGGTG
>NIUT01000026.1 GCA_002254365.1 Nitrospira sp. UW-LDO-01
GAACCTGCCGTGTGGGGGACTCCGGTGATGTTCGGACCCTATACAGACCATTGTGCCGAAATAGCGACGCTCTTGTCAGAGTCCGGAGGAGGATGTCGGGTGATGGGAGTGGAGGACCTTGTCGTCTCGATTGAGGAATGGATACGTCAGCCTGACAAACGGAATCAAGCTGGTCAGGTGGCGAAACAGGTGGTGTTGGACAGCCAAGGTGCACTTATACGGAGTGTGGAGCAGATCGAACAGTGCCTCCGTACTGCTTCGTCGTACTCCGACCATTCTGTGACAACAGGGGCAGGGCCTCTGGTGGTCAAACCCTGATATGTCATTTCTGTCCCCAGGACAACCGGTCCGTACATGGCTGTACTGGATTGCCGGATTGTACGGTCTCACCGCCCAGGTTCGGCGATGGTGCTATCGACATGGTTGGCTGGTCACCGCACGGTTGCCTTGTCCGGTCATTAGCGTGGGGAACCTGACGGTCGGAGGAACAGGAAAGACTCCGTTCGTTATTTTTTTGGCCCAACGATTAGTAGCCAAGGGATTGCGAGTCGCAATCTTGAGCCGAGGCTATAAGCGGACGAGTCATGCATCGCATGTTCTGGTATCGGATGGAGCGCACATTTTGGCTGATTCATCGGAGTCGGGGGATGAACCGTTCCTAATGGCCCAGCGTTGTCCCCAAACTGTCGTTGCGGTGGGCGCAAACCGTGTGGCACTCGGTCGCTGGGTCTTACAGCGACATCCAGTCGATTGTATGATTTTGGATGATGGGTTTCAGCATCTCGCGCTTCATCGAGACGTGGATTTGGTCCTGCTGGATGCGACCGATGCGGTCGGACTCGACGCATTGCTCCCGGCGGGAAGACTGCGAGAACCGTTGCAGGAGTTGGATCGGGCGAGCGCGGTTGTAATCACTCGAGCCGACTCTCGCCACGATGTCGATGCCATTCGGAGCCGATTACGCAGGATGCCATGTGACTCCGATGATGCCATTGAGGTGGTCTTTCGACCGGAGTCTTTCATTGCGATTGGGTCGGGGGCGTCACAGGTCATTGAGTGGGGGAAGGGGAAAAAGGCTTGGTTGGTGAGCGGAATCGGCAATAGCCTCTCGTTCCGCCGCTCGGCTGAATCCGTTGGAGTCGAGATTGTGGGCGAGACCATGTTTGAAGATCATCATCGCTACAGTCAACGTGAGATCGGGGAGGTTCGCAATAAGGTGCGGGGTAGCGGGAGTGACTTCGTATTGACGACTGAAAAAGATGGCGGGAAACTGAAGCCCTTGCTCGAGGCCGATGCTTCCTGGTGGATGCTTCGGCTCGAAACATACGTGGTTCGAGGAGAAGAGCGGTTGTCTGAGCTGATAGATGGGCCTCTATCGCGAAGCAGTCACACAGCGGAGCGTCATGCTTGAAACGCAGCCTCGAAAAATTCTGCTGCGGGCACCGAATTGGATCGGCGATGCCGTCATGTGCGAGCCTGCTCTTCGAGGTCTCAGGTCGCTATTTCCTGAAGCGGAAGTCACGATGTTGGCCAAATCTGCTGTTGCTGAGCTGTTCCGTGCCGCTCCAGAGCTGAATCGGGTGCTGGTCTACGAGGATAGGGGAGCTCATGCCGGACTCTCAGGGAAGTGGGCGCTTGCTGGTTTGTTGCGGAGTCATGGGTTCGATCTCGCCGTGCTGTTTCAGAACGCCTTTGAGGCGGCATTTCTTGCGTGGCTCGCCGGCATCCATCAGCGGTATGGCTATGCGACGGATGGACGAGTCTTCTTCCTGACCAACCCGGTTGCCGTAGCTGAGCCTCGTCAATCAGTCCATCAAGTCGAGTACTACTGGAATTTGCTGAAACCCTTGGGTCTGTCTGGTAGCGCTCCACGACCGGCACTGCATGTGACCGCAGAAGAGGGGCGCGTGTTGGATGCGAGACTCGACGCACTCGGGACCGGTGTCTCGGATATCGTGATCGGGATCAATCCTGGATCGACTTACGGCAGCGCAAAGCGATGGTTGCCTGAGCGGTTTGCTGAAGTCGCGAGCAGACTGGCCGCACAAGTAGGTCGTGACGAAGGCAGGCAGGTGCTCGTGGCTATTCTAGGGGCAAAGGGCGAGGAGTCCTTGGCCCAGGACATCGCAGCTCGAATCAACGGACGAACGGTGGTATTGTCCGGCGCCACGACGATTCGAGAATTGATGGCAGTAGTGAGGCGATGTCGTCTCCTCATCACCAATGATACAGGGCCGATGCATGTGGCGGCTGCGTGCGGAGTGCCGGTGGTTGCGGTGTTTGGTCCGACAGATTCGCGCACGACTTCTCCCTATGGACAGAGTCAGTCGGTGGTTCGAGAGGCGGTTGATTGTGCGCCCTGTCTGCTTCGGGAATGCCCAATTGATCACCGATGCATGACCCGTATCTCCGTTGACCGGGTATACGAAGCGGCACTGCGACAAGTGACTGGGGTAGGGGTAACGGGTGAAGGGCAAGCCAAGAACAACTCATCTGCGCCTCACGCTTCGCACCTGACGCCTAATCGGCTCCTGGAAGGCTACACCATCTTTCTCGACCGAGATGGCACGCTCAATCCTGATCCTGGATATATCAACTCCCCGGACCAGTTTGAATTATTCCCTGGCGTGGCGGAGGCGCTCGGACGGTTGAAACTGGCGGGTGCCCGATTGATCCTTGTGACGAATCAATCGGGTATCGCGCGAGGACTCCTCTCTCGCCATAATCTTGATGCTATCCATAGGAAGCTCGCGTATCTGCTTGGTCAGGCAGGCACGACGCTGGATGGTATCTACTTTTGTCCCCATCATCCGGATGACGGGTGTGGGTGTCGAAAGCCCAATCGTGGGATGATTGACCGGGCAGTCCAAGAACTGGAGGTGGATCTGAAGCGGTCGTATGTGATCGGCGATCACCTCCGTGATGTCGAATTAGCCAAACGGGTGGGAGCACGAAGTGTTCTCGTGACCAGCGGTGTGACCCGGCTGCAAGACGTGGAAGGTTTGATGGCCACTCAGCTGATTCCGGACAGAGTTGAAGCCTCCCTGACCGAGGCTGTGGACTGGTTGTTGTCTGATGTGAAGCGTGGAGCTCTATCACAGCATGAGTAGTACGGGTCGCGTCGAGCATATGGTTTGAGAAATGTGCGGCATGCCGGCCAAGGCCGGACTTGTGTTGGCTACGCAGCGAGAGTAAGTTGTCTCGGGATACGATACCCAGCGTGTTGTGCGACTCGAGGAGAAATGGTGATGGCCGTGAACCTAGGGGCGAAGGATTGTTCCATCCCCTGTAATCTCTGTGGTGGGACCGAGGTTTCGATTCTTTCAACCAGAAGTCGTAGCGGGAACCCGTTACGGACCGTCATCTGCCAAGCCTGTGGGCTCGTATGGTCGGATCCGCGGCCACACGATGCCCGACAGTTTTATGAAGCAGAGTATCGTCTTGCGTATAAGAACACCTACAGTCCGAAACCCAAGCATGTCGTGCGTGCGGGCAAGGTCGCTCTGTCACGGTTTGGGAAGATTGCGCAGTTGTTGTCGAGTCAGAAGACGGTACTCGACGTCGGCACTGGAGGCGGAGAGTTCGCCTATTTACTCCAATCACTGGGTCATGTTGTGAACGGGATCGAGCCGAATCGAGGGTATGCTGATCATTCGATCCAACAATATGGGTTGACGGTTCGAGTTGGATTCGTACAAGACGCGACGTTTGATCCAGCCTCGTTCGATATCGTGACGATTTGGCATGTGCTTGAACATACGGAAGACCCAGGCTTCATTCTGGCACGCCTCCGCTCTTGGTTAAAACCTGACGGGGTACTCGTTGTAGAGGTTCCGAATGTCGAGGCGACCTGTCAGGCACCTCGCAATACATTCCACGAAGCCCACCTCTACAATTTCAATGTTGTGTCATTACGTCGGTTGGCCAAAAAGCAGGGGTTGTACGAAACCTCGCATCTCATCTCCCAGGATGGTGGGAATATCACGATGTTTTTTACTCGAGCAGAGCCCCTGATCACCGACCAATTCTGCGCCGTGATCCCTGGGAATTGCGAGTGGATCTCGAGAATCGTGCGCCAACACACGTTTTTGCGGCATCACCTCAGTCCCTCCCCATATGTGCGAGTGTGGCAACGTCTCTGTCGGTCGCTCGAAGAGCGACGCGAAACAGTAGCTCCGAGCAGCGGTAAGGCGATACTTGATGTCCTCTATGCTCCTCATGTGCAGGCCCATTCCCCCACATGTGTATGAAGAGAGATGGTCTTGATACGGATGAGGGACCTGCACGTTGACCCGGTATTCCGATGTTGTCCCCGCTGCATAGGCAGGAAGGTTGTCCGGTGTCACCTGTCACATCTTTCGATGCCGCTTCTTTTGCCCTATGGGATACCGCTCGTATTCTTCTGATCAAGCCGAGTTCACTCGGAGATATCGTCCATACGTTTCCAGTGGTGTCGGCGATCAAGGCGCAGTGGCCCGGGGTGCACCTGACATGGGTGGTGAAGCGCCAATGGGTTGAGCTCGTTGAGCGAGCAGAGGGGATCGATCGTATCTGGCCGATCGACATGACGGTCAGCAGTTGGGTGCGGGAAGGGTTGGCGCTCAGGGCTGAGCGGTTTGATCTCGCGCTTGATTTGCAAGGGTTGTTTCGAAGCGGTATCTTGGCGTGGTTGAGCGGTGCACCGACACGACTTGGTTTTGCGAACGGACGGGAGGGTAGTCCTTGGTTCTATACCAACCGTGTGCCGGTCACACACCTGAATGTTCACGCAGTCGATCGATACCTTTCCCTATTGAGTGCCTTCGGGGTGAGACTCCCTGAGAAACCACAGTTTCGGTTCAAGATTCTGGAAGAGGATATCGCCACTGTTCGAACGATCTGCCACCGTCAAGGTTTTGCCGTCGATCGGCCATGGATTGCGATGAATATTGGGGCGCGGTGGCCGACAAAACGATGGCCGCTGACGGCGTTCGCTGCAGTCCTGGATCAACTGCATGCTTCGCAGCTTGGGCCGGTTACGGTCATAGGAAGTTCGGACGAGCGTCGTTCCACGAATCAGCTCAGGACTCTGACCTCAAGTCCGTTTATCGATTTGTGTGGGGAAATTCCGCTGAAATGTCTCCCGGCACTCCTTTCATCCGCATCCGCCATGGTGACAAACGACTCCGGCCCAATGCATATCGCGTCGGCACTGGGGGTTCCTGTCGTTGCATTGTTTGGACCGACCAGCGCGATTCGGACCGGACCGTATGGGGACGGACATGACGTATTGACCGGTCAGGTCCCATGCAGTCCCTGTTTCAGCCGTGTCTGTCGACATGTTCCTGAATTGGAATGTCTTCACCTCATTACGCCGACCCAGGTAGTTGATGCCATTCATCCGAGGTTGACGGCTCACGCGCCATGTCAATGAACGTCTTAATCGTTCGACCTGACGGTATCGGCGATGTGCTCCTCTCGCTTCCCGTGGCAACGCAACTACGGGAACTCGTGCCGGGTGTCAGAGTCGAGTTCTTAACCAGTCCCACCGTGGCGCCGCTGCTTGAGCACCATCCTGATGTGGATGCTGTCCGCACCATTCGTCTGACAGATCCGTTGGCAGAATTGCGTCGTGCCTTTTTACACGGAGTTGAGGTGGCGGTGTTTCTCAAGCCGTTTCGCCGGTTGATGTGGGCGGCCTGGCTGGCGCGGGTACCGATACGAATTGCGACGGGCTATCGTTGGTATAGCGTCTTGTCGAATAGACGGATCTATGAACATCGCAGTGAATTTTCGAAACATGAATCAGCATACAACGTTGAGATGTTGAGAGGCTTGGGGGTGACCCCTCGAGAGGTTCAACCTCCAAGGTTGTTCGTGACGGAGCAGGAGCGAAACATTGGGGTACCCTATTGGGCGGATTTGCCGAGCCCGCGGGTCATCATTCATCCTGGAGGCTTTTCTGCACGCCGATGGCGACCGGAGTATTACCGGGATCTGGCTGCTGAGTTGACGCAGGCCGGTTATGGTGTGATCCTGACTGGCAGCGAGTCAGAAAGAAAACAGTTTGAATCTCATGCCAAGCCTCCCACGCAAATCCCAACCCAGATCAAGAATTGTATGGGGCAACTGTCGCTCCGCCAGCTTATGGCAGTGATTGTTCATGCCCATGTGGTCGTTTCGGGAGCCACAGGACCAGCTCACATGGCTGCAGCGCTGGGAATCCCCACAGTCAGCCTGTTTGATCCTCGCCGAAACAATTTGCCCGTGAGATGGAAGCCCCTTGGAAGGGGAGTCGTCCTACGCCCGGATGTTCCAACCTGCGACAAATGTATCGGTGAAGCCTGCCCATACTGGGATTGTCTTGATCATTTCACGGTCGACAAGGTGGCGACCGCCATCAGGCTGGTGATTGATGCCCCTTCGGCTCTCGTCATACACCACGCCTAATGTCGACTATCGGCTGGACGCATGGTTTCTCGGTATTGGTCTTGACTCCACTTCACGTATATGTTCATATCCTGAACGCATCTACTGAGATACTCATAACTCTATGAATCTGCAAGGCCAACGAGATCTGCTCTTGCTGACTGAAGTGGAGCGAGATGGCGGGGTGACACAGCGTTCCCTTGCGGCAAAGCTTGGGGTCGCCTTGGGGCTTGCAAATCTGTACCTGAAGCGATTGGTGCGAAATGGGTATATCAGCATTGCCACGATCCCCTCCCACCGTGTTCGTTACGTATTGACGCCAGAAGGGTCTGCGGAGAAGTCGAGGCTGACTTCCCTTCATATAGAGTATGTCCTGTCGCATTATCGTGATATACGTGGGCGATTTCGAGAAGCCCTGTCTCATATGGCTCAAAATGGAATGAAACGGGTTGTGATTTATGGAACCACTGAACTTGCGGAAATGGCCTATTTGTCGCTCCGTGAGATGCAGATGACGTTGGTGGGATTTGTGGATGATGGACGGCAGGAATCGTTTCTCTCGTACCCGGTCTGGTCGTCGGAGGTCTTGCAGGAATGGGAGTTTGACGCGGTGCTGCTGGCAAACGTCGATCAGATGGCTGGGCTCCGAACCAGACTGGAACATCATCAGGTTCCAGTCAGCAAGATTATCGCGCTGACGTCGGTGTAAGCGCGCAAGACCACCGTTTTTTCACTGTAAGTGAGAGGGCGGAGCTGTACCTAAACGGTCTTTATGATGGAAGCTGACTATCGAGTCTTTCTCGCGAGGATGAGCCAAGTACACCAGATAGATCAGGTGCCTAGACAGGCGAGATAAACAAGATGGATCAGACCGGCAATCTTCACTGGTATGCCCTGAGAACGAAGTCTCGCCATGAGAAGCTGGTACGGGATCAGTTGGATAAACAAGGAATTGAGCCGTTGCTACCGACGGTCAAACGATTGAGCCAGTGGAAGGATAGAAAAAAAGAAATTGAGGTCCCGCTGTTTGCTGGTTATTGTTTTGTACGGTTTTCCCATCAAGAAAAAGCACCCGTACAAAAGACCATCGGCGTGGTTGAAATCGTCGGCAATGGGAGCCGACCTGAACCGATTCCAGAGCAGGAGATCGAGGCATTGCATCGTCTCATGACCAGTGTCCTTCCGTATGATCCTCATCCCTATCTGCACGAAGGGATGAAGGTTGAGGTCATTCGTGGTCCCTTGCAGGGCATTTACGGAATTCTGCTACGGAAAGAGAAACGACATCGATTGGTGATCGGAGTGCATCTCATTCAACAAGCAGCAGCAGTGGAGATCGATGTGAATGATGTGGTGGGAGCATAAGTAACCTAGGATTTGACATGGCCCACACTCCCTTCCATTACACATTGTCAGTACCAAAGGTTGTTCAAAGTTGCTTGCGATTTCGACCCTATTGCTCTGGCTCGTGGACTTAGAGAGGATGCCATGAATGCGTCTGAGATTTCTTCCATGTACGGAAGTGCAGTCGTGGAAGGGATGAGAGTACGCGCGGGAGTTGGTGTCGTCATTCGCGGACAAGGCGACACGATGCTCCTGGAAAAGCGTCGTGACTGTGGTTGGTGGGGATTGCCAGGAGGAAGGGTGGAGCCAGGAGAATCACTCGTCGAGGCGGCTGTACGGGAAGTGCGTGAGGAGACGGGGCTCACCGTGGAAGTGACGCACCTGATCGGCGTGTATTCAAACCCTGATGGCCGTATCGTCACGTATCCGGATAACGGCGATGTTGTTCAGCTCATCGATGTGGTCGTTGGGGCACGAGTGCTCTCTGGTCACGTTATCTGCAGCGAGGAGAGTGAGGAGGTTCGTTTCTTTGCCCCATCTCAATTGCCGGAACAGATTGTGCCTCCAGCGCGGCAACCACTTGCGGATGCATTGGAAGGCCGATGTGGACTATTGAGATAGGATCGATGCATCAATGACAGCATTTCGCGTTCTCCTCATGCTGGGTCTTGGAAGAGGATTCCAAGTGCTTGCGGGGCTCATTACGATCAGGATCGCCACGACGATGCTGTCGCCCGGTGAGCTGGGAAGCATGAACCAGGTGATGAGTCTGGCTATTCTCGGGACCTCCACCGTATTGATTCCTCTGGGTGCCTACATTGCTCGTGGTTGTTTGGATTGGATAGACGCAGGTGTCTTAAGCCAACGGCTTGGTTCTTATCTGCGCATTGTCTTAGCCGTTGCGGTAGGGTTTGGGGCGGTAGCCTGGGTCATGCAGAGTCATTTCTCAGTGGTCTTGGGGATTACCCCAGTTTGGGTTGCGAGTTTGGTCGCGCTATATACACTGGGATTTGCACTTCAGACGTTGGGGACCTCAGGGCTCAACCTGATAGGGCATCGCTTTTTGTATGTGCTGTTCGGGAATATTGCCGCATGGGGAGGTCTCTTATTCGCGATATGGTGGTCAAGCTATCAGTCGGGCCCGGAGGTGTGGCTACTCGGAATATTTTGCGGGTTTCTTTTGGCGTCTCTTTCCTACGTGCTTTTTGATCGATTTGCAAGAATGTCTGTTCCTGCGCATTCCGTTCCTCTGCACAAGGTGCTTCCGTTTGATTGGTGGACCTTGTTTATGTTTGTGGGGCCGCAAGCTGTGGCATTTGTCTTTTGGTGGATTCAATCTCAGAGTTATCGGTTTATTCTCAGTTGGGTGGCCGACATTACGACAGTTGGTCTATTTGCAGCAGGGTATATGATCTGCTCGATGCCGATGCAGATATTCGAAAATCTCTTCAATGATTTTTACAGCCCGACATTATTCCGAGCGCTGAGGGGACAGAATACCGAGGGCATTGCACGGGCTTGGAGCGCCTATGCGGCAGCCTATATTCCAGCCGTCATTCTGTTCGGAGCGTTTTTGGTCGGAAATGCAACCTTCATGGTGAAACTC
>NIUT01000027.1 GCA_002254365.1 Nitrospira sp. UW-LDO-01
GTCACGTACGCGTGAAGCCCCTACGCCGACAAACATCTCGACGAAATCTGATCCACTGATGCTGAAGAACGGCACGCCAGCTTCTCCGGCGATCGCTTTGGCCAGAAGAGTCTTGCCAGTTCCTGGAGGGCCAACGACCAGCACCCCTTTAGGAATACGCCCCCCAAGTTTCTGAAACTTTCTGGGATCCTTCAGAAACTCGATAATCTCAAGGACTTCTTCTTTGGCCTCATCGACGCCGGCCACATCAGAAAATGTAACTTTCTTTCGTTCTTCCGTCAGCATCCGTGCCCGACTCTTACCAAACGAAAGTGCTTTATTTCCCCCGATCTGCATCTGCCGCATGAGGAAAAACCAGAGACCGAGGAATAGAATAAACGGTCCCCATGTGACGAGAAATGTGATGTACCAGGGACTCTCGTCAGGTGGTTTGACCTCGATCTGCACATCTCTCTCCCGAAGCACCTTCACAAAATCGGGGTAGTCGGCCGAATAGGTGCGGATGCGAGTTTTGTCTTTTAACACTCCACTGATGTGGTTGCCCTTGATGATGACTTTTTCAAAATCACCTTTATCGAGCTTCGACATAAAGTCGCTGAAGATAACTTCTTCTTCCGGCGCATGCGTCGGAACACTGAACAAGTTGAATAGGAGAATCATGAACAAGCCGACGACGACCCAGAAAAGCAGGTTCTTGACCCGGGAATTCATCCAGTTCTCCTTGGCGATAACGTTGGATGGAAAGTGATTAGGAATTGAAGTGATGTTAACACAGGCTTCCGTATATTGACAACAGCTCGTGAGAAAATGCTAGCCCGTACTTTTCATGACGGTTCGTGACCCTTCGGCGAACGCAGGGTCAACCCTGTGCGATGTCGAGTGGCCGAGGGACGAAACCGCAAAGACGCGTTGAGAGACAGGCACGCGTGACCTCGATAGCCTGGCTACAGCGAGCCCGCGGCCAGGTTTGTCGTAACGGCGTATGAGGAGGTGTAGAAGAAACGCTCATGACTACTGCGGGCTAGGCGTCTTGCTCACTCGATTGATCGAGCACCGCGAGATAAGGAAGGTTACGATACTTCTGCTGATAATCGAGACCATATCCAATGACATACTGATCAGGAATTTTGAAGCCGATGTATTGAACGTGTACATCGACGACACGACGCTCCGGTTTACTTAATAATGTACAGACATTGATGCTTTTCGGTTTGCGCCTCGCCAAGGCCTTCATGAGATATTGAACCGTCAATCCTGAATCGACAATGTCCTCGACGAGGAGCACGTCTTTGTTCTTAATCTGTTCGGTCAACTCGGTCACCAGCTTCACTTTCCCCGATGTCTTGGCTCCTGTCCCGTAACTCGTCACAACGATGAAATCAACTCGCACGGGAATTCGAATGGCTCGAGCCAGGTCGGCAAAGAACGCATACGCTCCCTTTAAGACACCGACAAGCACCAGGTCCTTGCCGGCATAGTCGGTACTGATCTGCCGTCCTAACTCGCGGATCCGATTCCGCATCTGCTCCTGGGTGATGATCGGGCGTCCAAACATGCGTTCCATCTCAGTCGGTTCCTTCTGTGAGAGGTGGAGGATGTACTGTGATAAGCAGGCAGCGTGCTGTTGAGGACGTCGGCACCCAGCGCTCATCTTGCCGATACCCAACAACCCAGAGAATGCCCTCGGGCGCTACGACCAGAGGGATACGATCTCGCCGTGCCATCGGAATCTTCAAATCTGTAAAAAAGTCCTGCAGCTTTTTCGACTGTCCACCCATGCCACGAGGACAAAAACGATCGCCCGGCAACCAGCTTCGGATGGTCAGCGAGTGAGTGACTCGATCGGCATCCACCAGGATCCGTTCCTGCCCCGGCACGGGTTCTCTCCCATCGTGCTTCTGCAGTTGTACCTGAAGTCGTTGTCCCGTTCTAGACCATATCAGTTCTCCTGGGACAGGGAAGGAAGCGCGAGGCACGCCATCATCCCAGGGCCGTCTCTCACACTCATGCCCTACCGGAAAGGGAAGAAAGCGGAGCGTCTGCGGCGTGACGACAATATGCCCGGCCTTCATGTCCAGTCGAGAGACCGACTTTGGGGTTGATACGAGACGCAGTACTCGCTCGATTCTATGAAGGCTGGGGGGACGCTGTTGAGGGTCACAGCGGCGAAGCAACAGTCGAAGGCAGCGCCGTTGCAGAGGCAGCGGAAGGGCTACCAGAGTCCGGCGATCGAGAGTCCACTCTCCTGTTGAGTCCCACTTCACGGCAGCAGCCGTGCGGGCAGCAACTTCTTGGTCCAGCTGCTGATCATCGGCCCGGCAGAGGTCGGCGAGTCTGCAGAGGGCCTTGATGCTTGAGGGAACTACCTGCGCGAGCAGTGGAATGACTTCTCGTCTGATTCGGTTTCGGAGGTAGAGCGGTTTAGCATTGCTCGAATCTTCCCGATAGGATAGACCGGCCGCACGTAGGTATGTCAGGATCTCCTTCCGACTGGTCTCGTACAACGGTCGGACAACCGCATCGTCCCGTACTGCCGGCATGCCGGAAAGACCGGCCAATCCTGCCCCTCGAAGCATCCATAGTAAGACGGTCTCGGCTTGGTCATCTGCCGTATGGCCAACAGCGATGCGGTCGGCTTTGCACAGCGTTCTGATCTCCTGCATCAGGCGATATCGAATGTCACGAGCTTCCGCTTGTAAAGAGACGGTACGACGGCGAGATTGAATCTGTGCCCTGCGCACATGGAGGGGAATGGCTAGCTCATGGCACAGCGTCTCCACAAACCGCTGATCCTCCTCGGATTCATCGCCCCGCAATCCATAGTTGCAATGGATGGCCGTCAGAGTGAGTGTCCAGCGAGAGCGGAGTTGATGCAGGAGTGACAACAACGCGACAGAATCCGGACCGCCTGAGACGGCGACTACTATATGCTGGCCTGGTTG
>NIUT01000028.1 GCA_002254365.1 Nitrospira sp. UW-LDO-01
GTGCTGGGGAGGCTTCAATGACACCGGTGAGCTAGGCGACGGCACCTTCACGAATCCCGCTACCCCCTTTACCCCCGTGGGGGTCGTCAATCTTGCGAACGTGGCTGGCATCGCTGCTGGTAACCACCACAACTGCGCCACTCTGTTCAGCAGCACTGCGTGGTGCTGGGGAGCGAACCCGTCCGGTCAGCTGGGAAACGGAACCACAGATAAATCCGCTATCCCCAAAGTAGTCATCGGACTCAGCAACGTAGCCGCGGTCGCCGCTGGCAACCAACACTCATGTGCGCGCTTGACCGACGGAACGGTATCCTGCTGGGGAGAAAACCGGAGCGGCGAGTTAGGAAATGGGATCATTTTCTCGACCCTTCGGCCTGTCAAAGTGGTCGGGATCCCGTAGAAGAGGCAGGGCATTGCTGCCTCCGTGACTGAGTAGTTGGTGACTGGCGAGCGATCAGCTCCACGGCAAAAACAAGTATAGGTGAACCTTCTGGCGAACACTGGAAAATCTGGATAGATTCTATGCCGATGCCACCATGGGAAGCTCAGCGAGGACCAAAAAACTCTCGCATATCCGTCACTGAGTCAGTACATTCACAACCTCGAATCTATACCGGCATTATCGGCAATCAACAGAGCCACCTCTACCATCGGTCCGATTGCCCCAGCTATGGACAGATTGCACTAGAGAACCGTGTGGAATTTGCTGATGCGATTGAGGCAGAAGCCGCAGGCTACCGACTAGCGGGGAACTGCCCCTGATCGAGCTGCCAGGCTTACGGGGAATCCTTCTCTCGTATGATCTCCTAGCTCATGCCGTCTTCCTTTTAGGTAGGCGCAATTCAACGCGAATCGTGGGGGAAATAAGTTTAAAACCGGGTGCCCTCCACCAAATCAGCCAGTCGGTTCATTGACCACGTCTAAGCCGGCCAAAGTCGTCCGGTATTCCCGCTCAACGACTTCCTCTCTTGAGAACCTTCCACGGCCTGGAGATGGTTGTAGCTTGTACAACCATGATTCCTCGATTGGAAGCCTCACATCCTACAAAGCTTTGAGGCGGGCTTGGATATAGTCATTGAGTCTCGCTTGAGATCTGGTGTCCATCGCCAAGGTTTCAATACCACATTCTTCCCCACGCACCCATCGCACCATTCCCTGAGCGACCGACACCCACTGGTTTGTCGGCAGTTTAACCGTAAGCGTGCACATATCCCCCTGCTCTACCGGCAAGGACCCTGAGATACGCCACCCAAGGGAGGACAGGTTGGTGACGGACCCGTAGCCAATCCCATTCCCTCGTTCATACTTTACGAGGCTGAAGACCGGAAAGCGGTAGTGATACCGGAGAGCAAAAGGCATGGGAAAAGACCCTCAACAACAGGAGCGACTTATTGTAGAGAGGCGCTTGTTCAAGGCGCAAGGCCTGGGAACCAGCCCCCCCGTTAGAGGGTAGGCCCGTTCTGACTGCACACTTGGCGATCACTGGACTCTAAGTGAGTATGATATGTGCTGACGTTCTGTGGGGGCACTATACCGCGCTGATGATCGCCTCGCCGTCTGGCTTGGCTGCGTCGATCACCACTCGGCGGCTGTCGACTTGGAGACGACCTTCGGCGAAGAGTTGCACGGCGCGAGGATAGATTTTGTGTTCCTGTAGGAGGATTCTCGCGGCCAGAGTTTCGGAGGTATCAGCATCAAGGATCGGGACCGCTGCTTGGATAATAATCGGTCCTTCGTCCACCCCTTCTGTGACAAAATGCACCGTACAACCCGCCAACTTGCAACCCCAATCGATGGCCTTCTTCTGCACATCCAATCCGGGGAAAGACGGCAACAGCGAGGGGTGAATATTCATCATCCGGTTGGCATAGGCATTGACCAAAACCGCTGTCACAATTTTCATATAACCAGCAAGGAGGACAAGTTCAACATCGTGTTGCTGAAGGATTTCTAGAAGTGCACGATCATACGCTTCTCGACTATCCGGCCGTCCGGCAAATGGTTTGGGGTCGACGAAAATATCAGTGAGTCCGTGTTTCCGAGCCCGCTCCAGTGCAACGGCCTCTCTTTTATTACTAAGGACGGCAACGATTTGAGCCTGAACTTGCCCCGCCTCGATTGCATCGATAATGGCTTGCAGATTGGAGCCCCGACCGGATGCCAGAACCGCCACACGCAACGGGGTCGTTCGGCTATTCGACATACTCGACCTCCGCTTCCTCCTCAGCGGAAGACAGAATTTCGCCGATCTGCCAGCCTTGGTCTCCCAGTACGGCGGCACGAGCCAACACGCCGGAGACGGCTTCAGGTGGAACGACGAGAATCAACCCGATGCCCATATTGAACACACGGT
This sequence comes from Nitrospira sp. UW-LDO-01, assembly GCA_002254365.1. Lineage (GTDB taxonomy): Bacteria > Nitrospirota > Nitrospiria > Nitrospirales > Nitrospiraceae > Nitrospira_D. The sequence goes on from NIUT01000028.1 coordinate 2,354, forward strand.
ACATCTCCTCACGTTCAATCTGTCCCAAACGACTCATCACGTCAAAAATCGGTGGCACCGACCAGGCCGTACGCGTAATCCTCGCCCGTACCCCCTTTGGAAATACGCGTGGAAGATTCTCGGTAATCCCTCCTCCGGTAATATGTGCGATCCCTTTGACCGGAAAGTCCTGGATGAGAGACAGAATCTGCTTCGCGTAGATTCTCGTCGGTGCAAGCAGCACGTCGCCCAGAGGGCGATCAAGTTCAGGCACTCGATCGGCCATCGACAATTTCCCCTGATCGCAAAACAACGATCATATCAGCCGATTTAACGGTACTCAATCTGTGCGCGATAGCAATCGTTGTTTTGCCACCGTATTTTAAGTTGATGTTCAACGTTATTTCTCTTTCGTTTTTTGCATCAAGCGAGTTCGTAGCTTCATCAAAAAAAAGAAAAGAAGGGTCTTTGTATAAAGCGCGGGCAATCAACCCTCGTTGTTTCTGACCACCGCTTATACCAACTCCACCACGGCCAATGATTGTGTACAGCTTAAGATTTGTAC
>NIUT01000029.1:0-17795 GCA_002254365.1 Nitrospira sp. UW-LDO-01
GGTGACGAACGCCGGTGAAACGAACATGATGAATTCGCTGGGGTTAAAGCTTGGTGCCAAGGCGGAGCCTGCAGCCTCGATGGAAGGATTGCGGGCAGTAGCGGGAAACGGTCAAACTGCTGCCGCGACAAAGCCGAGTCCTGCTGCACCAGCCGTCGCGGCAACCGCGGCGTCGCCGGCCAAGGCTCCGGAGAAGGCGAGCGGCTGTCCATTCTCCGCGATGGTGGCGGAAATGGGCCTGACCAACTCCGGTAAGCCAGCCAACGGCGGGCCTTCTGAGTTCACGTGGACTCCAGATGCCCAAGAGAAGCTCGATCGGCTTCCAGCCTTTGTGAAGCCAATGGTACAAGCGAGTGTGGAGGGCTATGCCCGCAAGCAGGGGTTTACGGCGATCACGCTACAAGTAATGGATGACTCGAAGAATTATTCCCCTGAGGGTATGACCTGGTCACGCGAAGCCGAGCAGCGGTTGGAAAATATTCCTGACTTCATTCGTCCCATGGCCCGCAAAGAGGTGGAGCGGATGGCCAAGGAACGTGGGGAATCCACCATCACGGCCCAGGTGATGGAGGAAGCCAAAGATAAGTTCATGAAGTTCATGTAAGAGATAGTCTCGTTCTTTCGTGAAGCGAAAGGCCCATCCAGCCGACTGGATGGGCCTTTCCCCTATTGTACGGTCGTTCGGTCAATGGTGCGATGGCATGAAGTGGCGGGCTTCTCTGCTATCCCTACTGCTGCTGACGGTTGCGCTCTCCTCCTTCGGCGGCATTATTTCTGCCCAATCATCTCTGGAATACTCTGCGATTTCTCCTCCACCCCACCAGAACCATGGGTCGCATCGTAAACAGAATGGGGATACGTGGGAAGGGTCAACTCAAGGGGTCGCCTATTCTGAGTTCAACCATCGCTTCGCCGGATTGTTCGTCCTGCTGTTTGGCCTGGCGGAGTTGGGGCATGCGTTGCAGTATCAGGTACCGGTCTGGACTCGTTTGGTCCTGCCCGTCGCACTCGGAGTTCTTGGGGGGTATCTCTTAATTTGGAGTGACCATGAGGCCTGGCCGATCGGGTCACTCACATTTGCACAGACCTTCTCCGGCCAGGATCCTGAAATTCTCCAGCACAAATTCTACGGAGTCTTTTCGAGCGCCGCAGCCGTAACTGAGGCGCTACGTCGAATCAGTTGGGCCCGGCATCCCGGGTGGGCCGTCCCCATGCTTATCCTCGGATTTTTTGGAGCCATCCTGCTCTTTATCCACTCGCATGGGAATCATCCGGCGAATCACATCATCGAGTTGCACCATGCCTTTCTCGGCACTATCGGGATTGGTGCCGCCGTCTCAAGTGCCATGATGGCATGGGCATCCAGCGCTTCGGGGAAGACGACGAAACGCTGGGAAATGGCGTGGGCGATCTGTGTGGTCGTCATAGGTCTCCAACTGCTTGTGTATTTTGAGTAGCCTGAAGCCGTGCGGACGTAGGTCGTAGTGCTTGCTCCTGCCGATCCTCTTGCTGCGCGAGTATTCCGAATAGCGCCCCACCATCTTGCTTCAGAGGCCAGTGCGATTTGACACCTTTCTGAGGCCTGTGCTACCTCTAACCGATCACAGGTCATTCGTGCTCTATCACACATCTCTAACCGGCTGAGAGCGTATGGCTGGATAGAGGAGGACACACATGGGTGGACATAGTCATTGGGCGACGATTAAGCGCCACAAAGGGGCTCAGGACGCCAAGCGTGGAAAGATCTTTACGAGAATTATTCGCGAGGTGACGATCGCTGCCCGTTCGGGTGGGGATCCGGACGGGAACCCTCGGCTTCGTCTGGCCATTGCCAAGGCGAAGGAAGCCAACATGCCGGGCGATACTTTGAAGAAGGCGATTCAGCGCGGCACCGGGGAGCTGCCCGGCGTGACCTATGAAGAGTTTTCGTTGGAAGGTTATGGACCAGGAGGAACCGCGCTGCTCTTGGAAATTACGAGCGACAATCGGAATCGGACCGTGGCGGAGATCCGGAGCCTCTTGACCAAGAATCATGGCAACATGGCTGAGGCAGGTGCCGTCGCGTGGCAGTTTCACAAGAAGGGGCTCCTGACGATCGAACCAGGAAAGGTCGATGAGGATACCTTGCTCTCCTTGGCCCTCGATGCCGGAGCGGAAGACGTGAAAACCGGCGAGAAGTCGATCGAGATCATCACCGGGCCACACGAATTTGAAGCCGTCAAAAAAGCGCTGGTCGATGCAAAGATTGAGACGACACTAGCGGAAGTCACGTATGTTCCTCAGAATACCATCAGGCTCGAAGAAAAGTCGGCCGAACAAATGCTGAAGTTGATGGAAATTCTCGATGAGCACGACGATGTGCAAAAGGTTCATGCGAACTTCGATATTCCGGATGAGGTTATGGAGAAGGTCGCTGCGACTGCGGCGGGCTGATGCTCCAGTGACTCTCACTTGGCATTTGTCATCGGATAACCAAACGAAATGATCGCCTTTCTCACGGGGCGGTTAGCTGTCAAAACACCTACTCATCTGACGCTTGATGTGCAGGGCGTCGGGTACGAAGTTCATATCCCCCTCAGCACCTATTACTCGCTTCCGAATCTCGACGACAGTACCGCGCTGCATATCCATACGCATCTGCGGGAGGATGCGATCCAGTTGTTCGGCTTTCTCTCGCAAAGCGAGAAGGAGGCGTTTTTGCTGTTGACCAGCGTCTCCGGAGTCGGCCCTAAATTGGCGCTCAGCGTGCTGTCGAGTTTATCTGTTACCGACTTGGTTCATGCCATCCAGACCGCGGATACCGAGAAGCTAGAGACTGTTCCGGGCATCGGCAAGAAGTCGGCCGGGCGTCTCGCGCTTGAGCTCAAAGATAAGGTCGGTAAGATCCAAGGTATCCACCCCCGTTCTCCCGCAGCAGAGCCTGCGGAATTCGATGATCTCTTCGAGGATGCGTTGTCCGCTCTGGTACACTTGGGCTACCGCGCTCAAGATGCCAAAGAAGCCCTCAGGCGGGTGACCAAGGGCACCTCCGGCTCTTTGGCGCTGAAGGAGCTGATTCGAGAAGGGCTCAAGGAATTAGCAAGGGGGTAACCATGATGCCATCTTATTCGAGGACTGCCAGGCTCATTCTGTACTGTGCGATGATGGGGGCATCGTTTGCTCCCCTCTCTCCAACCGTGAGCCTTGCGGAGGAATCCTCGGAGCCCAAAAGCATTCGGATGACCTGCGGGAAATGTCCTGACGGCTATGCGACGACCGGGGTGACGGCATCCCAAGAGATTTGCAAAGACCACGATGGGGTGCTTGTACAATGTGTGCCACTTGGGACGAACATGCTGGGGGTCTGTGGGGTCTGTCCCGAGGGGTATGCCGAGATCGGTAGTTCCTCGGTTCCTGCGCGCTGTGGGAACAGTGACGGGGGGCGGCTGACACAATGCCAGTTGAGGAAAATGGAAAGCAATTTCCCCGATTCCACTCAAGGGTACAAATCCTGTCCTCCTGATTGTGGGAACGCCGCACAGCCGGGGCAGGGGGCTTTGCCACCTCCCCCGAAGTATCAGACCAAGTAGATGTGAGTGTCAGATTATGACCGAACGGCTTGTGACCAATCGTGCGACGGACGAGGAGCGAGGTCTGGAACATGTCCTGCGGCCCCAGACGCTCGACGAGTATGTCGGCCAGGCAAAAATGAAGGAATCGCTTCGGATTTGCATCGAAGCGGCGAGGCAGCGAGGAGAATCGCTGGACCACGCTATCTTTTATGGTCCGCCTGGACTTGGCAAGACGACCATTGCGCATATCATTGCACGGGAAATGGGAGCGGCGTTGCGTTCAACCTCAGGGTTGGTGCTTGCTCATGCCGGCGACCTTGCCGCAGTGCTGACCAATCTTCAAGAACATGATGTGTTGTTCATCGATGAAATTCATCGACTCCCTGCTTCCGTGGAGGAGGCGCTCTATCCGGCGATGGAGGACTTCCAGCTGGACCTGGTTGTCGGACAAGGCCCAGCCACCAGGACCGTGAAACTCGACCTTCCGCCGTTTACGCTGGTGGGAGCCACGACGAGGGCTGGTTCCCTCACTTCCCCTCTCCGTGACCGCTTTGGATTGGTCTATCGGCTGGAGTACTACGAGCCATCCGAGTTGGAGGCCATTGTGGTGAGATCGGCAGGTGTCTTGGGGGTCGGGATTGATCGTGCTGGTGCAGCGGAAATCTCGCGTCGGGCGCGAGGAACGCCACGCATTGTCAATCGGCTTATCAAACGCATCAGGGACTATGCCCAAATTAAAGCCGATGGCCGCATCACCAAAGAGGTCGCGCAAGAGGGATTGGCGTGGCTCGGGATTGACGAGGCCGGGTTCGACGACATGGACCGCAAAGTTCTCCTCACCATTATCGAGAAGTTCAACGGTGGGCCGGTTGGGGTGGAGTCCTTAGCGGCTGCTGTTCAAGAGGATAAGGGTACGATCGAGGATGTGTACGAACCCTATCTCATTCAGGCAGGTTTCTTGGACCGTACAGGGCGTGGCCGTCAGGTGACGAAGTCAGCGTACGACCACTTTAAGAGACCGTCTCATTTGCTGATGTAAGCCGGGCACGTTCCATCCGTTCTGGTGCGTTCCGCAGGCACCAGCTGTTCTTGCAATAGTTTCCACCGATCCTGTAGAATTCCACACTTGTCTCAACGATCCCCGTCCCTATAAAGGGATGAGGAAGCCCTCCTGTGAACGGGTGTTTGAAACGAGACGCCGTATGCCCAAGGACATGCCAGAATATCGTAAGGAAATCGATAGGATCGATGATGAAATCATTCGGCTTCTGAATGAACGTTCAAAGAGCGTCATTGAAATCGGGCGGTTGAAAAAAGAGAAAGATGCCGACGCCAACCTCCATACCGCAGGCCGAGAGGCCGAGATCATTCAACGGCTCACCAAGCTCAATACCGGTCCTTTTCCAAGCGACGCCATTCGAGCTGTCTATCGCGAGATCATGTCAGCGTCTCTGTCGCTTGAGGCTCCCCAGAGGGTCGCGTATCTAGGACCGAGAGCCACTTTTACCCATATGGCCTGCATGCAGAAATTCGGCTCGTCCGTCCAGTATGTGCCGGTCCAGAGTATTAAAGAGGTCTTCAGCGAAGTAGAACGCGGCCGAGCCAATTTTGGGGTTGTGCCGATCGAGAACACGACGGAAGGGGTGGTCAATCATACCCTCGACATGTTTATCGATTCCAATTTGCGAATCTATGGCGAGGTTCTTCAAGAGGTCTCCCATCACCTGTTGTCAAAATCAGGTCTTATGGGAGATGTGAAGAAAATTCAATCACATCCGCATGCTCTCGCCCAGTGTCGGAACTGGCTTGAGACCAATCTCCCCCATGTTCCTACGGTGGAGGTGGCGAGCACGGCCCGCGCCGCCGAAATGTGCGTTGATGATCCGGCATCCGCCGCCATCGCGTCGGAGTTGGCTAGTCAGCTTTACGGCTTAAAAGTGATCAAGGCCAGGATCGAAGACAACCTGAATAACTTCACCCGTTTCCTGGTGCTGTCTCAAAAGCCGTCTGAACAGACCGGGAAAGATAAGACGTCGTTGATGCTGTCGGTGAAGGATAAAGTCGGAGCCCTCTACGACCTGCTTCGTCCCTTCGCCTCCTATGGCATTAGTATGACGAAGATTGAGTCACGTCCCTCTCAGCGCAAAGCCTGGGAGTATATTTTCTTTGTAGATGTCGAAGGCCATATCAATGACGACCGAGTCGGTAAGGCCGTAGAAGAAGTGAAGGGCCGCTGTCTCTTTATGAAGATCTTGGGCTCCTACCCGGCTCATAATTAATTATGCCACTCCAGGTCCATCCGGATATTCGATCGCTCAGTCCATACGTACCCGGGAAGCCGATTGATGAGCTTCAACGGGAGCTCGGGCTGACTCGCGTGATCAAGCTTGCCTCCAACGAGAATCCGCTAGGGCCTTCTCCGAAAGCCGTGACGGCTCTCAACGGCGTGCAGGATACGCTGCATCGCTATCCAGACGGGGGGGCGTACCAACTGCGCCGGGCGCTTGCCGATCGATGGAAAGTGACTCAAGAGCATGTCATCCTCGGGAACGGGTCAGATGAGATCATCGGTCTGCTTGCCAGAACATTTTTGGCGCCTGGCGATGAAGCCGTGATGGCGGACCACACATTCGTGATCTACAAGATGGAGGTCACAGCCGTCCACGGGAGGCCGGTGATCGTCCCTCTGGTCAACTGGACGCACGACCTTGAGTCAATGGTCCAAGCTATTACGCCGCGAACGCGACTGCTGTTTCTCTGTAATCCCAACAATCCTACCGGCACGATGGTGCCGTCGGATGCGGTCGAGCGATTGATGGCACGAGTGCCGGACGATGTGATTGTGGTATTCGACGAAGCGTACTATGAGTATGTCCGGCATCCGCAATTTCCAGATGCGCTGGCCTATGTGAAACAGGGGCGAAACGCGATTGTCCTGAGGACCTTCTCGAAGATTTATGGGCTAGCCGGATTGCGAATCGGGTATGGGATCAGCACGCCGGAAGTCATCGATTACTTGAATCGCGTTCGGCCTCCATTCAATGCCAATAGCCTTGCCCAGAAAGCTGCGCTGGCTGCCTTGAGTGATGACGAGCATGTGGCGAAGAGTCGGGCGGTCAATGCCGCCGGGATCGAACAGGTAGGGCAGGGGCTGCGGGCATTCGGACTCGTACCGATCCCGACGGAAACCAATTTTCTCTACTTTGATGCCAAACAGGATGGACGCGGGGTGTTTGACGCGCTCCTGCGAGAAGGCATTATCGTGCGGCATATCGAAGGGACCATGCTGCGTGTCACCATCGGCCAACCCGACGAAAATACCGCCTTCCTTCAGGCGCTCGGTAAGGTCTTAGGTGGCGGTAGATAGGAGTCGTAAGAGGGAACTATGATCATCGTATTGAAACCAGAGGCATCGGAGAGCGAGGTCGACCATATTATCGATCGACTGCGTGATCTTGGCCTCAAATCACAAATTTCAACGGGCCAGGAACGCACCATCATCGGGGTCATCGGTGACGATCGTATTCTGCACAATCAGCCGTTGACGGCCCTTCCAGGCGTCGAAAGCGTCCTGCCAATTTTGGCCCCTTGGAAGCTTGTCAGTCGCGAGTTTAAGAAAGAGCCGACGATCATTGATGTCGGGGGGGTCAAGATCGGCGCCAAGAAACTCGCGATTATGGCCGGTCCTTGTGCAGTGGAGCGACTCGAACTGACGGTCGGGATTGCCCATGAAGTCAAAGCGTCAGGTGCCACTATTTTGCGTGGTGGGGCCTATAAACCGCGGACGTCGCCCTATTCGTTTCAAGGGCTGGGGCGGGAAGGCCTGGACTACCTCGTCGAGGCGAGAAAGCAAACGGGTTTACCGGTGGTCAGTGAAATCTTGGATACGCGTGATATCGAACTGTTTTTAGAAAAGGCGGATATCATCCAGATCGGTGCTCGGAACATGCAGAATTTTGAACTGCTGAAGGAAGTCGGCGCCTATGACAAGCCTGTGCTTCTGAAGCGGGGGTTATCGGCCACGATCAAAGAATTTCTCCTATCGGCTGAATACATCATGTCACGCGGAAATCAGAACGTGATGTTGTGCGAGCGAGGTATTCGCACGTTCGAAACGCAGTACCGGAATACCTTGGATCTGGCGGCCATTCCCACATTGAAAGAGCTGTCTCATCTCCCAGTCATCGTAGATCCCAGCCATGCCACGGGGAAATGGGATCTCGTGGCGCCGATGTCCAAAGCGGCGGTTGCGGCCGGGGCGGATGGGCTGCTCATTGAGGTCCATTCAAACCCGGAATGCGCCCTTTGTGACGGGGAAGAATCAATCAAACCGTCAAAATTTAAGACGTTGATGGGGGATCTGAAGAATATCGCGAAAGCCGTGGGAAGAGAGTTGTAACGTTTCGATGCCGGTTCACTTTAAACACGTCGCCATTATTGGGGTCGGGCTGATTGGTGGATCGCTCGGCATGATCCTCCGCCGCAGGGCCTTAGCCGATCACGTGGTCGGCATTGGCCGTCGAGTGGAAAATCTCAAGACTGCTGTCGCCTTGGGAGCGATCGATCGGTATGTGGCCGACCCTCAAGAGGGTGTGCAGGGGGCGGATTTGGTCGTGCTAGCCACGCCTGTTGATACCTATGAGCGTCATCTAAAGGAATGGGCACATTGCCTAGCCCCTGGATCGATCGTCAGTGATGTGGGGAGTGTGAAAGGGACGTTAGTTGAACGATCCGAGGCTGCCATGCCTGCCGGAGTGCATTTTGTCGGGGCGCATCCCATCGCAGGAAAAGAAAAGACGGGAGTCGCTGCTGGCTCCGATCAGCTGTTCAAAGGGGCGCGCTGTATTTTGACTCCTACGAAACGGACAAATGCTATTGCTTTGGAACGGGTCCGACAGTTGTGGGAGGAAACCGGCTCGATCATGTTGACGATGGACCCCCACCTCCACGATCAAATCCTGGGTGCCGTCAGTCACTTACCCCATGTGGCAGCTTTTGCGCTCATGAATGCCTTGTCTGAGCTTCGTGATCAAGAGTTGTCGTCGCTGGATCTTGCCGCCCACTCTGGAGGGGGACTGCGGGATACCACGAGGATAGCCGCGAGTTCTCCAGAAATGTGGCGAGATATTTTTCTGTGGAACCGAGGGAACGTGGTGGCCTATATCGACCGGTACACAAGAGCCTTGGAAGAATTGAAGCAGCTGATTAAGGCCGGTGATGCGACCGGTATCGAAAAAGCACTCGAACGGGCAAAAGGCGAACGCGAGAAACTTGCGAGTTCGGCTGTGCGTCACTCATGACATCATTAACCATTCATCCTGGCCGTCCACTCAAGGGAACCACAAGCGTTCCCGGCGACAAGTCTCTCACCCATCGGGCGATCATTCTGACGGCATTAGCGGAAGGGACGAGCACTATTGCCGGATACTGTCGAGGTGAAGATTGTCTGAACACGATGAGGGCGTTTCAGACACTCGGGATTCCAATTACAGAGACGCCGACCGAATTGACTGTCTGCGGGAAGGGGTTTTGGGGGTTGGCTGAGCCGAGTGGACCGATCGATTGCGGAAATTCCGGGACCGGGATTCGGCTGCTGGCGGGCCTTTTGGCTGGTCAAGATTTCTTCTCCGTCCTCACCGGCGATGAATCGATCCGGCGCCGTCCCATGGGGCGGGTCGTCAAACCGCTACGCGAGATGGGCGCGGTCATTGCCGGCCGCAAAGGAGGAGAATTAGCTCCCTTAGCGATTACGGGCTCAGGCCTTCATGGAATCGACTATTGCTCTTCCGTGGCGAGTGCCCAGATCAAGTCGTCGCTTCTTCTCGCCGGTCTTTTTGCTCAAGGGCGGACTCGCTATAGAGAACCACGGTTGTCACGAGACCATACGGAGCGGATGTTTCAGTTTTTTGGCATTCCGCTTAGACGGGAAGAGGGAGCGCTGGTTTTAGATGGAAGGCCGTCCGTTGGATGGCGAGGGGTGGACGTGACGGTTCCCGGTGATTTCTCAGCCGCGGCCTTCTTTTTGGTTGGCGCGACGATTGTGCCGGGATCCGATGTCACCATTCGGAATGTCGGGATGAACGAAACCAGGACAGGCCTCATTGAGGTCATGCGAAAGATGGGGGCGGATATTCAGGTATTGGGTTTACGCGAAGCGGCCGGAGAGCCAGTTGGGGATCTGCGTGTGCAGTCTGCCGCTTTGAAGGGAGTGACGATCAGTCCTGACCTCATTCCTAAAACGATCGATGAATTTCCGATCCTGTGCGTGGCGGCTGCAGTTGCGGAAGGAGACACCGTCATTTCCGGTGCGGAAGAATTGCGAGTCAAAGAGAGTGATCGCATTGCGACAATGAGTCGAGAGTTGACGGCCATGGGAGCTCTGATCGAAGAGCGACCTGATGGCATGGTGATTCGCGGGGTAGGTCGCAGGGGGGAAAACGGGCGATTGCAAGCTTCCAGCAATGCTCAGAGCCATGGAGACCACCGGGTGGCGATGTCGTTAGCCATTGGTGGGTTGACGGCGGAGCAAGAGATGACGATTGCGGATGCCGATTGCGTTGAGACGTCATTCCCGAATTTTGAAACCATACTGGCGGAGCTGTTGACTCAGTCATCGTGACGGTCTGATGGGACGAGGGATGAGTGATTATTGCGATTGATGGGCCGGCCGGGGTGGGGAAGAGCACCGTGGCCAAATTACTGGCGAGTCGGCTCGGGTATCTCTATCTCGATACCGGGGCACTCTATCGGGCTATCGCATGGAAGACTTTGCAGTCGAGGGTTCGTCCTACAGACCATACTCACGTGGCTACCCTCTTGCCGACCACGTCGATCCATATGCAGTTTCGTCAAGGTGCGATGCAGGTGCTGGTCGATGGTTTCGACGTGACGGGACAACTGCGTACACCCGAAGTGACTGCCGCGGCTTCTCTTGTGTCTGCTATTCCAGCCGTTCGTGAATGGCTGCTGCCGCTCCAACGTCAGATCGGCCAAGGAGGATCCGTGGTAGCAGAAGGTCGCGATATCGGCACCAAGGTCTTTCCCACGGCCTCGTTCAAATTTTTCCTGGAAGCTCATCCCGATGTTCGAGTGGCACGACGGCACCGTGAGTTAGTCGCTGCAGGTCGGGGGGAGTCGATTGAAACCACGTCCCATGATCTATCGGCCCGAGATCAGCGAGATCGGACTCGTTCCGTCGATCCATTGGTCCCTGCAATGGATGCACGATTCATCGACACCTCTACCCTCAGTCCCGATCAGGTCGTGGAACAGATGATCGCGGCTGTGTCGACTGAGTTGTGAGCGGGATTGTCTACGGGTTGTTGTGGGTCCTGGCGCGCAGCGTCGCCTGGCTCTGTTTTCGGTACCGGGTTGAAGGCCAGGTTCCTCCCACCGGGGGAATGTTGGTCGCCGCCAACCATGCGAGCTATCTCGATATTCCGCTCCTTGGATGCGGGATGAATCGAAGGGCCTGGTATCTGGGGCGTCACGACTTGTTTCCCATCCCGGTGTTGAGCGGTTTGTTGCAATCGCTGGGGTGGATTCCGGTGAAGTTGGGCCGTCTGGATCGGGAGGCCTTCGGGAAGGCCATTAACCTGATTCGGGCCGGTCACGTGGTGGTTATTTTCCCTGAGGGAGGACGCACTCAGGATGGTCACCTCCGACAACCCAAGGCTGGTATCGGTGTGATCGTGTCGCAGACGGGATGCCCGGTAGTTCCGGCGTATTTGAGAGGGACCTTCGACGTTCTGCCTCCGGGGGCCTCGTGGCCACGCCGGCGTCCCGTGACTGTTCGGCTTGGAGCCCCTATCACATTTGATACGGGAAAGCAGAAAGAAAGAGCGGAAACAAAGCAGTTTTATCAACTGGTCAGCCGTACGGTGATCGAGCATATCGCAGCCTTGGGGGAGGTTCCCATTCCAACAAGGAAGGACGATGTGGCAAGCGAGACACCGAGTAGGTCGACCGCCGACGCTCACAACGCTGAGTGAGCCAGGCGACTTCACCATCAGCACCCGACGAGAGTCGGAAGAGTAGGATGTTCATATGGGTACGGTATCCAACAGTAGCGACGCGCAGTTAGACCGCAATGCCTTGGCGGCGTTGTATGAAGAAACCTTTCGCAATCTGGAGGAAGGCACCATTACCGAAGGGCGTGTGGTGGCGCTGACCAAGGACAAGGTCATCGTTGATATCGGGTACAAGTCGGAAGGCATGATCCCGAACGATCAATTCTCGTCGGACGACTTGGCAAACCTCAAGATCGGGGATCGGCTCCAAGTTTATATCGAAGAATGTGAAGACGCAGACGGCAATCTCGTGCTTTCCAAAGAAAAAGCCGACAAGATGAAGATTTGGGAAGAGCTCGAGAAGATGTACAAGGACGAAAAGAGTATCGAAGGCAAGATCGTGTCCCGCATCAAGGGCGGGATGATGGTGGACATCGGCGTCAAAGCGTTTCTGCCAGGCTCGCAGATCGATCTTCATCCGGTGCGCGATTTAGACGGGCTTGTCGGAAAGACGTTTCCGCTCAAGATCATCAAGATCAATCACCGACGAGGGAACGTGGTGGTGTCGCGCCGTGTGTTGTTGGAAGAAACGCGCGATAAGAAGCGGCAGACGACGTTGGCAAATCTCAAGGAAGGTCAATTGATCCAAGGAACCGTGAAGAACATCACTGATTATGGATCATTTATTGATCTCGGTGGGATCGACGGCTTGCTCCACATTACGGATATGTCGTGGGGGCGAGTTGGACATCCGTCGGAACTGTTTACTGTCGGCGACAAAGTGGAAGTGACGGTATTGAAGTACGATCGGGAGACCGGTCGTATTTCTCTGGGCCTTAAGCAGAAGAGCGCTGACCCCTGGACCAATGTTGCCGGTAAGTATCCCATCGGGACCAGAGTGCGTGGTCGGGTCGTGAGTTTGACTGATTATGGTGCATTTGTAGAGCTTGAACCAGGTGTGGAGGGGTTGGTGCACGTTTCCGAGATGTCGTGGACACATGAAGTCCGGCATCCGTCTCGCGTCGTGGCGGTTGGAGACCAAGTCGAAGCCGCCGTGCTCAATGTCGATCCGGCGAGCCGGAAGATTTCCTTGGGCATGAAACAGACTGCTCCGAATCCTTGGGATATGATCGAAGGAAAGTATCCGATCGGAACCCGCATCGAAGGGAAAGTGAAGAGTCTCACGGATTTTGGAGTCTTTGTCGGACTGGAAGAAGGTATTGACGGGTTGATCCATATTTCCGATATGTCCTGGACGAAGCACATCAAGCATCCTTCCGAACTCTTCAAGAAAGCACAGAAGGTCGAGGCGATTGTCCTACGCATCGACAAGGAGAAGGAACGGCTCTCACTCGGATATAAGCAGCTGACTCGTGATCCGTGGGACGAGGTGATCCCATCGCGGTATCATGTCGGTGATTCGGTGACCGGCAAGGTGTCGAAAGTCGCCGATTTCGGGATTTTCGTTGAGCTTGACGGCGGTGTGGAAGGGTTGATCCACGTCAGCGAATCAGGCCTGGATTCTTCCCAGAAGCTGGAAGAAAAGTTTAAGTTGCAGGAAGACCTGACGGCGAAGATAATCAAGGTCGATCGGGAAGAACGCAAGATCGCACTCAGCCTTCGCGATCATCAAATGGATTGGGAGCGCAAGCAGGTGGACGACTATCACTCGTCGCAGGGCGCTATTGATCAAACCCTCGGTCGAGCTGTCAAGCAGAGCCGGAAGCGCGCGCAGGCCGACGATCAAGAATAGGGGATTCCTGAATCGGACTGGTGAGTACTATGGCGGATGATGTGACACAGGACGTGCGCCCACCCAAACGCCATCTGTTTCGCAAAGTCATTTGGCTCTTTGCGGCAGGGGTGGGTGCAATGGTGCTGATGAATCTCCTCTATCCTGACCTTGACTTGTCAAGTGAGGATCGGATTGCCTTGATTCGTGTTGAAGGTGTCATCATGGATTCCCAAACGACCGTCGCGGAACTGAAACGTTTCAGTGAAAGTCCCTCCATCAAAGCGATCGTCCTTCGGATTGATACGCCAGGGGGTGGTGTGGTGCCATCTCAGGAAATCTATGATGCAGTCAAGCGAGTACGGAACAAGTCCAACAAGGCAGTGATTGCGTCAATGGGGAGTGTGGCGGCGTCAGGGGGGTATTATATTGCCGCGGCGACGGATCGGATCGTCGCGAATCCTGGGACCTTGACCGGAAGTATCGGTGTCATTATGGAAACCGCCAATGTGGAAGGGTTGCTTCAGAAAATCGGTGTGGAAGGGGTCGTCATCAAGAGTGGGAAGTTTAAGGATGTAGGGTCTCCCCTTCGCAAGATGAGCTCCGAGGAGAGGGGCTTGCTCCAAGGGGTGATGGATGACGTCCATCGGCAATTTATCGAAGCGGTGGCAGAAGGCCGATCGCTGGAATTGCGAACAGCTCAAGCTCTGGCGGATGGCCGAATCTTCACCGGTCGCCAGGCCAAAGAAGTGAAGTTGGTGGATGAACTCGGAGACCTGGACGATGCCATTCAATTGGCCGCAGATGTGGTAGGGATCCAGGGGGAACCCAAGATCGTCGAACCACGCCGCCGTTTTTCTCTCCGTGAAATGCTGGACTCAAAGCTGAGCATGATGTTCCCCAAATTGGATATGCAGCCAGGTGTCAGCTTGAAATACTTGATGGCATTTTAGCTGTGTCAGTAAACATGCGGTGATCATCGAGCGGAGGGAGAAGACATGACGAAAGCGCAAATTATCGAGAAAGTCTCTGAGCAAGTGACCACATTAACCAAACGGCAGGCAGAAGTCGTGGTCAATACGATATTTGATTGCGTACGAGACTCCCTGAAAAATGGGGATAAGACGGAAATTCGAGGATTCGGCAGCTTTCGCTTGCGCGCTCGTCGTATGAAAGAAGGACGGAATCCCAAGACCGGAGAGACCGTTGCCGTTCCGGCCAAGCGGGTTCCATTTTTCAAAGCCGGTAAAGAGATCAAAGAGTTACTCAATCAGTAGAGAGCAGGGTTCTCTCACAAGGATATAGAACGATGTCAGACCCATCCCAGTTCGCAGCGACGGATATCCGGTGGACTGCTGGCGCACTAAAGCGCATGGAACGTGCGCCGCTTTTCCTTCGTGGCATGGTCCGTCGGTTAGCTGAAAAAAAAGCCATGGAATTGGGGTATGAAGAGATTACAGAAGAGGTTCTCGAACGATTTAAGGGGCAGATGATGGGCGGAATGGGCGGTGACGCCGGCATGACGGCGGCCGCTGAAGCGATGGAGCATGGACGGCTCCCATGGACGGCTGCGGCAAAAGATCGGTTGGCCAACGTGCCCGGGTTCATGCAGGCCATGATCAAACAGATTGCGGAAGAGATCGCCAAGGAGCGAGGCCATCTCGAGGTGAACGTCGAGTTGTTTGAAAAGGTTGAGGCACTCGGTGATATCCGCGAAGAGGAGAAGCCTTCGATGGAGTGGACGGAGGATGCCTTGGCGTTGCTTCAAGACAAACTCAAAGAGTCCCCACCCATCGCTGTAGACTTCGTAGCGGATATGCTGAAGCGGGATACCGAAGACTTGGCCAGGGAGAAACATCTGACGCGTATTGATGGCTCAGCGCTACGGGAAATCTGGGATGCCCCTGAGGCCAAAATTGGCTGGACGGACGACGCCTGGAAACGGCTTCAGACATCTCCTGACTTTGTCCGAAGTGGAATCAGAAAAGCCGCAGAGCGGAGGGCTCGTAAGCTTGGATTGAAGGAAATCGATTCCGACCATTTGACGACATTTCGAAATCAGGCCATGATGAAAGCGGTCAAACGCATTCGGTCATTCGGCTATCAGGAGTTGACATTCGACGCTTTTGAGACGGCGCTCAAGAAGACCAAGCGTTTGCAGAGCAATGATCAGGCAGAGAAGCGCTTGCAGGAGATCCGCGGCCACTTTGCCGACCCAACAACCAAGAAGCCTGAAGGTGGGACGCTGGGAGCTGAGCTTATGGATCGTTTTCGGAAGTATCTCAAGGGGGAAGGCACGCTCTAGTACCAGAGGGTTATTTTAGAGGCATAGCCGTTGTCTTTGCCCTCCAGTTTTCTCCTGCCGGTTTGCACACTGATAACGTTTAGACTCGATTTCTCATACCCTGACCTCTTCAACCGATCGTAACAGTGGAGCTCCCCCCTGTATCCATCCTTGGAAGGTGTCAGGGTGGTCAAGAACTTATTCACGTCGAGGGGATTCGCTTTGGTACAGGTCTGTTCAGCTAACCGAAGGGATGGTTGTGGGTACACATCAAGGAGAATTAGAGGAGAGCCTCTCTATCCATCGTGTGTAATCTGCATTCTGGGGATCGGGAGTTGCCAGGCGTCACAGGACTGACGCCTGGTACCACGTGATGGGAGTCGCTAGTGTGCCGCCATTTCCTGGGGCCAAAACTTATGACGGATTTGGGGAAGCGGCTCATTGTCAAAGTTCGGGATGTCGTAGAGACATCGGTCGATAGTTGCCACTTCGTCTTCGGTTAACGGTACGCTGACCCTCTTTTTCCAGAACTGGTCAAGCGTAAAATAGTCCCCAGATTGTGGCTTCTGAGCCAACAGCTCCTGCATCTTCTTGAAACCTGCCGTATCGACGCCGGGAACACGCCCCTTGTTTCGATCAAGGCACCAGTTCAGCACTTCAGCAATTCCATACATCGTGATATCAACATTCACCATCTTGCTCATAGAACCCTCCAAAGAATATTCTTAGATCATAACGTAACTAGCTGCTCAAATTCAAAGGCTGACGGTAGGGTATTGTAGATTGCGGGTCCAAATAGGGCATCTGTATACTGGGTCATCTGGCAGGGGCGCCTGGTGGTCAACCAGGCTTTTAGTATGTCCTTCAGGGTGCACCAACCTTCGGCGACTTTGATAGAAGTAGCAAAATCAGTTCAAACGCTTGATGGCGAGAGAATCAGCGTCGAGTGTGGCCAGCCCACCTGGCGGATGAGAAGGGTCTGATTGAGGAGATATCAGGCAGTCTACATGAATCTGATGTGTCGTTTGAGTAAGGTTATCTGTAGTGTGGTGGGACTCTACGTCCTCATGGGGATCGGTTTGTGGGGCTGTTCCAAGGCGGAGCCGTATCTCCCACCTGATCCGTTTTACTATTTTGCGAGTTATCCCGTGGGCAAGAACCCAACGACGATTACGACCGGTGATCTCAATCACGACTCGTTTACCGATCTGATCACGACGAATATTTCGAGCAATTCCGTTTCCATTTTATTTGGTAACGGCGACGGCACATTCAAAGACCAAATACAGGTTCATGTGTGCCAGGAACCACGCGCTCTTGCCCTGAATGACTTTAATGAAGACGGGCAGGCGGATGTCGTTTTAGCGTGCTCGGGTGGGGATGAAGTTGAGCTGCTGCTTGGCCGCGGGAACGGAAAATTTGAAGAAGGAGCTCGGTATCCGGTCCATCGCAGCCCGGTGTCACTGGCGGCAGAAGACGTGAACGGCGATCATCATGTCGATCTTGCCGTGGCCCTTCGAAACGACAAGGTGAAAGTGTTTCTTGGAAATGGAAAGGGCGAATTGCGACATGGAGCGCAATATGAGCATGGAGATACTCCAACCTCCGTGGCTCTATCCGATCTCAACGGCGATGGCAAGATCGATCTCGTGGTCACCAATGGGGGGCCGATGTCCAATGCGGTATCCGTCTGGCTTGGGAATGGAAATGGGACGTTTCGAGACCCCAAGGACTATTCCACTGGCAGGCGGCCGTTGGGGGTGAGTTTTGGAGATTTCAATAACGATCACAATAGCGATCTGCTGGTCATCAATGGAGAGCAGGATAGCTTCACGACCTTTTTGGGAAATGGGAATGCGACGTTTCGGCCAGGGAAGGATGCCGGTGCGGATGCCGGTCCAAATTTTGGTCTTGCCAGGGATTTCAACGGTGATCAGCTGGTCGATGTGGCAATCGTGAATATCCAGTCGAACGATTTGTCGATTCTATTCGGGAAAGGCGATGGAACCTTTCACTATCCCCCGAGAAACTATCGGACGAAGTACGGTCCGTTTGCGCTCTGTTCGTTCCATGTCACCACGTCAGGAAGCGAGGAACCTGGGCTCGCCATTGCAGACAATGGAAGCGGCAGCGTGTCCATCTTTCTTCATCGTGGGCTCAAGTCCATCGCTCGGTCCGATCCAAAGGGGTAAACCACGAGCTGTCTCTTATACACATCT
>NIUT01000029.1:17828-46424 GCA_002254365.1 Nitrospira sp. UW-LDO-01
AAGTCCATCGTTCGATCCGATCCAAAGGGGTGAACCACGAGCGGTCTCAGGCTATTTCTTGACAGCTTAGGAGCCCTTCGCTAGAGTTAAAAAAGGCCGGAGAGAGCACGATTTACGAGCAGAAGAATGGCGCTTCGATCCTTCGCATGGTGGTTCATGATAGGGGCTCTGCTGACACTGTCAGTCTTGATGGTTCAGGGTGGGGTTCGCGACTTATGGGAAGGGACCCAGCCTTCCGGAGGAACGAACGTGTTCGTCTATTTTGGCACCACCCTCCTCGGTGGGGGACTCCTTGCCGGATGTGTCGCACTCATTATGAATCGTATTCGATAGCGCAGTAGGCTGCGGAAGACTCCTCCGGACTTCTGTTGCCGTGACGGGTCTTGAGGGGTGAGACGACGTAGAACACCCTTGTTAGGATGCCTAGAAAGGCCATCCAGCGAGGCCACAGCAAGCAAAGGGACGAATCGTATTCTGGGACGTACGGTGCCCTCTGATCGATGCGAGAACGCCGCAGGCGGTTTTTCTGAATCCTGGTAGAGAGAGCAGGACATGTATGCAATGCCTCAAGTGCAGAGGGTTTATGATGGTCGAACGCCACTATACCCTCCTCAATCGAAGAATCTACGCTCGATGCCTTAACTGCGGATTCTGGATTGACCTGGCCGACCTTCTACGATTTTTTCACAAAGTCATTGATAGCGGGAGAAAAGGTGATAAGGTTCGGGAATCATTCATGTTTTAATGAGGCGGTGGTATTTGGTGCGAAAGGATCATATCCGGCCTCCTCACCACCCGTGGAACAGCACAGGTGACTTCTATTGGGTCACCCTTCTGATAGCATTCTCATTCCTATGGAACGCCTTCTCCCCGCTTCCGGCCCAGGCGAGGATTCAACACAGTACTCAGGACACAGGTCGATCAATCAATTACGCTCCTCACGCACTTCATTGGAAGCGTATCCCAGCCCATAGCATTCTCCTCAAAGAGTTACGATCGGGACGCGTACTCTTTGAACATGACACTGAGAAGCGCCTTTCGCCTGCCAGTTTGACCAAGATTATGTCGGCATTGGTGATTCTAGAGAGAGCCCGGCTGGATGAGCTCGCAACTGTAAGCAAGAACGCCGCGAGGGCGCCAAAGACGCATTTGCGGATCAAAGTCGGCGAAGTGTTTCGCTTAGGTGATCTGCTGAAGGCTATGATGATGGTATCGGCGAATGACGCCTGTCTTGCGGCGGTCGAGCATGTCGGTGGTGACGAAGAACAGTTTGTGACCTTGATGAATGCTAAGGCGGCGATGCTTGGGTTAGCGGATACGCATTTTAGTAACGGCTGTGGGTTTGATAACCCCAATCACTATTCAACGGCAGAAGATCTCGCCAAACTCAGTGAAGTGGCTATGCAAAATGCAACCTTTAGAAATCTGGTGAAGGCCGAGCGGGAGATCATTACGCCGGTCAGCGGTTATCGCGCCTATGTCTTGCACAATACGAATCGGTTGCTTGGTCGGATCCCCGGCGTGGAAGGCGTGAAGACAGGGTTTACCTCAAAGGCGGGCCGGTGTCTAATCGCGAAGGTATCTCAAAACGGCAGCGACTTGCTACTCGTTATCCTGAACTCGAATCGTCGATGGAATACTGCGAGGAGCTTGATCGACTACGGGTTCCGTCTCACGCATCCGATCCAATAGACGCATCAGTAGGTGTCAATCAATACGAGAATGTTGAGGGAGACCTCACCTGGTTCTGTCGTGGAGAAAGCTGAACCTTGTGGTAGGCGCTAGCGGGGGGGGGCAAACTCGATGTTGATGTCTTTCCCCAAATAGTTTACTTGGAACCCCTGGGTGTCGTAAGCCATGACGGCTCCCATCACGTTCTCATCGCCATACTCTTCTTTGCCCAATAACTTTCTGATGTCGTCAGGACTTTCGCTATTGAGTACATTGCGAAAGATTCCCCTTGTCCGGTGGGCAAAACGGTTATTGATGAACAGCAGGTCGACTTTGCCGTCCTGAATCCGTACACCGGCCATTGGACCAGTCGGTTTGCGTTGATCAAGCAGGAAGATGAAGGTGGCTTCCTGTTCGACTTTAATTCCAACGGCCTTCCGATTTACCAGCGTCTCAAGGGTCTCAACGGCCTTGCCCTCGGGATCGCCGAGTTTGACACCAAAGAGGGACACCGTGCTGCTGGAAATAGCCTTCGGTTCGGTGATGTCATGCTCGCTTAATTCATAGGGTTCAGCTCGAGCGAAGGCGGAGATGGAGAGAAAGCTGATGAATACAGCGAGTACGAAATAATGCCGAGTCCTGTGCATGGTGTGGTCACTTTCTATCGTAGAGCCAGGTAGCCTATCTAACCTGTCGTCACGAGTTCGACTGGAAATACATCTTAAATAAATTGTAACGAATCATCGACCATGCCTGCAAGAAAGTCCCTTTTGGACTGTCTGCATTCCTACAGCTTCTGTGGGTCATGACGTAGGGCTTGTATCCAGCAACAGGCTTCCGAGGTGTCGAAGTCGAAGAAAGTATGGCTGGCACTCGGCGTCGAGCTCCTCAGTTAAGGAATCTAAGTCATCCAAGCAATCCTTCAGAATGGTACGTCGCTGAGGATCGAGACCGTCAGAGCCGTCGAGATAGAAGACGACACAACCACCAATCACGGTGTCGATGGTCATCAATGGTCCTTGATGGGGGCTTGAAAACTGTGGCCAGCCATCGGCGCAATGGACTTCCCACGCACTGAGAATGGCGTTACGATCCACGAGCGGTTCCTTATTCGATCAACCGGCTAGCAGACTGCGTGAAACATCATGTTGACCTCGGTAGCTGTCGCAGCTATCAAGGTGTGAGACGACGCTGAACAGCCAGGCAGGATGCGTCAAAAGACCGTCCAGCAAGGCCGCAGCAGGCGAAGAGGCAAATCGTACTCTGGGCCGTACGGTGAGCCTCTGAGCGAGGCGAGAACGCCGCTGGCGGACTTTCCCCACATCCTGCTCGATGTCCAAACCCTAACGCAGGGAGAGGGTCAGGAGCAAGTCATCCATGAGGAGATGAAAGGAGCATCTGCAACCAAAATGATTGCTCAGGGATAGAGTCCTCGTTGGAGATGCGCTTGGGCAACCTGGTCAATCCCGCTCATGAGCGCTGCCATCCTCATGGAAACGCGACGATCGGTGGAGAACTGGAGGGTACGGTGAAAAGCAGAGGTAATGATGTCTTGCAGACGATTCTGGATATCGGCTGCACTCCAGAAAAAGCGCTGCAGGTCCTGCACCCACTCAAAGTAGGAGACGATGACGCCTCCCGAATTGGCGAGAATATCCGGGATCACAAAGATTCCCTTATCGGCCAGGATACGGTCGGCTTCCAGTGTCGTTGGACCGTTTGCACCCTCGGAAAGGATGCGACATTTGAGGCGATCGGCATTCTTGCCAGTGATTTGTTCAGACAAGGCGGCAGGCACAAGGACGGTGCACTCCAGTTGAAGCAATTCCTCGTTCGTGATGGGGTCTCCAAGTTTGGTCTGATGCAGAGGTTGGCGCAGGTCGCGTTGCATCAGTTGCATGATATCCAGTCCATTTGGGTTGTAGATTCCACCAGAGACATCGCTGACTGCGATCACGCGAGCGCCATGTTGCTGCATGATACGAGCCGTGTGTGAACCAACATTGCCAAACCCCTGCACTGCTACGGTCGCAGCCTCAATGGGTAGCTTGAGATGGCGCAAAGCCTCCAATGTGACATACACCACACCTCGGCCGGTGGCTTCCTCACGGCCAAGACTCCCGCCAATAGAAAGCGGTTTGCCGGTTACGACTCCTGGAACCGCATAGCCGACCTGCTGGCTATAGGTATCCATCATCCAGGCCATGATCTGCGCATCGGTGCCGACATCAGGAGCCGGAACATCCTTGTCGGGCCCAATCAGCGGGAAAATTTCCGCAGCGTACCGTCTGGTCAATCGCTGAAGTTCACCGGGGGAAAGGCTCTTGGGGTTCACCTGCACCCCGCCTTTTGCTCCGCCATAGGGAAGCCCGGCGAGGGCGCATTTCCATGTCATCCACATGGCAAGAGCGGCCACTTCTCCGAGGCTCACATCCGGGTGGTACCGCACGCCTCCCTTCGAAGGCCCTCGCGAGGAATCATGTTGAACACGGTAACCGGTAAAGACCTCGACCCGTCCGTCGTCCATTCGCACTGGGAGACTGACCACCAGAGACCGCTGGGGAAGTTTCAGTCGCTCACGGAGGTTTGTATCAAGCCCCATGGCCTCCGCTGCTTGATCGAACTGGGCCACAGCTAAACGGAAGGTTGGGGTATCAAGCTCCTGCATAGGTCTCCTTCAAGGGCAATCCATCCACACGTGTAGACCGGTTTATCATTCCGCACTGGTTTCAGAAAGAGAAAACACTTCCGTGAAGGCTTGAGCCAGTACTTGCTTGACGGTATCAACTGAGATCGAAGTATGACGCAGAGCTGCCATTGATGTGACCAGGCAGTCGGTCAGTCCACAGGGATGGATCCGGTGAAATGGACTCAGGTCGAGATCGGCGTTGATAGCCAAGCCATGCAAGGTGACCCCTCGCTCGATCCGTATTCCGATGAAGGCAATTTTCCGAGGTTCCGGGGTCATCACCCAAACACCCGGCTTGCCCTCGAGACGACAGCCAGTGATATCCCAGGAATGGAGTAACCGAATCACGACGTCTTCGAATAGTCGGACAAGCTGTTTCGGTCCTGCCGCATGCCGATCAACCTTGAGAATGGGGTACGCCACAACTTGTCCGGGACCGTGATACGTCACCGAGCCGCCACGATTCACCCGATGCAGCTCCGTGCCAGACTGACATAATGCCAGTTCATTTCCACCCCAATCAGATTGTCGGGTCCGTCGTCCCAGTGTATAGACGGGCTGGTGTTCCAGGATGAGAACAGTGTCTGGTTGCAGGCCGAGAAGGCGCTCCTCGTGCAGACGACATTGTAGGTCCCATCCTGTGAGATAGGGGACTGGTGCAGAGAAGAGACGAACCATACCTTCCTGCATCAGGTGGTTATTCATCTGTGGAGTTCTCCCGGGAGGAGCATGGATCATATGGGCTAGACTCTACAGAAGATCGGTGCTCTGTGAAAAACCAAGCAGATCTACACAGATGTGGATGCTGGGCAGTGGCGGGAGATGCGAGAATACCTGGCCTCCGCATGGTGGAGTCATTCTGGCATAACTCCCCATGCGGAGGGAAGGCACGTTGTATCGGAAACGGAGCTACTCTAAAGCTCCTCTTGGCCCCTTGCACATTCCAATGTCTACCTAATCGCTGCAAACAGTTCCTTAATTGCAGGGGTCTTCAGTTTCTTCAACGCTTTCGCCTCGATCTGACGGATTCGTTCTCGTGTGACAGACAGGCTTTGTCCCACCTGTTCGAGGGTACTGCCTTCGTCATACCCGATGCCGAAACGTAATCTGATCACCGTCTGCTCACGAGGGGTGAGTATGTTCAAGATACGATCCAGTTGTTCCGTCAGCTCACTGCGATTCACATTGGCGTCTGGTGGAACGGCTTGGTGATCCGGAATGACATCACCAAACTGGGTATCCCCATCACCGATCGGCGTCTCCAAGGCCACCGGTTCCTGGAAGGCCTGTACTGTCTCTCGCAGTCGCTCGGGGCGCATGCGGAGCACATGAGCGACTTCTTCCAAGCGGGCTGGCCGTCCCAATTGCTGGCACAGTCTCCGCATCACTCGAAGAATGCGATGCGACGCTTCGGTTTGATGGACCGGAACGCGGATCGTTCGAGATTGGTCTGCAAGGGACCGAGTAATGCCTTGACGAATCCACCAGGTGGCGTAGGTGCTGAACTTGAACCCTTTTCGGTATTGGTACCGTTCCGCGGCTTTCATCAGCCCAATGTTGCCCTCTTGTACGAGATCCAGCAGGCTCAACCCTCGACCGGTGTAGTGCTTGGCGACATCGACGACCAACCGAAGATTACACCGTACAAGCTCATCCTTGCCTTGTTCCAAAATTACTCGTGCAGTGCGTATTTCATCCAGAGCTGCCTCCAATGGTCTTACAATGGAAGCCGGGGAAGGAAGGCTCGGGTCAGAAGGATGCAGAACGGCATCCAACGCCCGCTCCGCACTGTCCAACGCGGTGGCAGACAGACCACTTAACCGTCGAACTGACTGGACCACCTTTGCGCTGTCCTCACAACCAGGAATGCGTCGAGCCTTGAGTAATGTTCTGCCGGCTTGCCGTAACGCGGCTCGAATGCGTCTGGTGCCCTGGTCTACTCGCTTGGCAATCAGGATTTCTTCTTCACGCGACAGGAGTCCCCGCTCACCAAATGAACGGAAGTACAACGATTCTAAGAGAAATGGACTGGCCGCCTGACTCGTCCGCATGGCCGGTCTGGATTTCCCCTTCGAACCGGACGAGTCACCCTCGCCGCGACCGATTCGGCCCAACATTCCGCTTGCCCTGGCATCATCGGCATCGGAGGCAAACTTCTGTTGCTCATCTATCTCGTCTTCGACTCGCAATTGTTCTTTCATGGTGTCACCCTTCCTATGAGGTTGCACATCCTCTTCCACTCGTTGGAGCCCAGATCGGCCAAGAAGATTCACCCAAGTTGAGTCCGTATTTAGTGGTTCAAATAAGCAAAAGTGATGCTGGCTGGAAGATGAGAAATGAATGTGGGGATCGGCCTGATAAATTGAAAAGATTAATGTAGCTTAATGAGAAGAATTAGACGTGACTGTCGCATGAATGCGGCATCTATGCGGAATTTGCATCAGTCCTCTACCGAACCGCCACACTATTTCGACAAGAGACCCTTTATAAATGGGGCGAGTGTGTCGATGGGAATCGGAAAGATCGTTGTGGAATTTTTCTCTGCGGCGATTTCCACCAGCGTTTGGAGATACCGTAGTTGAAGCGCGGCTGGATTCTGCCCGATCACGTTGGCGGCCTCAGCAAGTTTCTGCGCGGCTTGAAACTCTCCCTCCGCATGGATGATTTTGGCACGGCGTTCTCGTTCGGCTTCGGCCTGTCTGGCGATGGCCCGTTGCATGTCTTGCGGAATATCGACGTTCTTCACCTCGACGGCCGCGACCTTCACCCCCCATGGTTCGGTCTGCTGATCGATGATTCGCTGTAGTTCGGCGTTGATGTCGTCGCGCTTCGACAGCAAGTCATCGAACTGGCTCTGCCCCAGCACGCTGCGCAAAGTGGTTTGGGCAACCTGGGAAGTGGAGTACAGGTAGTCCTGAACCGCCAAGACTGCACGTTGCGGATCCACCACCCTGAGAAAAATAACGGCGTTCACCTTCACCGAGATATTGTCGCGCGTGATCACATCCTGCGAGGGAACTTCCATGGTGACGGTTTGGAGATTAACTCGAACCATCTGCTGTAGCCCTGGAATCACCAATCTGATCCCCGGGCCTTTGACGGTGTGGAACTTGCCAAGGACAAACACCACGAGCCGTTCATACTCCATGACGCGTTTAAAGCTTGCATAGAGTAAGAGGCCGAGCAAGACAGACGGGATCAGTAATGACATAACAGCTCCTTGTCTTCAGGCGGATTATGGATGAGGTGGGGTTACGGTCAGGGTCAATCCCTCGACCGACACCACCTCCGCGGGCTCCCCTTGTCGAATCGGATGCTGACTGATCGCCTCCCAAAGTTCTCCATGGACGGTGATCTGGCCACGTGGGTTCAAGTCTGTCTTGGCGATTCCGACCGAACCAATCATTCCCTCTGTTCCGATGACCGGTTTGCTCCGACCACTCTTGACGGCCATCCACACCACTGCTCCGATCAAGCCACCGGCGGTCAGGACCGTCGGCAAGAGGAATGTCAGGGATAGTTGCAGGTAGGGCGCATCACTTTTGATAAGTAAGAGGCCGCCCAGGGTCATCGCCGCCACGCCACCCAGGGCCAGTAGTCCATAGCTGGTGACTGAGATTTCGAGCAGCAGGAACACCACGCCGAGGATGGCAAGTAAGGCTCCAGCATAGTTCACGGGAAGCGATTGGAGCGAATAGAAGGCCAGAATCAAACTGATGGCGCCGATGATTCCAGGCAGGATCGCTCCGGGACTGTAGAGCTCAGCCATGATCCCGATTGTTCCGATCGACATCAGGAGATAGGCGATGTTTGGGTCACTCAGGATTTTAAGCAGCTCGAGCCGTGTCCCCATCGGAAATTCATGAAGCGTCACGTCAGCGGTTGAGAGTGTAAGTGAGCCGTTGGGAAGACTGACCCTTCTCCCGTTCAATTGTCTCAACAGCGCAGGTATATTCTCAGCAACAATGTCGATAGCCTTGAGCTTAAGCGCTTCTTGCTCTGTGACGGAGACGCTTTTACGAACCGCCTCTTCAGCCCAGGAGACATTGCGCCCTCGTTGTTCCGCGATGCTTTTGATATAGGCCACGGCGTCGTTCTCCACCTTTTCTTTCATCGTACTATCCATTTCACCGCCACCCATAGCGACGGGGTGGGCAGCTCCGATATTGGTTCCTGGAGCCATTGCCGCGACATGCGCGGCTATCGTGATAAAGACGCCGGCAGAGGCAGCACGGCCTCCCGAAGGAGCGACGAATACGATGACGGGAGTGGTGGAGGCGGTCATATCTTTGATCATCAGGCGCATGGAGGTATCTAACCCGCCGGGTGTATCCAGTTTCAAGATGAGGGCTTGGGCCCCGGAGGATTGGGCAAATGTGAGGGCATCGTGCAGATACTCCGCCGCGACGGGATTAATGACGCCTTCATAGGCTGCCACCACGATCTCAGCGCCATGAGCGGGACTTGGGAAAGGGATCGGACAGAGGGCTAGACCAAGACTCACAATCGCTGTTGTGAGGAGAGGCCAACGCGAACAGCTCCTGTGCCGACTATGAAGAAGCATTGTCGGAAGTATTTAAGGATAAGAAGATCTTACGGGCCCCTCGCTACCCTGTCAAGGAAGGGCGCTTGGTTGCAAACCGAGGAAGGAACCTCCTAGAATGCGCGCCATGTCTCAGCTTGCCAACGGCGACCGCATCCATCTCGTCGATCAAAAAAGACGGCAGTATGCCCTCACACTGAAGGCGGGAGAAACGTACCAATTCAGCGGGCAACGAATCGCCCATGACGCACTCATCGGCCGCCCTGACGGGTCCATCGTGACGCTCTCCGGCGGGAAGAAGATGGTGGCGCTCAAACCGACCTTCGGCGACTATGTGCTCAAGATGCCGAGAGGGGCTCAGGTCCTCTATCCCAAAGATCTCGCCATTATCCCGATGTGGGCGGATGTCTATCCCGGGGCTCGAGTGTTTGAGGCGGGAACTGGTTCAGGAGCCATGACGATGGCCCTCTTACGTGCGGTGGGGCCAAGCGGTTTGGTCGTGACCTATGACATACGAGAAGACTTCTCGCAGACGGCACAGACCAATATTGCTCGCTATATGAACCCCACCAACTTGCGCTGTTTGAGGAAAAGTGCCTATGAAGGCATCGACTTGCTGGAGGATCAGGTGCCGTTTGATCGGGTGGTGCTTGACCTGCCGGAACCATGGCAGGTGATCCCGCATGCCGTCAACGCTCTTCGATCCGGCGGCATCTATTTGAGTTTTGTCCCAACGATCCCGCAAGTGATGCAAACAGTCGAAGCGCTCGAACGGACGACTGTGTTCGGGATGATTGAAACCTTTGAGACATTGCTGCGGACCTGGTCCATACAAGGCCGGAGCGTCAGGCCGGATCATCGTATGGTTGCCCATTCGGGATTCATCACCGTGGCACGCAAGGTAGAGCCTGGGTTGTTGGGTCCAACGGCCAACAAATCCAGGTCCACCATCGAAGAGTCAGAAACTGTGTCGGAGGAAGCGGAAGAGGAGCAGGAAACATGAGCAGGTTAGAAGGCAAGGTGGCCGTCGTAACCGGGGGAAGCGCTGGGATCGGTGAGGCCATCGCCAAACGGTTTGCCGACGAGGGAGCATCGATCGTCATTACCGGGCGTCGGGAACAAGAGTTGGACCGTGTCGCCAGCGTGATTCGATTGACCAAGGCTAAAGTACTCGGGGTGGCCGGATCCGTGACAGATGAGAGCCATGTGCAGGATGTGGTTCGTCGGACTCTAGACAGTTTTGGGCGGATCGACGTGCTGGTCAATAATGCGGGAGTCGGGGATTTTGGAAAGCGTCTCCATGAAACTGACGATGCGACGTGGGCCAAGGTGTTGGATATCAACTTGACCGGAGTGTTTCGCATGACACGAGCGGTCCTTCCTCTTATGCAGAGGCAAGGACGAGGTGCGATCGTGAATATCTCATCAATCGCCAGTCTTGTCGGGCTTTCCGGGTTGGCCGCCTATACGGCATCCAAAGGTGCCCTTGATGCGCTGACGCGTGCCCTGGCCATTGAGTATGCGAAGGAAGGCATCCGGTGCAATGTGGTGAATCCTGGTCTGATTCATACACCGATGGCAGCTTCCTTGATGGCAGACCCAGAGAGACTACAACCCATTCTCGCGCAGTACGCGATTCGGCGAGTCGGGACGCCGGAAGAAGTGGCGAATATGGTGCTGTATCTTGCGTCGGACGAGGCCGCATGGGTGACCGGGGGAACGTTTCCTATTGACGGGGGCATGACCGTCAATAAAAGTTAACGGTTTCTTGGGTTAACAGCGCAGGCGATCAGAGTAAATTACACAATGGATATCGATACGAAGACGCAGTTTTGTGGTGTGATCGGAAAGCCGGTTGGCCATTCGCTGTCGCCGGCCATTCACAATGCGGCATTTAGAGCCTTAGGGCTCAACTTTGTCTATCTCGCGTGGCAGGTGGATACCATCGGCGATGCCGTTAAAGGGCTTCGTGCTCTGGGAAATTTCCGTGGGGCAAGCGTGACGATTCCTCACAAAGTCGCGGCGATGCAGTTCCTTGACCATGTTGAGCCTACAGCCAAGCGGATTGGTGCGATCAATACCATTGTGGCCGATAAGGGGGAACTGTCCGGGTATAACACCGATGCAACCGGTGCATTGCGGGCGCTACATGAAGGCGGAGTTGAGCTGAAGGGACGACGCATTGTGGTGCTTGGCTCTGGAGGGGCTGCGCGGGCGATTGCTGTTGCGCTGGCTGCTGACTCTGGCGTGGAGAACTTGACGTTGCTGGGCATTGAGGATTCGGAGCGAACTCGATTGGCTCAAGATGTTCGTTCTGTAGGAGTGGCTACGGTAGAGGATTCTCATCTAGATGAGGCAGCCCTTCGCCGGGTTCTCCCTGACTCGCATGTCCTGATTCATTGCACTCCGGTCGGGATGTCTCCCAAATCCGATTCGACTTGTGTTCCAGCCTCGCTGTTACACTCTGGACTTGCGGTTATGGATATCGTCTATAACCCACGGGAGACGCAGCTGCTGAAAGATGCCAAATTCGCCGGGTGCAAGACGATTCCAGGGTTAGAGATGTTTCTCAATCAGGCCGTTACACAATTTGAACTCTGGACCAATCAAGCTGCTCCGGTTGCAGTGATGCGGGCTGTCTTGGAGTCTCATTTCCAATGAACGTCGTGCTGATCGGCTATCGTGGAACGGGGAAGAGCACGGTCGGGAAGATTGTGGCGGCCCGCCTCGGTCGAGAACTGCTCTCCACCGATACCGAGATTGTGAAATTGGCCGGGCAAACCATTCCCCAGATCGTTGAACAACATGGCTGGGAGTACTTTCGTGATCTGGAAAGTAAGATTTGCCAAGATCTGGCCAGTAAGGATGGGGTGGTGATCGACACTGGCGGTGGTGCTATCCTTCGACCACAAAATGTTGAGGTGCTAAAACGCACCGGGAGGCTGTTTTGGCTAACCGCCTCAGTTGAGGCCATTGCTAAGCGGATTGGGTCTGATACGCAACGGCCTTCGCTTACCGGGACCAAGTCGTTTGTGGATGAGATTCAGGATGTGCTACGGGAGCGTCTGCCGCAGTACCAAGCTGCTGCTGATGAGACGATTGAGACGGGGGGAAAGTCCGTCACGCAAGTCGCGGATGAGATTCTCGCGCGGCGGTAGTGGGTCCATCTGCTTCTCTCAACCTTGACAAGTCTTGCCTGAACATGATTCATGTTGAGTCTGGTTGCGCCCGTAGCTCAGTTGGATAGAGCGCCGGGCTTCGAACCCGTAGGTCGCAGGTTCAATTCCTGCCGGGCGCACCATAGATTCAATGAGTTAGCAGAATCCTCCATCCCAACGTAGCTTCCTGGTTGCGCGGGGGGGGGCAGATCTAATCCCATTTCAGATTCGACTACCAAGTTCGCCGAGTCAATTCACCACCTCCCGATTGTTTCCAGGGATTAGGTGTCCGTGCAGTTTCATTCATTGCCTAGCGCTGTACGGAGTTATCCACCCCTCAAACCGTCCATCTTTGGAACCTCACGGCTTCTCTAGGGGTTCCTAACTGGTCATCAGTGGTACGCGCGTTCCGAGAGGGTAGGTTTTCAGCCTTCATAGCCACTCCATAGCTAGTTCAGCAAAGCGAGTTCGGCGAATTTCACCGAAGTCCTAAAAGGGACAATGGCAGTCAAGTGGTGAGGATCCGCCTTCCTCCCCCCCTTTAGACGTAACTCCTTCAGATCTGGCTGGGATCCTCCTCCCTGGTACAGTTCTCCTAGGCCGGATGTGACCACCAAACAGGAGGGAGCCGCGATGAACTGCACACGTTGCCAAGGATTGATGCTGAAAGAGCACATGATTGATATGGAGGGGGGGTATGGTGAAATGTGGAGCATGAGCACTCGCTGTATCAATTGTGGCCATCGAGATGATGCCGTCATCCAGCACCACCGTCAGTTATCTGCCAAACCAGTGATGGAGACGATGCCTGCTCTCGAGCCGTTTGACCTGGACTGGGCCTCAGAGGAAATGGAGTCGTTGGCAGCTTAATGAAGCCGGTGTGTGAAGTGCGAGTTGCAGAACACGAAAGGGATACGGTGATGACACCACGCACGATTCTGGTGATCGAGGATGATGCATCGGTGCGGGTGTTGTTGTCGCAGATCCTTGAGGATGCCGGGTATCAAACCTACGAGGCCGCCAATGGCCGAGAGGGGCTTGAGCAGTTCCGTGCAAAACCCATGGATCTGGTCATTACGGACTTGGAGATGCCTGAAATGAATGGGCTGGACCTAATCTTGGAATTGACCCGCGCATTCTTGAATGTAAAGGTCATTGCCATGAGCGGACACTCTCCAGATGAACTGCAGACGGCCAGACTCCTCGGGGCACGGCAGACCTTTACAAAACCGTTGGATCTCTCCACGGTACTTCGCGCTGTGCAGTATGAATTGCTGCATTAGTTGCCGTATGGGCCAGAGTCTGGTTCCCAGTCGCGACCACAGATTTTCTCACTCACGTCCCAGTGGGCAGATCAGAATCAGAGAGGAAGCCGAATCCTGCATGACGCATAAGCGTAACGGTTTGTCTATTGCCTGTGGCTGTTGCCCCGAGGTAGGAGCGTGGGGGAAATCTTGCCTTGATTTTCTCTCGTTTGCCTGTGTAACGTCCGATTAGGGACGCTTTTCAACACTGATGCTGTCCGCTACATTATCGAATAAGTTCAGGTGGATGGTGAATTTCTGCTGACGTACCAAGTGGTTCCGAGCTGCTGCAGCGTTTACAATGGGTTGTGGGTATGTCGAAGTTGGTCCCAATAGGAAGCGGCATGGACCACGCCCTAAGCATGATCTACACTTAGCGGGGGACAGGGTAATCCCGTGGACTGGTTTTACCGATATAGCAGTCAGAAAACGTGGGCAGCTATAGGCGCTGGTCACCATGTAAGGCAAGTGTGGACTCGGCAATGTCCTTGTTGCGGGCGATCACTTCAGAAAGTCGATCCAATGAGTCCATGGGTCTGTGTCTGTGGATGGCGCAGTTGATGCATCGAGCAAGAGGAGGGACGTGGTATGATCCCTGTTTTGCACGACATGAGAGCGGCATTTTTCCTGGTAGTTGCTCTGGCCATGCTGTTGTTTATCTGCGCGCTCGCCGGAGTGGGAGCCGTCTTGCAACCTGTCCGCTGGGCTGATCGTAACGGCTCTCGCTGAGTACGACGATGGTCTGTCGGTATAGCTGATTGCGTCGACTGATCAGTGCGCGCCTCGTTAATTGAATGATTTCTTCTCTCCTGTCTATCCCATTTCGACTCGTTTAGAGAGAGCATTCCCTACCGACCCGGTCATCCGGCCAGATATGAAAAATTGTTAGGCATCCTGTTTGTAATCGGCTAAACTGCTGTTACTGCATCGCTTTATCATCATTGATATAAACTGTATTTACGGCAATGGCGAGGGCGCATTCTTAGATTATTCCTGCGTCAAGTGGCGATGAATGGGTGACGGGGCTGAATTGTGAGCTTAGGAGACCATAAAGAGGAGAAAGGCTATGACCAGATTGGTGGTGAAGTTGGGAGTGGTAGTGGCCGTGGGATTTCTTTTCTTATCGAGCCAGGGCTGTAGCAAGAAGTGGGTGCAGTCCGAGAGCGAAGGGGGATCCGGAAGCAGCAGTTCGAAGACTCCAACCATTTCCGGTGGAAGCTCAAACGGAGAGCTCAAGGGGTTCTCTCGCAATCCCGGTGAGGAACGCCTCTCGTCAGGCGGACAAGGTGGACATCCAACGAGTCTAAACCCGTCGGGCCTCGGGGGGCGGCAGCAAGCGGAGTTAACGAAAGAAGAACGATCTGCTGTCGAAGCTGGGTTGCAGGATGTATTCTTTGGGTATGATCAATGGACATTATCCGAAACAGGCATGGAGGCGCTCAATCTCGATGCACACTATCTGAAAGATCATCCTGGGGCAGTGCTCAAGATCGAGGGCCATTGTGATGAACGAGGGACAAGCGACTACAATATGGTCCTCGGCGACAAACGTGCCAAAGCGGCTCGCAACTATCTACAGGAAGCAGGGGTCAGTCCCAATCAGCTCGCGATCGTGTCGTATGGGAAGGAACGGCCGTTCTGCAGCGAGCGCCAGGAGTCCTGCTACCAGCAAAATCGACGGGGACACATGTTGTTGTCGACGAAGTAAGAAATGGTTTCTGGGAGCGACTATCGAGGCATACCTCGATCCTAGTGGTCGTGCGGCTCGATGGGGAGTCGTTGGTGGTGAAAAAGCTGAGTACATTCTTCAAATCAAAAGATGTTGAATCGACCCCGGAGCAGCCGGGGCCGGATGAGCGTCGAGTTCAACCGCGGTTCACCGCTCAGTTTCGCAGCACGTTTTCCGGGAACAGACAGGAAGGGCAGGGGCGAACGGTAGATATTTCTGCTGGGGGCTGTAAGATTGAAAGCGATATAAAGGTGGAGCAAGGCGAGAAATTCGAATGCCGTCTCCACATCCCAGGCCTTGATTGGCCGTTACGGGTAGACGAAGCAATTGTGCGGTGGGTTGGGGCGAATAGCTTCGGACTCGCATTTTCCCGTATTGCTCCAGACGAGTTGGTCAAGCTGACATCGGTGCTCACCGATCTCGAACAGGAAGAGTAATCTCCCTCGTTTCGTTGGTTTGTACATCCTATCCACGTCCGTTCCCACAAGCGGTTTGTCTCTTCGCGACTTCCGAATGGTTGACACAGCCACCATAACTGTCAGAAAGTACGAAGTCATGCGATGCTTGAGGCGCAGGATATCGGGCAGGCTATTGGAGAAAGGAGTTGAGAGTGGAACAGCGGTATGCAATCACTGTGAAGTTTGTGGTCGATGCTGATTCAGCGGAAGACGCGGAGGAAATGGTTGAGACGGCCTGCGAGAAGGCATCGGCTTCGTTCCCAGAAATGAGCTACGAAGGGATCGAGGACATCGAGGAAGACGAGGATTAGCTGCGCTCTATCTTCTGAAAGAATCCCGCACGCCACTCGACTGAATCACACCATGGGCGACGAACTATCATCGATCTTACCGGGTAAGGATATCGCCATCCTCGCCGGTGGCTGCTTTTGGTGTCTTGAGGCTGTCTATGACCAGGTGCAGGGCGTAGAGGCGGTCGAATCCGGATACCTCGGTGGAGCCATGGACAATCCGACGTACGAAGCGGTATGTGGGGGGCAGACCGGCCATGCCGAAGCCGTGCGCATCACATTCAATCCGGCAGTGATCTCGTACCAAGAACTTCTCAACATCTTTTTTGTGGTTCACGATCCCACCACGCTCAATCGACAGGGCAACGATATCGGCACGCAATACCGTTCGGCGATCTTCTATCGTAGTCCGGCCCAGCGAGAGACGGCTGAGCAGGTTATCAAGACCGTGACAGCTGAAAATTTACATGGGGCTCCTATCGTGACGCAGGTTATTGCGGCGACACGATGGTATGAAGCAGAAGCCTACCACCAGGAGTATTTTGCTCGAAACCCGTCTCAGGGATACTGCCAATTCGTGGTGGGACCAAAAGTGGCGAAGTTTCGCAAGCAATTTGCCGCGAGGCTCAAGACCTAACTCCAACGATTCTCTTTCCTACTTGCCGAACCATCTCATCAGCGTATTCCTCACAGTTTCCAGTACTGCCGGTTTTTGAAAGACTTGATGAAGGGTGAGTTGTACTTCGGCATGTACCGGACAAAACGGCCATTCTGGGGCCGGGTTTCCCTGTACTTCTGCTTTGATAAACCCATCTGGCTCGCCCGTTGAATTCTCGAGCACGATCAATGGGCTGTTGGGATCGAGTAAACAGGTCTCATCAGGGTGAGGAGCCTGGGACGAAATCAGTTTGGTGAATTGTACGCGCTGTTGGCCGTCCGAAAAGACGGTGTCGCCTATCCGAATAGGCCCAGCCGGAGCAAAGGAGGATAAAACAAGGGGTGCAACCAGAATGATCAGAATCACGAGCCCGATTGACCACAGAGGTGGTTCGGTCTGGTTGGGGTAGATGATGTGGCGTCCCTTCTCAGTGTGATTCGTGAGGTGTACTCGTGGGTTCTTCTGTCAGTTTTTTAAACCACACGACAATCTCCCGTCTCTTTGCACGAAACGGATTCTTCAAGAACCCATCTTGTTGCGGTACTAACGCAGAGGAGGGATGGAAGTCCAATTTGGCTTCTTGTGGCGAGATGGACTGTAGCGGCGTCGATCGTGCATCGACGTAGCTCATGGTTTCAGCATCGGGAGGGTAGCGGGTGGGTGAACGATAATTGCTGAGCAGGAAATGAAGTTTCTCTCCATCGATAAAGATCCCACCTGAGGTCACGTGATCGATAGTCCCAGGCTGTTGGATGATTTGATAGAATGTCACAATTTCGTCGGGTCTTGCAGATTCTAAGCCCTTGACTAAGTGTGACGCAAGGAAGGCGATATCAGCGGTGGCAAAAGCTGGATGCAGGTGTGGTTCATTGTCCTTGCCGGAGAAGACTGAAGACGGCAGAAGCCTCGTTGGCTCTTCGATCATCACGCCGGAGAGAACGGACGACATCTCCTTGATACTAATGCTGGCAGGATGGGAATGGCCGCTGCCTAGGCTCCGGTCTACCATAAGTCGTACGTACTGCGATTGATCCTCAAAAATCGGTGGGTTTGAAAAGGGCTGGTGCTGACAGGCGGCAAGCAAAAACGGCAACCCAACCCCAAAGAGAATGAAGGAACGAGCGATTTTCATGCGATGATTTCGAATCCTAGAGCCAGCCACAGCTGTCGCCTTTCTCAGAAGTTAATTATCCAATAGCATGCAGCCCTATACGGGGCAGTGAAAGTACCACCATCCCCGCCTCTTCTGCAAACCATTACAACGCCGCCCCCGGCCATTGAAGCGGTCAATCAAAATTTAACAATTCCGCAACAACTCGATAGCACATTCTTAACTCCTATCTTTTATAACCCTCCCCGGTTATGAAGTTCGGCTAACTAGAGGGAGGTATTTAATAATGAGGCGACCGTGTTTAGCGACGATCATTTGCGTAATAGCTTTTGGACTCATTTTTGAGGTCACAGGCGCCGAGGCTGCGCATGACTTGGCAGACATCCTGTATGAAAAAGGACAGATTACGAAGGAAGAGTGGCTGAGGGCCAAAGCTGATGAAGAGAAGTTGGAGGAGGAGCAGAAGAAGTCTAGAGATGCAGAATTCCCCATTTCCATACGATACAAAGATGGGTTTGAGTTGCAGTCGCGGGATGGGAAGTTCGACATGTTGATACAAAATCGACTTCAGTTTCGTTATTCGTTTCCGCAAGAAGGAGACTCTCTTGCTCCGGCTAGTGCCGCCACTGCCGACGACAAGGATGTGAGTTCCTTCCGTGTTCGTCGCGCGCGCTTGAAGGTCGGAGGGTATGGCTTCGTCCCATGGCTCAAATACTATGTAGAGTACGACTGGGTGAGCAATACCTTGCTCGACTATCGGTTGGATATCGCCAAATTCAAGTGGGCGACATTGCGCGTGGGACAATGGAAGATTGATTACAACCGGGAGAGGGTCGATTCGTCAGGTAACCAACAGTTTGTCGAACGGTCGATCGTGAATGCGCCGTTTACTCTTGATCGGCAAATTGGTGCCCGTTTGGGTGGACACCTCTTTGAGGGCACCTATGCTTATTTGGTGTACAACATCGGGGTCTTTAGCGGAACGGGTATCAATAACGCTCGCAACGACGACAAGAAAATGCTCTGGATGGGGCGAATTCAGTGGAATTTTTTAGGGCGTGATGTGCCGTTTTCACAATCGGACGTGGATTACTCGCCTCTGCCAATCGGGAGCATTGCCTTTGCCGGAGCTCACAACCGCACCGATCGCATCGTGTTCCCTGGCTCGAGAAACAATACGGTGGTAGATGGACAATTTGAAATCGAGCAGGGCGTGCAGGAATTTGCCTTTAAATGGAACGGACTTTCGATTCAGGAAGAGTTTCACGTCAAGCATGTGACGAATGAAGCCAATAAGCAAAAAACTACGAGTTATGGAGCCTATGCTCAAGTCGGATATTTCCCACATGCTGCGATCGATATGATTCCGAAGGAGTTGGAATTTGCCTACCGCTATGCCTTTGTTGACCCCAACCAGGCCAATCGTAGTGATGTGCTGCGGGAACATACCGTGGCGGCCAACTACTTCTTCGCAAAGCATCGAAACAAAATTACGTTGGATTATTCGCACTTGACGCAACCAGGTTTTACACCCGAAGATCGAGTCAGGCTCCAGTGGGATGTGTCATTTTAAGGAGCATGGGACAGGGCAGATCGATGGAATTAACACACTTGTAACATTTCAGTAACACGGCATATACGGCACCATGCTACATGAATGATGCTGGCTATTACTCATAGAAAGAAGGGGCAGTACATGACACATCATAAGAATGGGACTACACAACGAGTGGGCATCATGTCCTCACTTGCGTTAGCCCTAGCGACTCTCCTTAGTGGGACAGATGTGAGGGCTGATCAGGTTATCCAGGTTGACCCTAATTTGAAGGGATATCTCAAGGTAACAGGGGTGTCAGGTAACCTCAATAGCATTGGCTCCGATACGCTCAACAATCTGATGACGCTATGGGCTGAGGGATTCCGTAAGCAATACCCGAACGTCAAAATCCAAATCGAAGGCAAGGGCTCCAGCACGGCACCTCCCGCCTTGATTGAAGGGACGGCACAGATTGGGCCAATGTCCCGGGCAATGAAATCAACAGAAATTGATTCGTTTGAACGAAAGTATAAATACAAACCCACGGTTTTACCCGTAGCTATCGATGCATTAGCGGTGTACGTACATAAGGATAATCCCATTCAAGGGATGACCATGTCGCAGGTTGATGCGACTTTCTCCAAGACTCGCCGCTGGGGCGCCAGTCAAAATGTTGAGCGTTGGGGCCAATTAGGCGTTACGGGGGAATTGGCTGACTCTCCCATCAGCCTGTATGGCCGAAACTCTGCGTCAGGCACATATGGATTTTTCAAAGAAAGTGCGTTGAAGAACGGTGATTATAAGGATGAAGTCAAGGAGCAGCCAGGCTCTGCTTCAGTGGTCCAGGGAGTCACTGAGGACCCTTCAGGGATCGGGTATAGCGGAATCGGGTATATGACTTCGGGCATACGAGCCCTACCGATAGCGGAAAAGGAAGGTGGCGCTTTCGCCGCCCCTTCGCAAGAGAATGCCATGAACGGATCGTATCCTCTGTGGCGCCATTTGCTGATCTATATTAACAAGGCGCCGAATAAGCCGCTCGATCCGCTCGTGAAAGAATTCATCAAGTTCATTTATAGCAAGGAGGGACAAGCCATCGTGATCAAGGATGGGTTCTTCCCGCTGACACAAACTTTGATGGAAAAGGAATTGGCAAAGGTCAACTAGAGTTGGATTCGGTTGTTCGGAGTGGGTTGATCTGGCAGAAGATCGTGTCCATGTGATGTTGTTCACGATGAACAAGGTAGGAACGTCAGAGAAAGAAGTTAGGATTTAGCATGAACGCGCCTCCACTCACTCCTCAACCAATGCTCCAGGGAGACCCCTCATCAAGTCAGGGATCAATTCCGACTTCGTCACTCATCGAAGGGCTGTTAACGCGACGCCAAGTCAGGTCAGTCACTGACCAGGTCACCCGCTTCGTTATCAAAGCCGGTGGGATTAGTATCATCCTCTGCATCCTCGGGATGTGTGTCTTTCTCGTGAAGGAAGTCATCCCGCTTTTCCTTCCGACCCAGGCAACTTCGAGCGAGCCGGTTGCCCTGTCTCTGATCGAGCATCCAGTAACCTCGGCTCTCATCGGTATTGACGAACATCAAGAGCTTGCCTATGTGCTACGGGATGACTCCTTGGAGTTTGTCTTCCTCGGGGAAGGCACAGCTGCCATATCCAAAGTGCCATCGCGTGGGTTACTGCCGAATGGAACGGTTACCGCATTAGCACGAGCCTTAGGGAAGGGGCACAGTCTCGCCCTCGCTACGGGAGACGGCCGCGTCATCCCCGTCACAATCGAATTTACTCAGGACTTTCACGACCAAGAACGTTCAATCGCCCCATCAGTCAAAATGGGGACTCCTATAACTGCGGCACCGACTCCACAGGCCATTACCAAACTCGCCTATCAGAGCACGGACTCTGAGGTGCGGGTCGCCGCTCTGCTGCAAGACCAACATCTCTGGCTGACCACCAGTCGCAGCGTCTCTCGCCCAGATGGAACAACCGCCGCTTCGACCACCCAGGTTGATCTGACACCCAACATCTCCGGTCGGGTAACGGCGCTCACGCTTGCAAGCCGGGCAGAGCTTCTTGCCGTCGGCACGGCGGACGGCAAGGTCTACCACTTCGATCTTCGTGATGCGGCTAAGCCGGTTCTGGCGGAAACGACTCAGACATCCGGACTGGATCAGGCAATTA
Source organism: Nitrospira sp. UW-LDO-01 (assembly GCA_002254365.1). Taxonomy (GTDB): domain Bacteria; phylum Nitrospirota; class Nitrospiria; order Nitrospirales; family Nitrospiraceae; genus Nitrospira_D. The sequence goes on from NIUT01000029.1 coordinate 39,170, forward strand.
CCGCGCTGGCCTATCTGATGGGGGACCGGAGTCTTGTCACCGGTGATGCGGCAGGGCAGGTAGTCGTGTGGATGCCGGTGCGGGAGCACCCTGGAACAAATCAGACCCATATGACGAACGTCCATCGGTTCCTTCCTCATCAGAGTGCCGTGACCGAGATTACGATTTCGCAGCGCGATAAGGGGTTTATCACGACCGATGCCGAAGGCGAAATCCGGCTGCACCATTCGACGTCTGCGCAGACGTTACTCACGCTCTCTCCGAAACAGGGTGTGCTGCGCAGTACCTATTTTTCGCCCAAGGCTGATGGCCTGGTCAGTGTGAGCGACAATAATCACCTGCTCCACTATCAAATTGCCAATCCTTATCCGGAAATTACTCTGGCGACCCTGTTTTCGCCTGTGATGTACGAGGGCTATGAGCGGCCTGAACTGGTATGGCAGTCCTCGAGCGGATCAGACGACTTCGAGGCCAAGTTTAGCTTGACACCCCTGATCTTTGGGACAGTGAAGGGTACGTTCTATGCGGTTCTTCTCGCGGTGCCGTTGGCGGTATTAGCCGCGATCTACACCTCCATGTTCATGCATCCGGATTATCGCGCCAAGATCAAGCCGATCATTGAAATCATGGCGGCGCTCCCGACGGTGGTCCTTGGATTCCTGGCCGGACTCTGGTTTGCTCCGGTGTTGGAGCGAAACTTTCCTGCGATGGCCGGCATGGTTTTGTTGACACCCTTTGCTGTTGCCATTTCCGCCGGACTCTTTCTCCTGCTGCCCGCTTCCCTTCGGCATCGAATCCGGCCTGGCGTCGAAGCATTTCTCATGATGCCGGTCATCATCGCAGTGGTCGGGGGATGTTTGGCGACGAATGGCTGGTGGGAGTCCTTCCTCTTCGATGGCCATTATAAGCCCTGGCTTCAAACCCACCTGGGCCTGAACTATGACCAGCGCAATGCCATTGTCGTTGGTGTTGCCATGGGGTTCGCCATTATCCCCATCATCTACAGTATTTCGGAAGAGGCGCTGACTAATGTTCCCAAGAATCTGATCGCCGGCTCCTTGGCGCTTGGGGCGACGCGCTGGCAGACATTGATCTACCTCGTTCTTATCTCAGCTAGTCCGGGCATTTTTTCGGCCCTTATGATTGGACTCGGCCGAGCGGTCGGAGAGACCATGATTGTCCTGATGGCGACGGGGAATACACCGATCATGGACTGGAGTTTGTTCAACGGCTTTCGGACGCTGTCTGCCAATATCGCCGTGGAGATTCCTGAAGCACCGCATGGGGGGACCCTGTATCGCACGCTCTTTCTGGCGGGGTTGCTCCTCTTTATCGCAACCTTTCTACTCAACACGGTCGCGGAGCTTGTCCGACAGCGGCTTAGGGAGAAGTATAGTCAGTTCTAGACACAGAAGCGGTCCAAAAGACGAGAGTCGAGATGAGTCAAAAGAAACCATGTCTCGTGCATAGAGCCGGCCATGCCGGTGGACGAGTGATTCAATGAAACAGTGGATCAGGCAATTCATGGCAAGCGGTGAGCTCTTCATTTGGGGCTGTGGAGCAGGGCTGTCTCTGTCGCTTCTGATGATCGGAGGACTTCTTGCTCTTATCCTGATGAACGGGTTCGGGTATTTCTGGCCGGCGGATCTCGTTGAGTTGACCTTAAAGGACGGTAAACATGTGATCGGTCAATTGGCTGGAGAGGAAATTGGTCCCAAAGGGATTCCCCGTATCAGAGTGAAGATCGGGAATCGTGATCTGTATGGATTAGACTATCGATGGATCAATACCGATCAGATCACCGAGCGGGTTCAGCCATCTGATCTCGTCATGGTCGAGCGGCGGGAGTGGGGGAATTTCTATGGACGTCTCCTGACGATTACCAAGGAAGACCAGCCCATCGCTGAAGGGGCGGAAGCGGTGTGGCAGGCCCTCCCGACTTTGATTCGGCAGGCGGAAGGAAATGAAGCAGAGAGTCTCTACACGGTACTCGTCGCCGATGCCAATGGTAGAGAAAAGTCCATTGGGCTCAGTCAAGTTGTGCGAGTCTTACGCCCGAATGATCTGTCGATGTGGGCAAAGTTGTGGGTCTATGCCGGTAACGTGTGGATGGTGTTGACCACGGAGCCACGAGAGGCCAACACGGAAGGGGGAATCTTTCCGGCCATTTTTGGTACGGTCATGATGGTGATGATCATGAGCTTGATCGTGACTCCCTTCGGCGTGATCGGGGCCTTGTATCTGAGGGAGTACGCTCGTCAGGGCGTCATCGTGCGGACAGTCCGTATTGCCGTCAACAACTTGGCCGGAGTCCCCTCGATCGTCTTTGGGGTGTTTGGGCTCGGGTTCTTCGTGTATGGCGTCGGCGGGACGATCGATGCCCTATTCTTTTCAGATCGGCTGCCGACCCCGACCTTCGGCACAGGTGGCATTCTTTGGGCCTCGCTGACGTTGGCACTCTTGACGGTTCCGGTAGTCATTGTTGCGACGGAGGAGGGACTGGCGGCTGTGCCACGGGAGTACCGTGAGGGGTCGATTGGCTTGGGTGCAACCAAATGGGAAACGATATGGAAAGTCGTGCTTCCCACCGCGCTTCCTGGAATCCTGACCGGGTTGATCCTGGCCATGGCTCGTGCGGCGGGTGAGGTCGCTCCGTTGATGTTAACCGGTGTGGTGAAACTGGCGCCGGCCCTGCCGATCGACTGGACCTGGCCGTTTCTTCATTTAGACCGAAAGTTTATGCACTTGGGGTTTCATATCTATGACGTGGGGTTTCAATCGCCGAACGTCGAAGCAGCCAAGCCCATGGTTTATGTGACAACGTTGGTGTTGATTCTCGTTGTGGTGGCGCTGAATTTGACCGGAATCGTCTTGCGCAATCGGATGAGGAGGAAATATGCTGGATCAGCAGTATGAGGTGAAGTCCAGTGTCCGGACCATTCCCCCGCCCCCGGCTGTTTCCTCATTGGAGATCGAGAGTATGGACTATTCTGATTCTACCCTACAGTCTCAGCCCGGCGTTTCGGGCAAACCGAAGCTCCGGGTAGAGGGCTTTAACTTTTATTATGGCCCCGTCCAAGCCCTGTTTAAAGTCGACATGGAGATTCCTGAACACCAAGTGACGGCGTTTATTGGGCCGTCCGGATGCGGGAAGTCCACATTGCTCCGATGCATGAACCGATTGAACGATCTGATCGAAGGGGCGCGGCATGAAGGGAATATCCTCATCGATAACATGGATATTTTTAACCCGCTCATCGATATCACCGACCTTCGAAAACGGGTGGGAATGGTCTTTCAAAAATCTAATCCCTTCCCCAAATCGATCCATGAAAACGTCGCATACGGTCCACGGTTGCAAGGTCTGAAGAATCGAACAGTGTTGGAGGAGATCGTCGAGCGCAGTCTCCGAGGGGCAGGCCTCTGGGAAGAAGTGAAGGATCGTCTCAACAAGAGTGCGCTTGGGCTGTCCGGAGGGCAGCAGCAGCGACTCTGCATCGCGCGGGCGCTCGCCGTGAAACCCGACGTGCTCCTGATGGACGAACCCTGCTCGGCGTTGGATCCAATCGCGACCGGGATCATCGAAGAATTGCTGTTTTCCTTGAAGAAGGAGTTGACCGTCGTCATTGTGACGCACAATATGCAACAGGCGGCGCGAGTGTCCGATTGTACTGCATTCATGTATCTTGGCCGCCTGATTGAGTTCGGCCGGACCAAGCAGTTATTCACGAATCCGTCGAACAAACAGACCGAAGACTATATCACCGGACGATTCGGGTGAGGCTATGATGCAACGACATTTCGACGAGGAACTTGCTGAGTTAAAGACGAAACTGGCCCGTATGGCTGGCTTGGCAGAAGATCAAATCGACAAAGCCTTGACCGCCTTGGTCAACCGAGATTCGGCTTTGGCCTGTCGAGTGATCGAACGCGACCACAAGGTGAACGCGTTGGATGTGGAGATCGACGAAGCCTGTATCGAGTTGTTGGCGCTCCATCAACCAGCGGCGCGTGATCTGCGGTTGGTCACGACGGCCATGAAACTTTCCACCGAGCTCGAGCGAATCAGTGATCTGGCGGAGAGTATCTGCGAGCGAGCGATTGAACTCAACGAAGAGCCGCAACTCAAGCCCTACATTGATATCCCACGGATGGGGAATCTGGCTCGGGTGATGGTAAAGGACAGTATCGATGCCTTCGTCAAGGAAGACGCCAAGCTGGCTAGGAAAGTGATCATGGATGATGACTTCGTCGATGATCTCATGGAACAGTTGTTTCGGGAACTGCTCTCTTTCATGATGGAGAATCCGCATACGATTTCTCGTGCCATTCGGTTGAGCTTTATCGCCAAGTCTCTCGAGCGGGTGGGGGATCATGCGACGAATATCGCTGAGCTCGTCGTGTATCTGGTGGAAGGCAAGATCATTCGGCATACATCATCACCGGCAATTTCAGAACGCTGATGGTGTCGATGCCGTTGTAGGCACCGGGACGGAACTGTCTCGCCCAGCAACTCCTATGGCTTTCCACGGACGAACACAGAATAGGTAACAAGGCTCGCTGTCGGTTGGACCGTCTCTTCATTCCAGTACCCGCAGGTTCGACGAATGGGTAACCTCACTCATAAGAAAATCTTGGTTGTTGAGGACGAGCCGGAGATTGGGCAGCTTGTCACACATTACTTGGAGAAAGAGGGATTTCGAACGACCACGGCAGGCACCGGGTTCGAGGCAATCAAGAAAGTCAAAGAGGACAAACCCGATCTGGTCGTCCTCGATCTCATGCTCCCTGAGTTAGATGGTCTTGAGGTATGTAAACGGCTGCGTTCTGTTCCCAATACCGCGATGCTGCCGATCATCATGCTGACGGCCAAAGCCGAAGAGTCGGACACGATCGTTGGGCTTGAGCTGGGTGCCGATGATTATGTGACGAAGCCGTTCAGCCCGAAGACCCTCGTCGCACGAGTCAAATCACTCTTCCGCCGATTGGAACGGGCTACTGATCAAAAGCCAACCTCCGGAACGTATGGCCCGCTCACGATTGATCTCACACGACACGAAGTGAGGGTAACCGGGACAGAAGTGCTGCTCACGGCAAAAGAGTTCGGGCTGTTGGAATATCTGTTGCGTCATCCTGGGCGCGTACTGACGCGCGAGGTGCTTCTCAATGAAGTGTGGGGATACGACTACTATGGGACGACGCGAACCGTCGACGTCCATATTCGCCGGTTAAAAGTGAAGGTCCCGCTGCTCAATGACACGATCGTTTCGGTCAAGACACTTGGGTACAAACTGTTGGACCATCCTCCGACATAGTAGATAGTTCTGTCGTTTTGAACGACAACCACGGCATGCACCGTCCTCCTTTGATGGACCTGGCTTCTATTCCTGTGTTCAGGTCACATGTGGCGCAGATGCTGAGCTGGGCTCCGACAATTGATCAACCTTTCGTAACCACTCTTGGATTTGCTTGCCGATCTCATCCCGTACTCGCCGGAAGACTTCCACGCGTTCAAGAACGGAACCTTGTGCATGGGCAGGATCATCAAAACTCCAATGTAGCCTGACGTCTCCTCGTGGCTCGGTTGGGCAGGATGCCTGAGCGTGATCACACACCGTAATGACATAGTGAAGCCGTCGTCCCTGAAATTCCGCAACGTGCTTCGACTGCTGGTGGGAAATATCGATTTCCACCTCCTGCATCACCTCAACGGCTTGCGGGTTTACCCCGACCGGATTGGTTCCCGCACTCAGAACCTCAAACCTATCTCCCGCTAAGTGTCGCAGCCAGCCTTCTGCCATTTGGCTGCGGCAGGAATTACCCGTACAGAGAAAGAGTACTCTGTTTTTCATCACGCCGCCTCCGTTGGAAACCAGTCCCGTGTCCGGTTGCAAGCCGCGCACACTGACAGCATCACCGGCACCTCCACCAACACCCCGACCACCGTGACGAGGGCAGCACCGGATTCAGCACCGAAGAGCGCAATGGCGGTGGCGACCGCGAGTTCAAAGAAATTGCTGGCGCCGATGAGGGCGCCGGGTGCGGCTACGGCGTAAGGCACCCTGAGCCATTTCATGAGTCCGTAGGTCAGCGAGGCGTTGAAATACACTTGTAAGAGAAGCGGGACGGCAATCAACACCACATGCCACCCTTTGCCGGTGATATTGTCGGCCTGAAACGCAAAGATAAGCACCAGTGTCGCGAGCAGGGCGATAATAGTGATAGGGGCAAAACGCGGAAGGAGGGTCAGTTCAAACCAATCTTTTCCGTGGTTGCGGATCAACCATTGCCGGAGCAACAGGCCGATAGTTAATGGAATTACGATGAAGGCCAGCACCGAATAGAGCAGCACTTCATAGGGCACACGCAGCGATGACGCGCCATTCACCAGAAGCGCCACCAGCGGGGCAAACAGCACCAGCATGATGAGGTCGTTGACCGACACTTGCACCAACGTATACGCCGGGTCGCCGTCGATGAGGTAACTCCACACAAATACCATCGCCGTGCAGGGAGCCGCTGCAAGGATAATCGCCCCTGCAATGTATTGGTCGGCATCTGCGGTAGTCATCCATGTGGAAAATACAAAGCGGAAGAATATCCACGCCAGGAAGGCCATAGAAAACGGTTTGACTATCCAGTTCACAAACAGCGTCACCAGCAACCCGCGTGGCCGCTTGCCGACATTGCGCACGGCGGTAAAATCCACCTTCATCATCATCGGGATGATCATCAGCCAGATCAGGACGGCGATAGGGAAATTGACGTGGCTGCCCTCACCAAACTCCATCCTGCGCAGGAGCTGCACAGCAGCCGGAGCGGACTGGCCGAGGATCATGCCGGCCACCATGCACAGCCCGACCCATACCGTCAGGTAGCGTTCAAACAGGTTCAGTCGTTTTGGAAGAATTGGAGCAAGAGCGGCATCCATAAATAAATCTCATCATCAACCACAGCACCCAGCAGTTTGTTCCGAAGGCCCACAGCAATTAGGCGTTCCCATTGCCTCCGGGGTGCAGCAGGCACTTTCGGTCATGACCGGATTCGTTCCGTAAGTTTGCACATCTTCCATCGTCCGGTAGGTTTCCCATGCCACCCCCGCTGGGTCTTGCACCCAGGTTTTGTCGGACTTGGCATAACAGCAGACGGTTTCTCCTTCACCAAACGCTGGTAAGGCTGCGCTTTTTATCCGTCCACGCACTTCATCCAACTCGCTCGTGTCATCAACTTGAATCCCAAGATGGTCCACGCCCTT
>NIUT01000030.1 GCA_002254365.1 Nitrospira sp. UW-LDO-01
CATCCCTGATTGATATTCATACCGTTGGGTTTGTTCCCAATCACCTCAACGGTCGCGCCCAATTCTCTCAAGACGGTGGGAGCCACTTTGTATCCTGCCCCATTGGCACAGTCCACGACCAGCTTAATCCCCTGGAAATCCAACTCTCTCGGCAGTGACCGTTTGGCAAATTCAATGTATCGCCCGTCAGCATCGTCGATCCGATAGGCTTTCCCAATCAGGTCGGCAGTCGGTCTCAGGTGATTGATCTCATCGGAGACAATGAGCTCTTCAATACGAGCCTCGACCTCATCGGGAAGTTTGAACCCATCACCTGAGAAAAACTTAATGCCGTTATCCTGATAGGGATTGTGCGAGGCAGAAATGACGACGCCCGCATCAGCACGTAGACTCCTCGTCAAGAAGGCAATAGCCGGCGTGGGCATCGGCCCTACCAAGAGGACATCGACGCCCATGGAGCAGATGCCTGCCGTGAGGGCAGATTCCAGCATATAGCCTGAAATTCTCGTGTCCTTGCCGATGACGATCTGATGACGTCCCGCTCGTCGCATAAAAATATGAGCGGCGGCTCGCCCCAGCTGCATGGCGGTCTCACTCGTCATCGGATCAAGATTCGCGACGCCACGTACACCATCTGTTCCAAATAATCTACGCATCATTCCCCTCTCCATGCGATGACCAACTGCGGCTTGCTGCTGCGGCCATCTTCACGACATCCATCATCATGGCGACATCATGCACACGAATAATCCGAGCACCCCGGTCCACGGCTAATGCGACGGCAGCTGCCGTCCCCCATTCTCGATGTTCGACCGATTTGTCGATAATTGTTCCGATAAACGCCTTCCGTGACAGCCCGACCAGCAGCGGGCGATTCAGGGTCAACAACGATGACAACCTTCGAAGGAGTTCGAGATTATGGAACACCAGCTTACCAAAACCAAATCCTGGATCAAGCACGATGTTCGTTCGTGCGATCCCCGCACGGGTGGCATCCTGAACCCGCGCGTCAAGGAATTGCATCACCTCGCTGACTACATCTGCATAGTTTGGTGCGAGCTGCATGGTTTGAGGCGTGCCTTGCATATGCATGAGGACGACGGCGGCGCCTGACCGTGCAATCACTGAGGCCATGGCCGGATCCTGTGTCATCGCACTCACATCATTAATGATTGAGGCTCCATGATCCAAGGCGCATTGAGCGACTCGCGATTTCGTGGTGTCGACGGAAATCGGAATGGATATCCGGTGGGCCAGTTCCTCAACGACTGGTAGTACACGGTCTAGTTCGTCCTGTTCACTGATGAATTGGGACCCGGGTCTGGTCGATTCCCCGCCGATATCGATCAGATCGGCGCCTTGTCCGACGAGTTCCATTGCGTGCGCAATAGCTCGGTCAGATTTGAGATAGCGTCCACCATCGTAAAACGAATCAGCCGTAACGTTGACGACGCCCATGATGAGAGGACGAGTCCGGCAATCAATCTTGTGACCTTTCGCTAAAAACCACTGTTCGGAGGGAGCTGGGTGTCCTGACATCTCTTGCATTGAGACCGTGACCAAGTATGACCCTAAGCATGCCCGTGGTCCGAATGAAGGTAGCCTCACCGGAGCAGAAGCTCAGTATCTATGTGTTGGCAATACCATCACGGCTCCCCAAGAGGAGAGCCGTGATGCGAATAGATTAGGCTGGAACAGTTTGAGAGGAAGACTGCAATAAAATCTGATCGATTTCTTGGCCGTCCAGTACTTCTTTTTCAAGCAAGGCCTCTGCTAAGGCCTTGAGACCGGACATCTGTTCAGTCAGTACGCGGCGCGCACGTTCATAGTTATCTGTGACGAAACGTTTGATCTCAAGATCGATTTCGAGCGCGACTTGATCGCTGACATCCCGTTTGGTCGCGAAGTCCCGTCCAAGAAATACGGAGTCTTCCTTCTGCCCAAATGTCAACGGCCCTAATTTTTCGCTCATGCCCCATTCGCAAACCATCTTACGTGCCAGATCAGTGGCACGTTCCAGATCGTTGCCTGCTCCAGTGGTGACATGCTGAAAGACAAGCTCCTCGGCCACACGTCCACCCATGAGAATCGCCAGCGTATTATAGAGAAACTCCTTGGAATAGTTGTGCCGGTCGTCGGTCGGCAATTGCATGGTCACACCCAGGGCACGGCCTCTCGGAATAATCGTGACTTTATGAACCGGATCGGTGCCCGGGAGGAGCTTGGCCATCAAGGCATGGCCGGCTTCATGATAGGCCGTAATACGCTTTTCCTCATCGGTGAGAATCATGCTCTTCCGTTCCGCACCCATCATAACTTTGTCTTTTGCCATCTCAAAGTCGATGTTCTCGACTTCTTTTTTGTTTTGACGGGCGGCCCACAAGGCGGCCTCATTCACAAGATTTTCAAGGTCGGCACCGGAAAACCCTGGAGTTCCCCGAGCAATCTTTTCCAACTCGACGTTCCCGGAGATGGGAACCTTTTTGGTATGGACTTTCAGGATTTCAGAACGGCCCTTGAGATCAGGACGATTCACGACAACCTGGCGATCGAAACGCCCAGGTCGCAGCAAGGCAGGATCAAGCACATCGGGACGGTTGGTGGCCGCAACCAAGATCACTCCCTCAGTCGTATCAAATCCGTCCATTTCAACGAGTAATTGATTGAGCGTTTGCTCCCGCTCATCATGTCCCCCGCCAAGACCCGCGCCACGCAGACGACCGACCGCATCGATTTCATCAATGAAAATAATGCAGGGGGCGTGCTTTTTCCCTTGCTCGAAGAGGTCACGTACGCGTGAAGCCCCTACGCCGACAAACATCTC
>NIUT01000031.1 GCA_002254365.1 Nitrospira sp. UW-LDO-01
ATGGGGGAGTGGCCGAACCAGTCTCGCCTTTCAGCTCGGCATATCAAGCAGGCTTGTGAAGCGAGTCTGCGTCGGCTTCACACAGACTGGATTGATCTGTATCAGATGCATCATGTCGATCGGGAGACACCCTGGGAGGAAGTCTGGCAGGCTATAGAGCAGTTAGTCAGAGAAGGAAAGGTCGTCTATGTGGGCAGCAGCAACTTTGCCGGGTGGCATTTGGCTCAGGCGCAGGAAGCGGCGCGTCACCGAAATTTTCTGGGTTTGGTGTCGGAGCAAAGTCTGTACAACCTCAATGAGCGCACGATCGAGTTGGAAGTCATCCCTGCTTGTGAGGCCTATGGTATCGGTCTGATCCCTTGGAGTCCCCTGGGTCGAGGACTCTTAGCTGGAGTGCTGCAACCAGCCAATAGCGGGCGCCGCGCGGACGAAGAGCTGAAGAAGGACATCGAGAAGTCGCGCACGAAATTGGAAGCCTATGAGGCCCTCTGCAAACGGATTGATGAACGCCCGGCGGACGTCGCCATAGCCTGGTTGCTGCATCAAAAAGCCGTCACAGCGCCAATCATTGGGCCACGCACCATGGAGCAACTCGATGGCGCGATGCGGACGCTGAGTCTCACACTGAGTCAGGAAACTATGAAGCAGCTGGACGACCTGTTCCCAGGTCCGGGTGGGACCGCCCCGGAAGCCTATGCGTGGTAAGAGCGGATCAATGACAATCGGGTGAGAAGCCCATGAGGCTCAAACAGCTCTTGGCTTGTATTGCCAGCCTATCACTGCGACGTCGCGTCTATGACATTGTCGTCGAGACTGTCCTCGGGTGGTTGGGGATAGAGTTGCGCGAGTCGCTCGATCAAGGGATTGGCTTCTGGCGTGCTGGTACGTGTTGACTCGCTGGAGGCATGGTCCCAGGCCAAGATTCGGATTTCTGATTCCATGAGGGCCACGCGGATGGTCTCTCCCATCGCTTCAACGGTGAGCTCGGTCCAGGGACGGAGGTCCAAGACCCGATCCTCCAGCTTGCGAGGCGGAGGGGTTTCATGAATGAGCGCCCAGCAACGATTAAATATGGTAGCGCGGAGCGTTCCCGGAATATTGAGCACCGTGAGGCGAGATGTGCAGAGGGCTGTGACTAATAGCACGAACTGAAGATCCGGCATTTCGGGGCGATGGATATCAAGTGTTTGCATGGTCGGTCGCTTTCTGCTTCAGCGCGTTCCGCTCAGATTGAGAACAGGGCCTATCGGCTGAGGGGTGGAAGATCCGAGCAGGCCGTGTGGGCCTTCTTCGGAATCTTCCACCCCGTCTGATCACGCGTTCGTGATGGTCGCCACCGGCTTCTGGGCGAACTCTTTGTACCCGTATCGCTCGGCTAAATAGGCCTTGGCATCCTCGCTCACATACTCGGCAAACTTGTACCGGTCGTCTTCAACGGTCTTGGCGTCGGCCATCACCTGGTCGGTCGGGATCGCATACTCGATATTGCAGGACGTATAGGCTTGGATATAGGTCGGGCCGACCTCACGAGCGATCAGCACGGCCTTCTTGATGCAGCTTTCCACTCGGCGCGGATTATTCGGCACGACGGTGGCGATGTAGGCGCAGCCCGCGATCTTCGCCATGGCAACCATGTCCATTTTCTCGAACTTCTTGCCGAGCGGGGCCATCTTGAGCACGGCGCCTTTCGTCGTCATACCGCTTTCTTGTCCGCCCGTATTCCCGTACACCTCATTATCCAGCATGATCGTCGTGAACCGCTCCTTCCTGAACCAGGAGTGGAGGACTTGCTGGAATCCGATGTCGGCGGTTCCGCCGTCACCGGCCATGACGACGACATCCTTGGGTTTGTCGCCGAAACGAACTCGCAATCCGCGTGACAGTCCGCTCGCCACGCCATTCTGGTCTCCATAGTTGCCGTACACGAACGGAATGGCCGCTTGGGAAATCGCCAGCCGACCGCAGCCCGCCGTTCCAACGGTAATCGTATCTTCAGGATTTGGGAACGCAACGATAGCAAGCCGGATGAACAGGGTCATCGCACAGCCTGCGCACATGGGATGCTCTTCGAGGATTTCTTTGAAGCTCCCCATCTGTGATACCGTCGTCTTCTTCCCGAAGGGCCCGTGCTCCACCATATCCCGATATTCTTTCGGCATGAAGGATTCGAATCCGGGGCTGAACTTTACATAATCGAGACTCATGAGGTACCTCGCTTTCGCTGTGGTCCGCCATTACGGCGGTGATGGTTACATTGCTTACGTAGTCAACTACCTATCTGCTGGTCTGTTGGGGCATCACACGTTCATCCTCCACGTCCCGCCAGCACGCCGGATCGCATACCGATCGCCTTCTTGACTTCCTCGACGATGACTTCCGGTGGCAAGGTCATGCCGCCGCAGACACGGGGACCGGCGACGACCCGTTTGCTGTTGGGGATGGTGGCTTTAATTTCTTTGGCCATCCATCCGATCGCGTTGAACTCCGGCACGATGATGTGTGAGGCATGCTTGGTCGCCTCGATGAGTTCTTCTTCCGGCCAGGGGCGCAGGGTTTTGATCTTGACCAATCCGACGCGAATGCCTTCATCCGCCAGGAGGCGGATGGCTTCCCGTCCCTGAGAGACGGCAGTGCCCGAGGAGACGATGAGGATGTCGGCATCCACGTCCTCTGTCTCGATTAGGC
>NIUT01000032.1 GCA_002254365.1 Nitrospira sp. UW-LDO-01
GCCAACGTGGACCTTCGCATACTGCTGGCTGAGGATAACGTCGTGAATCAGAAAGTGGCGGTCCGCCTCTTCCAGCGATTGGGGTATCGTATCGATGTGGTGGCCAACGGGCGGGAAGTGGTCGAGGCGCTGTCTCGGATCCGTTACGATGTCATCTTCATGGACTGTCAAATGCCGGAGATGGATGGCTTTGAAGCGACACGAGTAATTCGAGAGCGTGAAGTGTCAGGAGCTGTTTCTAGTTCCGAGTTCCAGGTTTCGAGTCAAAGGCCGGTTCATTCGAGCCTCCAACCTGAAATTCGAAACTCGAAACCCGAGCCCCCCCATCGTGTGCCGATTGTAGCCTTGACTGCGAACGCCATGCAGGGAGACCGTGAGCAATGCCTGGCTGCAGGGATGGATGACTATCTTTCCAAGCCGATTTCGGTCGAGGACTTGGCGACTGTCCTTGAGCGCATAAAGAACGCACGTGAGTCGTCTCCATCAGGGAAGAGCCGGGAAGCCGCGTAACAAGGGTGTCTTCCGTATGCTTCGCTCCTGTCACGCCAGTTTGAGCGTCAACTGCTCCGGTGGTCTGGTGGGGTTTTGTGGTGGTCGCGGTCGAGCGCGCGCTTCAGAAGCCTGATCAGCGGATGGGTGGCGATCCTCTTTGTGTTGCGTCGGTTCTGAGGTGAGCTCTTGCAAGGTTCCGCGGCAGGCTCCGCAGTGATGTCGTTGAGGCTGGATCGTTTTCCGTTGCCGCCGATAGAGCTGCCCACAGTCGAGGCATTGCCAGGAGAATCTCGACAAGGCGAGGACTTCCTTCTCCAGTGAGTGGTACGTCGTAACCGCAACCTCTCCTGAACGATTGATCTGCGTCATTTTTTTTAGGAATGCCAGTCCGTGGTCAGGCCGCCGTTTGAGAATATCAAACTGCCATTGATGGATCATTTCATGCGCGAGGGTGTTGCGTAGTTCCTGCTCGATAGACAGTGTCCGGTGAGCTAGTTGTTCGAACAGCAGAAGTGAGAGGCGAATCTGGCGGCAATTCCGATGCGTGAAGGCGGCTCGTGGGCCTCCGCGACTGCTGAACATCCCGACCGAGGAGGTCAGGCGACGACTCCAGAGGATCGCAATCGGCGGGAGCGAGCTGGAAAAATATTGCGCATTCAACTGCTGCCAATAGGCCTGTAACGCATCCGAAGACGGGAGGCCTGAGGTGGGTGAAGCAGTTGAGGCCGGTTTCATCCCAGTTCCTCCAACACTGCTGCCGCGAGCAACGGCAACATAATCTCATGGTGCCCGGTCAATGAATAGCCATGGCCGCCTTTTTGCGTCGGACGTCGCACGACGTTGGTCTGAGGGCGGTAATGGACCAAGAAATCCATATTGGCGGTGGTAATGTTCGAAATCGGATGACCGAGGTTTCGCCCTAACGACAGCGTTTTGAGAAAGACCTCCGGAAGAATGACGGAGGATCCGATATTGACGTACACCCCGCCTTCCATCTTGGCAACCACGGCCGTCAGGCGCCGAAAGTCGAGCAGCGACGTGGCCCCGATGGCGGCTCCATCGGCCGAGGGGTGCATGTGGATAATATCGGTTCCGACCGCAACATGGACGGTGACCGGTATGCCAAGCCGAACGCCGGTGGCGAGAATGCTGGTCTTGCGATTCGGGAACTGATGTGCCGCGTGGTTCATGTAGTTCCCAATGGCTTCCCCTAATCCATGGCCTGCCGAGGCGCCACGGCTGATGGCGTCGTTCAAGATCCGTCCCGTTTCCTCCGCCATACCAAATCGACCTTCATCGATCTCAGCATCGACTTCCTCGGAGGTATGCCCCATGAGGGCCAGTTCGAAGTCATGAATAATCCCCGCCCCATTCATGGCCACTGCTGTGACGATCCCCCGTTCCATCAAATCCGTGATGATTGGGGCGAGCCCCACTTTAATGACATGTGCACCGATTCCGATGATGACAGGACGGCGCTTCCGATGAGCCTTGACGATGGCGCGGGTCACGGCCCGCAATGACTTGACTGCAAGGATATCGGGCAGGCCATCGCAGAACGTTTTAAAAGAACCGCCACGTTTCCACGGCATCGCAAAGTCGGAGACCCGAACCTTGCTATACCGTTTCTTCAATGGATAGGTCTTGAGATCCGATACATTGATCGGAGCAATCAAGGCAGGACGGCGTGCTGGAGTTGTCCGGTCAGGGCGTGTTCCCAAGGAGATGATCCTCTATCAGCTCACATAGGACATGACCGAGCGTAATATGACTTTCTTGGATGCGAGATGTCAGGGTGGATGGCACGATAAACGGGTAGTCGACCAGTCCGGCTAGCTTGCCTCCCGATCCGCCGGTCCAAGCCACGGTAATGAGTCCGCACTCACGCGCCGCCGCGATGCCTTTCAGGACATTGGGAGAGTTCCCGCTCGTACTGATGCCGATGGCAATATCGCCTGTTCGGCCATGCGCTCGAACTTGGCGGGCAAAGAGCTCCTCAAACCCATAGTCATTGGCGATGCACGTGATCGCGGCGATGTCCGTCGCGAGGGCGATCGCGGGGAGAGGCACTCGGTCACGCCGATAGCGTCCCACAAATTCAGCGGCGATATGTGCTGCATCGGTTGAGCTTCCACCGTTGCCGAAGAGCAGAACCTTGTTACCGTTGTTGAACGC
>NIUT01000033.1 GCA_002254365.1 Nitrospira sp. UW-LDO-01
GGTGTACTTTGCCGCTCCCTATGCGGCATGGGAACGTGGGACGAATGAGAACACCAACGGCTTATTACGCGATTATTTCCCGAAACAGACAGATTTCTCGACGATCACGGCACACCGACTTGCGTCGGTCGTGGAGGAATTGAATAATCGACCCCGGAAATGCCTCGCCTATCGGACCCCAGCCGAAGTCTTTGCGCGGGCCGCAGGTGTTGCACTTCAACCTTGAATTCAAGTGATCTAATTTCTCGGGAGTTCCCCACCTGGCAGGGTGGGGGGATGAGCTGGGCGCCCTCTGTTGCTCGCCTGGTGCGATGACGGCCGTGGATGTGGATGATAGAAAGGGGGCGGGAGTATTTTTAGTCGGGTCGATTATGACGGGATAAGTTGTCTTGCGGAGGGGCGACTGCTTCTCTTGGCAGCGTTGCGCCGAGAGTCCGTTGTATAGCGCTGTGATCGCTGTCGACGTAGCGCTGGAGGTGCTGTCCACCATAATGGCTCGTCTCAAGCACTTGACTCTCAAAAAAACCACTTGTTAAAGTCGTGCATGGTGCACGTCATGGTTTTCTCCTTCCCGGTTCACGTTTGAAAGGTTACCCATGCAACGATTTGCCATACTCACTACGTTCCTCGTGTTGTCGCTGCTTCTGTCCCACGACGATGCTGCGGCAGCGAGTAAGCGTAAGCCGATCGAGAGCAAGGTGACTGTTGAGCTTTCAACGAGCATGGTGACTCCTGGCGCGACAGTTACACTGAACGGAAAGGGGTTCGGCCCCTTCAAGTCGACGTCATTCAATAAGGTCACGGTCAATGGACTATCGGCTCTCGTGCAGCGATGGGAGGCAGAACTGATTGAGATCAAGGTTCCGTTCAAGGCGACGAGTGGGTTCGTCGAGATTCTGATCGGGAAGAAGAAGGTGCTCGCCGGGCTGTTGACGATCGTCACACCACAGATCGAAGCTATCACGCCGACGGAAGCCGAGCGTGGGGCCACGCTCCAGATCACGGGGCAGCATTTTGGGCTGTCCGCCGGGGCACGCGATCCCAATACGATGTTTGGGGTGAATGATGTGATCGTTGGCGGGGTGATCGTTCGGCCGCAGCGTTGGAAGGATGACAAGATTGAGCTGGAGATCCCTCCCAATGCGACGAGCGGCGATGTGGTGGTGCGGTTGGCCTCTTCGGATCCGCTTCCGGATGGATCCTGTTGTGCGCCTGTTGAGTATGTCAGGAGCAATGCCGTTCCGTTGAAACTGATTCCGTCGATTCGAGTGGATCCGATCAGTGGGCCGGTCGGAACGAAGGTAGTTCTATTCGGCCAAGGATTCGGTCAGTCCAAAGAGCGGATGGATGACGGTGTGTTGATTGCTGGAAAGCCGGCGACGATTGCCCAATGGAAAGACGATGTGATCGTGGTCCATGTCCCGCTTGATGCCGAGTCTGGCCCGCTGGTGTTGCGGCGGCAGGGGCAAGAACGGGTGCTTGCGCAGTTTACGGTTCATGTGCCTCGTATGACGACGCTGAGTCCCGCCAGTGCTCCGATTGGGACGCTGCTTAGGATCAATGGTGAACATTTTGGGTTCTATTCTGAGAGCGGGGCGACACCGTACAACTTCATGGATTTCAATACGGGGCAGAATCGAGTTGAGATCGGCGGGGTCCCGGCCGTCATCTATCGATGGAACGACGATCGAATCGATGTGTGGGTGCCATTCAGTGCAAAAAGCGGTAAGGTGGTGATCTATCGGAGCGCCACGAAACCGAATCTCGGGGGGCTCTGCTGTGCTGAACGGGGGACGCTGGCGATTGAGGCAGGGGACTTCGCAGTGGTGACGCCCACGGTTGAAACCTATGATCCCAAGTCAGCCGGGTTGGATGCAACGGTTACCATCAAGGGAAGCGGGTTTGGGACCTTCTTGAAGACCGCGGAACATGCCGATCTTGGGCTTAATCAGAAGGCGTACAAACGGCGATCCGACATTGAGATCAACGAGCCGGAGGCCAGTGCCACGGTGGTATCGAACGTCTCCCGCACGGAAGTGCTCTTCAACGGCGCGGCGGCTCTGGTGCAGTCGTGGACGGATCAGGAGATCGTCGTCAAAGTTCCGCACCGCAATCTGTATGGCATCGGAAAGAAGGGCGGCTTTTTCGATGATCTTGCCACTGGGCCCTTGGTTGTCCGTCGAGGATCGTGGGATCTCTTGCCCGATGGCACCTGCTGTTCGCCGAAGAAATGGCTGACGGTGGAAGCCGGACAGTTCACCATCGAGGCCAAGGGGCTTCCCGACGATGGGTATTGGACGAATAACAGGCCTGATGCGGGCACCAATCAATAATGCTGATTCCATTCCACGTTGTCCGGGTTCGATTGCGTATCATCTCCTTGTTGTTGCTTGTGGCGCTGGGGTTTCCGCAATTGGCCACCAGTCGTGAGACCGCTCTTTCCCTCACAATCCAGGCGAGTACTACAAAATCCACCCTGCTGAGTATCCATTTTCCCACGCCTCAACAGGGCTGGGCGGTGGGGGCTGGTGGAACGATTCTCAAGACCGGTGATAGTGGGAAAAGTTGGAAGCGCGTGGCCAGTGGAACAACAGCCTTGCTTACGAGCGTGTTTTTTGCCGATTCGTCACACGGATGGGTGACCGGTGCCGGAGGATGGCTCGGCCGCACGATCAATGGAGGAGAGTCCTGGTCTCAACAGGCGATCGATACGCAGCAGCCGCTGTACGCCGTCTCTTTTCCCTCTCCCAATGTCGGCTGGGCGGTTGGGGGAGGCGGCACCATCTATCATACGACAGATGGAGGGCAGCATTGGAGGGAACAGATCAGTGGGACCACGGCGGCGCTCTATACGGCACACTTTCTCGATGAGCAGAAGGGGACAATCGTTGGCGCACTGGGAACCATTCTGTCGACATCCGATGGTGGTGCGACATGGACCGCGCAAGGCACGCAGAGTGCGGTAACCTTGTTCGACGTCTTTTTCACCGATGCCGCGACGGGTTGGGCGGTCGGCAATGCGGGGGCGTTGTTTCAAA
Organism: Nitrospira sp. UW-LDO-01; assembly: GCA_002254365.1. Classification (GTDB taxonomy): domain Bacteria; phylum Nitrospirota; class Nitrospiria; order Nitrospirales; family Nitrospiraceae; genus Nitrospira_D. The sequence continues at coordinate 3,039 of NIUT01000033.1, forward strand.
CGATGGATGGCGGTGCCACATGGGTGGATCAGACTCTGCCCTGTGGGCGTACTTGTACGAAGCTCACTGATTTGCTGAAGGTCCGGTTCACGAGCCGGCAAGAAGGTTGGATTGTCGGTGAGCGAGGAACGTTGTATCGGACGACGGATGCCGGTCTCACCTGGAGCGAGGGAAAATCGATTGCCCCAGCGTCACTCTTTGGCCTCAGTTTTCCCGATGCTGAACGCGGGTGGGCGAGCGGTGAAAATGGAACCATCGTGCATCTGCAACTGAATCGCTGAGTGGTTGTTTACCGCGTATGTTTCCCGGTGGTCAGGATCCTTTGGGCCTTCCGCGCGGACGCAGCGTTGATTCCAATCCAAATCGCTTCGCCATCCTGTTTACCCAAGCCTCGTCACCGAACGGACGCCCTCGCTGCACACTCACTCGAAGAGTCTCTAGTTCCTCCCCGCTCTCGGAACGATTCACACGCATCATCCAATTGCGCGGGAACGGGACCGGCCAGTCACTCAGCCAGGCTGTCAGTTTGGCATCGCCCTGAGCACGTCGCCATAGGCTACTCCACCGCCAGTTTTCCGCCTGTCTGACCAACTTGGCCCGTAGTGCATTGCGTTCTACATACCGAGCGACGGTCAAAAAATGTTCATCCGTCTTGACAGGAAAGGATTTGAAGCGGCCTTGATAGACAGGACCAGTGCCGGCGGTCTCGTGCCGCACATGCCACCGTTGCGTATGGGTGACGGTAATCCAGCGAAGAATTTCTGACAGTTCGCCATCGTGGCGCGGCCACAGGAGAAGGTGCCAGTGATTCGGCATGAGGCAATAGGCGGCGATGCGGATGCGAAATTCGGCGTGGGCTTCGGCCAGAATAGCTTCGAAGGCAATGTAGTCTGACGGCGTCTCAAACAGCGGGAGTCGCCCTACCCGACGGTTCAGGACATGATAGGCAAGGTTGCCTGCAGCAAGACGAGGACGACGTGGCATAGATGATCTTCTAATGAATCTACTACACAAATGTCAAGAAAAGACTCCCGACACCATATTAATGGGTATGATCTGTTTAGCCGACATCCACGACCTGGGCCTCCTGTGGGGCCAGACTCTTTCGACGATTCTTGGAAATGGTGCGGTCGATAATGGCACCGCAATTGAGGCATTTCCAGGCATAGAATACGAGAAAGAAGTCAGAGAATCTCTCCAACAACATCGTCCCTTTGCACTTTGGACATTCCATCGATCCCTCCTAGGTTGATGAGGCACCAGCTGTCGAGGAAGTCACGCAAGAACCGCGCCTAATATTCAAGGTGTGATATCTCAAATGATTAATTAGTACGTAGTTATATATTGCTATGTTAATACAAAATCTTGACATGCGTAAGCATGCTGATTCCGTCAAGGTTATGACAGTGTTGCCGTAATACGTCATTGAGAGTGTCTTAATAATAGGGTCGGGAGTCTTTATATCCTGACAGTAAGATGGCGAGAGTGTACTGTGTGTCAATAATGATACCGTAATAGGGGTCGGGGGTTGTAATTGAGCAGTCTTTTAAAATGAACAGTATTGTGGTTAGGATTAAATGACATCTAGCAGTGTGTTGACAAACCCAAGAACGAGCTCGGAAATGGAGCCCTGCCTGAGGTCACGAACGTCTGGAGAATACCGCACAGGCTGTTCAGAAAGGCCATCCAGCAAGGCCGCAGCGAGCGAAGAGGCGAATCGTACTCTCTGCCGTACGTTGAGCCTCTGAGCGAGGCGAGAACGCCGCTGGTGGACTTTGTCAACAGCCTGCTAGGGATCTCACGCGTACGTGGAAGTATGGACTCTCGGCCTATTTACATGACGGAGCAAGGTGTGTGCCTCTTTGTGTGGTCAGTCTGGTACGGTGGTGAACAGTTGATTACAGCAATGATGCGCTGATACCAGCCATTGGTGACATCGAAAGGCTCGCATCACTATTGACGAGCGGAAAGGGTAGTAGGTTGAGGAGGTGCTTTATGGTAGAGTCTAATTCGAGAGGCAGCGTCGATCAGTGGACGGATACGAGCACACAGGCGCTTGTCGCTGAGTCAGGGTTCTTTGGGTCGGCGTTCACGTATGTTCTTGCCCAGCTGAGGCGTAGCGTGAAGAGCAAGAAGCTGTGTACTGGTTTTCCCCTGCTCGAGCAGGACTGTGGGCAATAAGTTCAGGCGGCCAGGTGTCTTCACTAGGCTATTCGGACAGGAAGGATCACGTTTATGCGATATGTTCTATGGTTGCTAACGAGTGTCTTCACCATTGTCCCATTCGCAGGATCGGGGTTCTGCGAGTCAGGTTCAAGTAAGTCGGATGCCGCTAAGTCGCCCACTGATATTCCCATGTTGTCTGCTACGGTCCTGCAGACTGAGAAGGCAATCAGTCAGGCGATGATGGACAAGCTGTCCAATGCGGTCAGCAGTGAATATGTGATCGGTGCCGAAGATGTATTGGACATTACCGTCTGGAGGAATCCAGACTTGTCCAGGCAAGTGCAGGTACGTCCTGATGGACGCTTTTCAATGCCGATTATCCGGGATGTCATTGCCGTGGGAAAAACGCCCACCAAATTGGCTGATGAAATGACGAATCGACTCAAAGAATATGTCCAAAATCCTGTTGTTGCAGTCACCTTGAAGGAAGTCAATAGTTCCAATATCTTCTTGCTCGGCGAGGTCGCGAATCCTGGTAAGTATCCACTGAAGAGTAAAACCACGCTCCTGCAGGGAATTACCATAGCCGGAGGCTTTAAGGAGACCGCGGCAAGAAATCAGATCGTCATTTTTCGGTTTACGGACGTTGCTCCAGGGCTGAAGCGATTCACGGCGAGTTACGACGATATTGTACTCCGAAGCGGAATAGCGGATAACTTTGAACTCAAGCCTGGTGATACGCTCGTAGTTCCAAGCGAATCAATGGTGGTGTTCCCTGGTCGATAGGGTAAGGAAAGGGAAAGGGAGAGGGAAGACTGGTAGAAACGACTGAGGTGAAATGAGCAGGCTTGGCAAAAGATGGAATAGCCGAGTAGTTCATACTGACCACGCCTCTCAATTGTCTGAGACCGATCGCGCAAGGTGTTCCAACACATAGCGAAGGTTGAGGCAAAGCTTTACTCCGTGGCAGGGATCATGGACTGGAACGGAGCCTCGATGAGAATCGCTGACCAGATGAGCTGGGACTACTTGTCCAGAAGGAAATGAAAGAGGTCGGGGTGGGAGGGAGCTATGCTCTGGTTGGGTTGTCGTTTTGCATGCTTGTTGTACGACTCGTAAAGGGTCGGGAAGATCGATCAGCCATGTGTAGATAGAGTTGCCTGCCTGAGTTTATACCGCTCGGAAATCCTAAGGACTGCGCGATCCGTTAGTACTGCGAGATTAGGATTTCGGAGGTATGAGGCGTCGTCTCGCGCCGCCTTGGACGATGACGAACTCATAGAGCCGACATTCCAACGCTCCGTTGAAGAGCGGAATACGTTTCGATGGCGTGAGTCCGATCAGCTTCGGCACGCGGGCATCACCGGTCAGCACATAGGCACGCCATCCGGCGAAGCGCTGTTTCAGCCAATCGCCTAGCTTGGGGTAGAACGATTCCAGTTCGTCCCGCCGACTGAGACGGACGCCATAGGGTGGGTTGATGACCATTACGCCCTGTGCGGCGGGTGCTGAGAGTTCGAGTATGTCACTCTGCTTTAACCGAATGTCGTCGGCAATTCCAGCGCCTCGAAACGTTCGCTGCGCAATCTCTACCATCGCGGGGTCACGATCAGAGGCATAGATGGCGGACGGGGCGGCGGCTACTTGTGTGGCCTTAGCTGCTTCGCGTTGCCGTTCCCATTGTGTCGCGTCGTGGATCAGCAGCCGCTCAAAGCCAAAATTCCGCGCGATGCCTGGCGCGGCCTGACGAGCCATGAGAGCGGCTTCGAGTGGAATCGTCCCGCTCCCACACATGGGATCGAGCAACAGGTCATGGGGCGTCCAGCCGGTGAGACGCAGGATGCCTGCCGCCAGATTTTCCCTGAGCGGCGCTTCGACGGGGCCCAGCCGATGACCGCGCTTAAACAGAGGCTCACCGGACGTATCCAGGTAGAACGTGACGGTGCTCTGATCGAGAAAGGCATCGACCCTGATGTTGGGACGTTGCGTATCGACGCTGGGTCGCTTGTGCCGTGCGGCAACAAATTTATCGCAGATCGCATCTTTGATTCGGAGGGTCAGAAAGTCCAGACTGGGGAGAGGACAACGACGGGCGCTCACCTTTACTTTGATCGTCTGTGTGGGGGTGAACCAATCAGGCCAGGCTAACGCGTACGCGGCGTGATAAACATCCTGTTCCGTTTTGTAAGCACGCTGGCCGACTTCCCACAGGACGCGACTGGCGATGTGTGACTTGAGATTGACCCAATACGTGGTCGACCAGGGTGCGTTGAAGCCGACACCCCCTTCGGTCTTGGTCGTCATCGGTACGCCGAGGCTCTGAAGTTCCGCCTCAAGTATGGCTTCTAACCCGCGCGGGCAGGGTGCGAAGAACTGCTGTGTTGTGCTATCCATCCTTACCCATTATCGTTGTGAAACCCCCTCGTGAAATTCTGTGGGGCTCCGGTCGGTTAAAAGATTCCACCCTGCGACAATGCGCTGCGCTACGTCTGCGTGCACTGCCAGGTGATTCCTACCCATGATCCGAAGATCGTTGCAGGTGGTACTCCTCAGTAGGAAGACCGGACTCTCTTGTGTTGGCGAGCGGTCAATCCTTAACTGAGGCTCTGGACCTTTCCCGCCGGATTCAGGGAGATCGGGGAGACGACGGAAGAGGCGTTGGCCGTAGCGGCGATTCTCTTGCGCTATGCTGTATTGCGCATGCCGAACATCGGCCAGGGTGACATGGTGTTTCATGGCAGGATGCTCATGCCGATAGTCGGTGTCGAGGCTGAAAGCTTGGAAGTGGAGCCTTTCAAGTGGGAAGACATTCCCTGGGGGAAGATTGTTTTCTCGCTTGTGGCCGAGGCGCTTCGTTTCTACGTGCGCGATTTCCAGACAGGCTCGTTCCCTCTTCAGCTGAGTCCCGTGCTCGAATGCTGTCCCAGCAAGGGTGGTGCTCATCGTTCAGTGGCTACCTCAATCCTGATCGTGGAATGATCGCGTGGATGTCGACGAGCTGTTCCGTGCGGTCGATCGCATAGAAGATCCGCCAGTCCCCCACGGCATATTTGCAGAGCCCCGGAAGATCATCTGCAATGGGTTCATGGCGCAGGTTGTCGATGTTGGACGCCAGCCACTTCGCCTTGTCGAGCAGCCGTTGGGCCATGGGTTGGTCAATGCCGGCGAGATCTTGAGCAATGCCGGGTTGAAAGGCGAGGCGGTACCAGGGCATCGTGTTCTACCACCGAAGGCCGAGTCGCTCCGCCACGTCTTCGCCGGAGAGGCGCGTGCTGTTCGCGAGTGACTCCTTGAGTCGGGCCCGGAGTGAATCGCCGAGCCGAAGGCCAAGATCAGGATCTCCGATCAACTCCCGAACGCGATCGTCTACGAGGCCTTGGACCAGTTCCTTCAATTGTTCCATCGACAACGATGAGACATCCATCAAACGAGAATACGGGTCAGGAGGGATGGAATGCAATGGGTGGACTGTAATGTCAGCATCAGCCAAAGAACGACTGATTCATCCTGTTTCTTGGGGCAACCGCTTCGGGTCCAGGTCTCGTCTCCGTGGTGGCGTGGAATGAATAGCGCTTCACGTATGCCGGATGGATCATCTATCCCAGTCTGCCGAGGCGCGATTGGAGAATGCTGATGGTCGCGATGGCGGCGGTTTCCGCGCGGAGAATCTGTCGACCAAGCGTCATGGGTTCGACTTCTTGCCGCGCGGCGATCTCTCTTTCTTCCTTGCTCCACCCTCCCTCTGGTCCGATCAAGACGAGTAGGGAGCCGCTCGTGTCTTGAGGAAGTGTGATGGTCTGCAAACTTTTCCCGTCGTGGCGCTCAGTAAGCATGAGGATCATGGAGGGTGTCCGATCGTGTGAAAGCGCCGTTGTGAACGATTGTGGCCTGGCGATCGTTGGGATGCGCCACTGTTCTGATTGTTGGGCGGCTTCCACTGCGATCCGTTGCCATCGAGTGAGTTGATGATCGAGGCGATCAGCTTTGAGTTGTACGACACTATGCCGACTTTCAATCGGGATAATCTCGTGTACGCCGAGTTCGGTGGCCTTTTGAATGACCCAGTCCATTTTCTCACCCTTGAGTAGTGACTGGCCAAGGATCAGGTGAGGCGCCACGTAAAGAGGCTCCTGAATGGTTTCAAGGATCTGTCCGGTGATCGTCTGTTTCGAGACGGCATCGATTTCTACGCGGTATCTGGTGCCGTGGCCATCACTGAGCCAGAGAGTGTCGCCGACGGCGATCCGGAGGCTATCCTTGAGGTGCGTCAGGAGTTCGCCAGCTAGTGAAATGGTGGGAGGTGTGACACACTCAGCAGAAACGAAAAATACAGGCATGGGGGCACTAGAGATTCAGGAAGGACCGTCCGGCTACTCGAAAAACGTCTTCATCTTATCGAAGAAGCCGTCGCCATTGGCTTCCATGGACATGCCGCTCTCTTTGGCGTACTCCATCAGCAGTTCTTTTTGTCTCGCCGTCAGTTTGGTGGGAATTTGGATCTTCATCGTATAGGTCTGGTCGCCGGTCGTCCCTCCCTTGAGACTGGGAATCCCCAATCCCTTTATGCGGAGGACTTTATCATGTTGAGTGCCCGGTGGAACTTTGATGACGGTGTCCCCCTTGAGGGTCGGTACTTCCACTTTCCCTCCGAGTACAGCCGTGACCAGGTTGATTGGGACGTCGCAGGCGATGTCGAGCCCCTTTCGCTGAAAGATCTGATGAGGTTTGACGGTAATGGCGACGTAGAGATCACCAGGGGGGCCGCCATTGGGACCATGCTCGCCTTCGTTGGAGAGCCTTAGCCGCATGCCGGTTTCGATTCCAGCTGGAATGTGGACGGCAATGGCACGCTCCTTATACACCCGTTGACGTCCCTGGCAAGTCGCACAGGGTTCCGTGACGAGGTGTCCGGTTCCTTCACATTGTCCGCAGGGGCGGCTGACACTGAAAAACCCCTGTTGAAAGCGAATCTGCCCCGCGCCTTTACAGCTGGCACAGGGCTTAATGGCTGCCGCGGACTTTGCTCCCGTCCCTTTACAGTCGGTACAGAGTTCCCACCGTGGAATCTTGAGCTTGGCTTCTTTTCCGTAAACTGATTCCTCAAACGTGACTTCCAGGTTGTATTGGAGATCGTTGCCACGTTCGGCTCGACCACCTCCGCCGGCTCTGGCCTGGCCGAAGAAGTCTTCGAAAATATCGTTGAAGACGTCGCCGAATCCACCCCGTCCGAAATCAAATCCATCAAAGCCTGGGCCACCTTGTTGGGCTCCGGCGTGGCCGAACATATCGTAGCGCTTCCGCTTCTCCTGATCGCTCAGGGTTTCATAGGCTTCGTTGATTTCTTTGAACTTTTCTTCAGCGGATTTTTTTTGCTGGTCGCCGGTATGCAGGTCGGGGTGATGCTGGCGGGCTAATTTGCGATAAGCTTTCTTCAGCTCGTCGTCCGAGACATTCCGATCGACACCGAGGGTTTCGTAGTAATCGCGTTTGGACACGGCAGCCATTATGCGTGAACGGTGACGCGCCCGAGTTCTCGAGTGCGTCGAGAGCTCGGGCGCCTTGATGCGTTATTCTAGGCTATTTTTTGTCTTTGTCCACTTCTTCAAATTCTGCGTCGACGACTTTTTCATCCGGTTTTGCGTCACTGGCACCGTCGGTTGCCGAGGCCCCCGGCTGTGGACCGGCTGAGGCTGCGGTTTTCTTGTACATTTCTTCGGCTAATTTGTGCGACGCCGTCATGAGCGATTGTGTCGCAGATTCGATGGCCTCGGCATCGGTGCCCTCTAACGCTTTCTTGAGGGCCGCCACCGCGTCCTGGATCTTCGTTTTGTCATCGGCGGAGATCTTGTCACCGTACTCGGTGATGTTTTTCTCGGTTTGATAGACCAGATTGTCACCCTGGTTTTTGGCTTCCGCCAATTTGCGCCGCTTCTTATCGTCTTCGGTATGCGACTGGGCATCCCGAACGAGCTTCTCAACCTCATCTTTGCTCAGGCCGCTGGAAGCCGTGATCTTGATAGACTGCTCTTTTTGAGTGGCCAGATCCTTGGCGGATACATGGACAATGCCGTTTGCATCGATATCAAAGGTGACTTCGATTTGTGGCATGCCGCGAGGGGATGGTGGAATCCCCACCAAATCGAATTGTCCCAGCAGCTTGTTGTCATTCGCCATTTCCCGTTCACCCTGGAAGACGCGAATGGTCACTGCTGTTTGGTTATCGGCTGCGGTCGAGAAGACTTGGCTCTTTTTGGTCGGAACGGTCGTATTGCGTTCGATCAGTTTGGTAAATACGCCGCCGAGCGTTTCAATACCCAATGACAACGGTGTGACGTCCAGGAGCAACACGTCCTTGACCTCGCCCTTGAGGACACCGCCTTGAACACCGGCTCCAATGGCGACGACTTCATCCGGATTGACGCCGCGGTGCGGCTCTTTTCCGAAGAAATCTTTCACGACCTGAATCACTTTCGGCATACGGGTCATACCGCCGACCAAGACGATTTCTTGGATGTCTTTGGCCGTGACGCCGGCATCGGACAAGGCTTTGCGGCAAGGTTCGATCGTCCGTTGAATGAGATCATCGACCAGCTGTTCCAGCTTGGCCCTGGTCAGCTTGGTGACCATATGCTTGGGGCCGCTGGCATCTGCGGTAATGAAGGGGAGATTGATTTCGGTTTCTTGAGACGATGAGAGTTCGATTTTGGCCCGTTCGGCCGATTCCTTCAGGCGCTGGAGGGCCATCCGGTCTTTCCGTAAATCAATCCCTTGGTCTTTCTTGAATTCGTCGACCAGCCAGTCCATCACGCGAAGATCGAAGTCGTCTCCACCGAGATAGGTGTCCCCGTTGGTGGACTTCACTTCGAAGACGCCTTCGCCGATTTCCAGGACGGACACGTCGAAGGTGCCTCCGCCCAAGTCGTATACGGCGATCCGTTCATCCTTCTTCTTGTCCAAGCCGTAGGCCAGCGAAGCCGCTGTCGGCTCATTGATAATGCGGAGCACGTTCAACCCGGCGATCTGACCCGCATCTTTGGTTGCCTGGCGCTGACTGTCATCGAAATAAGCAGGAACGGTCACGACGGCCTCGGTGACTTTTTCACCGAGGTAGTCTTCCGCCGTCTGCCGCATTTTTTGCAGAATCATGGCGGACACTTCCGGTGGGCTATATTGCTTCCCACGCAGTTCAACGTGCGCATCACCGTTGTCGGCCTCGACCACTTTGTAGGGGAGTCGCTTCAAGGCTTCCTGGACTTCGCGGCTCTTAAACTTGCGCCCCATCAGTCGTTTGACTGAGAAAATGGTGTTCTCCGGATTAGTAATGGCTTGACGTTTGGCGATCTGGCCGACCAGCCGCTCACTCTTGTCGGTGATGGCCACGACGGAAGGAGTGGTTCGACTTCCTTCGGCGTTGGCGATCACGACAGGGTCGCCGCCGCTCATAATTGCCACACAAGAGTTGGTGGTTCCGAGATCGATACCGATAACTTTACCCATTGGTAGACTCCTTCCTTCTCGACAACGACGACAGGAAATCAGTACGCTGTCGCATCCTATTCGCTTGCTTGGGGTGGGCCGGACGACACGCTGACCATGGCGGCACGCAACACGCGGTCGTGCAATCGGTACCCTTTCTGAAACTCCTCTAAGACACGATTGGCCGGCACCTCGGTGGATGGTCCGTACGAGACGGCTTGATGCGTGTGGGGATCGAACTCCTGTCCAGTCGACTCGATGGCCTGCACACCGAACTTGGACAAGACGCCGGACAGTTGCTTGAGTGTCAATTCCACACCCTGAATGAGTGCCGAATCGCTTCCATTTGCCTGAGCCGCCTTGATTGCCCGTTCCATGTTATCGACAACCGGCAGGAGCTCTTTCAACAGTTGTTCGTTGCCGAATCGAATTTGTTCGCGCTGATCACGCTGTGTCAGCCGCTTATAATTCTCAAATTCTGCTGCCAACCGGAGATACTTCTCATTGAGCGCAGCGCATTCCTCCACCTTGACGGCGAGGTCGTCTTGCGTCGAGGACGAGGCTGTCGAGGTCTCAGGTAAGACTTCTTCTAAGTTCTCGATTGTATTAGCGTTTGGTTTTTCGTGTGTGTGGTCTTCAGTCATGTGAATACCTGTACAGCGGTGGAGATATCCATAAGCGGAAGGAAGTCAACGGGTCATCGGAAAATAAAATGAGACGGGTGCTGGAATCCTTACACCCAGTGGGCTGGATAAGTCCCGCGGGCTCGGCGATACAGCAGTTCGAGTCCTTGGAGTGTCAAGAACGGCTCGATATGCTGAATGGATCGCGCCTCTGATGCGATCACCTGGGCCAATCCACCCGTTGCGATCACAAACGAGGAATGTCCCATTTCAGTTTCAATGCGGTGAACAAGGGTGTCCACGAGGCCAGCATACCCAAAGATGAGCCCCGACTGAATGCTGCTGGCAGTATCGGTGCCGATGACGGTTTTGGGACGGGCAAGCTCCACTTTACTCAGCTTGGCTGCCCGGCTAAACAGCGCTTCAGCCGAAATTCCCAAACCCGGTGCGATCACGCCCCCCAGGTATTCGCCGGTCCCGCTGACGGCACAGAAGGTCGTCGCGGTGCCGAAATCAACGATGATGAGATCTCGACGAAACTTCTCATAGGCAGCAGCCGCATTCACAATCCGATCGCTGCCGATCTCTTTCGGGTTGAGGTACTTCATGGTGAGCCCGGTCTCAAGATCGGATGAGACGGTGATAGGCGTGCAGCCAAAGGATGTTTCCACCATCGATTCAAATGTTTCTGTAAGAGCCGGCACGACACTCGAAATGATCGC
>NIUT01000034.1 GCA_002254365.1 Nitrospira sp. UW-LDO-01
GCACGCTTATGTTCGATCACCTGCTCCGAATATCCCACTCGCCACCATGCTCCACTCCAATAGGCGACAAACGAAGCGTGGTAAAGATCCGCGTCCCATCGAGGAACGATTGCGAGATCAATTCTACGACACCATAAGTAGTGCGCGGAAAAGCGTATCGTTCGCCACATTCGTTCAGTCGTCGCGGTTTCACCCAGAGGCCCAGGATCGTAGGTCAGGACTTCATTGACGTAAGGACATCGCTCGACCAAATTATGCACGGATGGTTTCACCACGAGCGTGATGTGGGATGTCGGCAAGGTCTTCCGTAACTCTCGAACGAATGGCGACGAAAGGACCATGTCTCCGACGTCGTCGAGGCGAACGACAAGGGCATTCCGGACGTCGGAGAGGCTTCTATGAGGATGTGTCTTTCGCCTTCCGGCGACCATAAAGAATGGTTCACCAAATGTGAGAGTCCCCTGGCAGGAGTTCATCCACGACAGTGACTGATTCCAGGCGGAACGGACTTGCCACCTTGAGGGAATGATGGCCATGGTCATCCTTTTCTCAAGACGCAAATCTCATGATGCAGCCATAGGCGTTCCTTCAGGCTCACCACTTCCAACCCTGAAGCCTGCGCGAGCTTGCATATGGACGTATCCGTAAACAAGTACAGATGTTCGAGATCGTCAAATGCGGCTTCAAATCGTTCACCAAAAGGAGGGCAAAAATTATAGCGATCAACAGGAGTTTGGAGAATGGCAATACCGTTGGGAAGGAGGAGCTCGGCTATGCGACGAAAGAATTCAAGGGGGACATGGCTATGCTCAAGAACATCGAATGCCAGAAATAGACTGCAGCTGGGAAGGTCGACGGATGGAAAGAATCCCGAGCGAATGTCTAGATTCAGACTTTCTCTTGCCCAACGAGCCGTCTGTTCGTCCGGCTCAACTCCAATTCCATCAAACCCATGGTTGTGCAACTCTGTCAACAAGACTCCGTGGGCACACCCGACCTCGATGACTCGTCCGGAACCGGGACCGTATTGCTCAATGAGTTTTAACCAGTAATCGACCCTCCCGTCAGATCGGTCATGTGCCGAACGGTGCTCAATAGTCGGATAGCCCTTTGATTGTTGACGCTGATGCCAGTACAGGTCAAATGAATACAGCCTATTCAATTGGTCTGGGCGGAGTGGCCTCCGATTCACGTACGTGCCGCACTCTTGACACACACCGTAACTGCGATGCCATTCGAATGGACCCAATCTCCCACCACACCAACAGTGATCACGGTGCTCACGTTCTAGATCGCGAAACTGTTTAGCCTCGGAAAAGCGTCGAATGTATCGACGTAGTGCGAAACGCGCTCTCTCAGGCCATGATCTTACGAGCTGAGAAGGGATTATCTGATGTCCAAACATCAACATATGTATGCGTCTTTCGCTCGGTCGTCGAGAAGGGTAAGTCAGTATGCCGTTAGGTCAAAGATGCGCGCTTACGACCAATGAATATATAGGTTCCATAGTGAGCCTCTGGGTTCCGTCCAGCATTCCGATCGAGAACCTTGTAGCGAATGGGCTCACAGCGAGACAGCAGCTCTTGATCAAGGATGTGATGATCGATACGAATTGGATGGCCAATATCATCCCCGGTGCGATTCACATCCTCGACATCACTCAAATCTTGTCCAACGACAACGTAACCTCCTGGTTTGGTGATGCGCACCACTTGCTTGAGGCAGGCAAGGCTGTCTCGACAGTGATCGAGCACATTGATCAACACCGTCAGATCGAAGTAGTTGGCGGCAAAGGGGCAGTCTTCTAGTGGATGATCGTCGATAAAAATGTTCCCAGCCTTCCACATTTCGGCTAACCATTGTCCGTCAAACTTAATGTACTTCCTGATGAGAGGGTCGCTTCCATACACATGCATTGCAGATCGTCTCTCTAGAATCACACGCATGTTCGTATAAGGCCCGCAACCTAACTCAACAACATTCTCAAAAGCTGTCGGTAACTCCTCATATTGAGCAAATTGCTCAGACCACCAATGGTTCCAATCATCGCCTAGCCCAACTGGGGGGGGCTGTTGCGGAACCAACCCAAACATCTTCATGACAAGTCGTTTAAGTCTCCCGACTGGCACAACGTTTTCTGCAGGATGTTGGGCACACCAGTGGGCGCTTTCCCATTCTTGGGCCTGGCGCCATCGATCAATGCTCACCTGTAATGGAAGCCGGGTCATCTTGTTTCACCCCAGTGCATAGGGTTCGAGTTCGCGCCACACAGAAGAACAGAAATGCTCCCATGTGTAGTGCGTTTCAACTAACCGGCGCCCTTCCCGACTCATCTGCTGCAATCGTTCCTCCGGTGCATACTGGAGCTCGAGTAACTTCTTCACGTTGTCTTCGATGTCGGTGGTGTTGAGCGTGGTCACCGTTGACATGTTGTAATAGCCGGATTGCGGGGTACAGGCGACAGGAAATCCCCAAGCCATAGCTTCCAGGATGGTTGTCGGATTCGCATCCGACACCGATGTGTTCACGAAAAAATCGTATTCGTTAGCCAACGACGACACAAATTGCGGCGTCAGGCTGGCGTAGGGAGCCAAGCGTGGTACGTTGAGAATCTCCTCACCTCCGCCAATCCAGCCGCGGCGGAAGCCGTTGAGTTGCTTCATGGTTGCGCTGAGTACATCACATCCCTTTTCCGGACGATTACCCCCGATATACAAGTAACCACGACGACCAGGAGGATTGAATTGCTTCTTGACGAACGGATACTCAGTGACATCTATGGCCATATCCAAACTTGTTATCTTGTGTTTCCATGGGGCGAAGTGAGATTGACCTAACAGGTCGCGCCAGTAGGGACCCATGATTCCAAGTACCTTATCTGCCTTCTCGATCAACGGAAGGGTGAACTGACTGATGGTTGGCATTGCATGATGCATGGGGAAAATCAGCGTCTTTAGTCGGCAACGTCGAGAAGTCAGCATCGTTTGCTGAATAATTGTCTGAGGATCAGAGTGTGGGTGTCCTAGAATGATATCGCGTGGTCCACATTGAATCTGACCATGCTCATCCCAATCGTATAGCTTCACCGGTGTATACCTACGCAAATAGGTAAAAAGATTTCTTGTGATGGTCCATGGAGCTTGTAAGGGGTTGGGAAGTCCTGGCATCCATCCATGCCGATACCAATGCGGAAGGTGGATTCCAGCTTTTGATAACCATGAATAGGTTTTCAGCATGGTCACACTCGCTCCCACTTGGGGCGGTGGAACGGCATACACAAAATGGATCATTCCGGAGCCTGATTGTTTATCCGCTTAGACTTTAAAAATATACTTCTCTTCCCCTAAGGCATGTGATGAGTGAGGCTTTGCCTCACTCATCACGCGTAGTCGCTCCACAACAGCAAACCCTACAGACTGTGGTGCGGTAATCGTCTGCCACACGTGCCATTCAGATGACTGCTCAATTGTGGGGCGGAGCAAGGTCATCTTCTCGTTGTCCCAATCATGCATCAGAACAACGGCGCCTTTCCTGAGAAAAGGTTGAAACATCTCAAACTCACCCAGAGCTTCCTCAGGATTTGCAGACCCGTCAAGGAACACTGCTTCAATCTGTCCTAGATCGCGCAGCAGCGCAGGATAGAGATCAGTTGCCTTGCCAAAATGAAACCGTACACGGTTCAAGAGATGTGGAAGATGGCGGCGGTAATTGTCTTGGGCAATCGCATAAGCCTGAGGGTCTACCTCGATCGTGTGCAGCATCCCAAAATTGTTGTCATGAAGCGCTTGGCTAATAAAGTACGTGCTGCCTCCCCCATGCCATGTCCCAACTTCAACGACGGTTTGTGGCTTCACCCGTCGAATCGTCTCATAGAGCAGTTTTCGATCGGCACGCCACAACTGACCAGGAATGGACAGGCATCCTTCAAAATACCATCGCACCCTATGCGGCAAAAACAATCTGATCCATTTCCACCAGTATTGTTCTTGTGGTGACAAGTTTTCATACGAAGCATGCAAGTTCATTGGATCTCTCTCGTGATCGTCGTCGACTTCCATTTGAGAATCGGCGCGATGGCACCCCTTCTTCCTTGAGTGAGTTTGAACTCCACGCTGCCGGTATCCACAACTTCAAAACTAATGGCTAGTGGCACCTCATCAAGGGCGCGTGTTCCAGGCACGCTTGCGCCGAGTCCAATCCAGTATCGGCCCGGGCGAAACATGAACGGTTCCAGTCGACATGAAGCACGATAGAGGCCTTGTTCCCGAAGGGGCGCGTGCTGTATCGGCTCCCAATCCAGATCGGTTGTGCACAATACACAGATGCCCGATCCAGCCCAAAGCTCGAAACCCACCTGCAGCCCCGTAATCGGACGATGTACAGCGTATTCAATCTCGATTCGGCATCCTTTGGTTAAATCAACATGGGCTGTCGGCTGATCCCGCTCGTCCAATACGCGGACAGCGAGAAACTTAAACTCACTATTCGACTTGTGCCCGTACGGATCGGAGAAATATGCTTCTCCATTGATCGGCCTGCTGCCGTTGAGATATTCATCCACAACGGCCCGAGGAGTACCAGAAGCCCCCATTCTTCCTTCGTCAAGCAGGATAGCTTCGGTGCATAAATTGAGAACCGCAGCGATGTTATGGCTCACAAATAGCACCGTTCTTCCAGCCTTCGACACCTCATCCATTTTTGACAAGCATTTCTGTTGAAAAGCAAAGTCCCCCACAGCAAGCACTTCATCCACGAGCAAGATCTCGCACTGCAAATGGGCTGCGACGGCAAAGGCTAGCCGCATGTACATGCCGCTCGAATATCGCTTAACCGGTGTATCGATAAACTTTTCTACTTCGGCAAATGCCACGATGGCATCAAAGTGACGGGTAATTTCCGCCTGCCTCATGCCCAACACGGCACCGTTCAAGCGGATATTCTCTCGCCCGGTTAATTCTGGATGAAAGCCCGTGCCTACTTCGAGCAGCGATCCGACTCGCCCATGGATCTTGGCATCGCCCGTTGTCGGCTTGGTGATCCGAGAGAGAATCTTGAGCAACGTACTTTTCCCCGATCCATTTCTACCGATGATGCCCAATACCTCGCCTTGATTGAGTTCAAATGACACGTCTCGCAACGCCCAAATGCTCTGCTCATGAGTCCCAGGACCAGAACTGGTTGTCCTCTTCAACCCATTCCATTTAGGCAATCGGTTTCCGATTGCATATTGTTTGCTCAATCCATGAGCACTGATTGCTACCTCATCCATTGGTCACACGACATCCGCAAAGGTTTCTTCAACACGGCGAAAATAGTACAGACCAGATACGAACACCGCGACTGTCACTGCCACCGACGTTAGCCACATATCCGTCGATAGCCCGCCTGTCCCGAGTAATGACCACCGGAAACCCTCTACCACAGTTGCCATTGGATTCAGGCCGTACCATGTCCGCCATGACTCAGGAACGAGGCTGCTTGGATAGGCAATAGGTGTTGCAAAGAACCAGAGCTGCGTCAGAAACGGCAGCGCATGTCCGACATCCCGATATTGGATATTCAACGCTGAAAACCAGAACCCCACTCCAAGCGACATCATGACCGCCAGGAGAACGAAGGAGGGCAAGAGCAACGCTAACAAGGTCGGTACCATCTGAAAGTAGGCCATCACGCATGCAAGAATCGCCGCTGCAATCATGAAATCCATAAGGCCAACTCCAAGGGCGGCCAGTGGGATGACCAACCGTGGGAAATACACTTTGGTGAGCAGGTTCTGATTCGAGACCAAGCTTTGGCTTGTACTGCTGAGCATCTGAGCAAATAATTGCCACGGCAGAATTGCACAGAGGCTGAATACGGGATAGGGAAGACCATCGGAAGGAACTTGTGCAAGCCAGCCAAATACGACAGTAAAAATCAACATGAGGCTGAGCGGCTTCAGTACGGCCCATGTCAAACCAAGAGCGGTTTGCTTATAGCGAACTTTGATGTCGCGCCACGTCAAGAAATAGAGGAGTTCTCTGTACGCCCAAAGTTCGTTGAGCTCCAGCGATGTCCATGTGCTGGATGGTCGGATATGCACTGTGTTCTGAAGGGGCCCTTCCCACGTCACGCTATGATCTCTCTGTAGCGTTGCCGACATCGGACTTCCTTGAGACATTAGACCAGCTTCCCCCGTAACTGGAGTTGCTCGAATAATCGATCGAACCGATGTTGCCACGTATGTTCGGCTAGTGCGCGCCTCTGTCCCGCCTCGCGAATTTTCTCCCTCGCTCTTGGATTACGAACGTAGAACCCTACCTTCTCCACAAGATCGCCCGGTTCTGTCCAGGTCACGATTTCTTCACCAAGCTTGTAGTACTGGCTATGGTCTGGGGCTTCCTGGACTAAATAGAATCCCCCAGCCATTGGTACCTCAAAATCTCGTAGTCGGCACTGTAAATTCTTGGATGCTTGGATACCTGTTCCACTATGCCAGCCCGTGTCTGAAAAGCCTAGATTTACCTGACTTTCTGCGAAGATACCGGGGAGAGCCTTCTCCTCGCAGGGGCCTCGTACGTCGGCTCCCTCCAAGGGCTCAAAGGAATATTGCCGTGCATACTTGCGCCGAAGCGGCCCGAGAAGACTCTTGATCCCCTCTGCTTTCCATCGTGGAAGCGCGTAATAGCGAAGATCGTGGTACACCTTGTAGGTATCCCATGAAAATGTGTAGGGACTTGGTGCGGCTGATGCCCAGCCACGTCCATAGATTGTCGGGGTGATCCCGTGGCTGACACAGTTGGCCAATAATGCTCGGCGATACGGGTTGAAACTCCCAACAAATGACACGGTATGTTGGTAGGCTGTGGTCTGCTTACGATCACGGAAGTAATAATGTGGATTGGCCGCCATTGGCATCCAGTGAATCTGTTGGGCGTAGGGTTTCAGGTGGTCTGCATTCGTCATTTGCGCCACGGCTAAGACATCGAAGTAAGGGGCGGTGCGGATGACACGATACCACTGAAAGGCCATATCGACGTGGTAGTTCACCATGGGGACTGTGAGCTGCTGTAATTGCTGTGCTGTGTCGACGAGGAGAAAATCGTCATAGACCACGCAAAATATAAGATCGAGACGTCCTGTCGCGCGAAGAGTGCGGGCGATCGAGAGCAGCTCCTGGTTTAACCCCTCCCGCTTATGGCGCCAAGAGGCAGAGCCTAGCTGTCCCATACCACCCGGGTAATGGAAAATCTGAAGGGTGTCACAATAGTGCCGGCGCAATGGATCGATGAGATTGATCTCCATCCACCGATCTGGGGGAAGGACGGCCAAGACGTGCATAGAGAATGGGTGTGCGGGGAGCCGCTATCGCTAAAAGTCTCGCCGTTGAAAGATCAGGCACGCTCCGACGAGGAGCAGGCCTGTGTAGAGCAGTCCGTAGGTTGTTGCGATCATTTGGAAACCAAGATCAACCGAGATCCCCGCAGCAGACTGCCCCTTGATATTCAGTGTCTCAAGGTTTGGGAAGACATAATACAAGGTAGCTGTGAGCGACTTGATCACGCCGGAAGCATGCTTTTCTGCGATCATCTTCAGGTCGCTTGTGAGATGGCCGACCACATAAATGCCGAGGGTGAGTGTCGCGCTCAGAATCGATGAACTAAATGTGGAAAACAACAATGCGAAGGCCATGACCAACAAGGCTTCGACCAACATCAACTCAACAGCCTGAAACAGCGACGCATGGATCGGATGCCCGCTCAGCCTCACGGTGGCCAAGAACATGGCAAACATGATGCCGATATTCACGAGGATGACCAATGCCAATCCGAGGTACTTTCCAAGCACGAACTGCGCTCTCGTAATGGGTCGTGCAAGAAGGGTATAGATGGTTCGTCGCTCAATTTCCTTCGAGACTAAGCCGATCCCGACGAAAATAGCGATGATAACGGCCACGACATTAATGGCCGCCAATCCCAGGTCGTTGACGAGACGGGCCTGTTCTCCAATGGTCAATGTTCCCAATAGAACAGAGGACCCGATGAGAAGTACGGCAAACAGCACAAGATTGTAGAGAATCTTATCGCGAAGTGTTTCTCGAAATGTATTCACAGCCACTGCAAACAGGCACTGCATGTCACCCCTCGCCGTGACTCTTCTGGACAAAGAGTTCCTCAAGAGAACCCTTGTGAGGAATGATCGAGACCAGTTTCGCACCGGCCCGACGAAGTGCCTCAAGGATTTCATCAAGGCATTCGTGCCCTGGGAGTACCATCAGGCAACGCGTTCCACTTTGTAAGATCCGAAGGGCGAGTCTCTGGACCGGCTCAATCTGTTTCCCGATCACTCCGTCGCAGACGACTTCGATGGACTGAGCTATATGCGCGTCAATCAAGTCCTCTACTTTTCCGAGTGCCAGCATCTTGCCCTTTGCCAGTATTCCCACACGGTCACAGACCATCTCGACGTCGGACAAGATATGGGTACTGAAGAAGACCGTCTTTCCTTGTTCGCGAAGGGTCAGGATCAGGTCGCGAACTTCTTTCCTGCCCATTGGATCGAGTCCTGACATCGGCTCGTCAAGCACGACCAACTCAGGATCTTGGATCAAGGCCTGCGCCAAGCCAATGCGTTGAAGCATCCCTTTAGAGAACTTCCGTAATTGGCGATGTTGAGCCTCTTGAAGTCCAACCTGCTCCAGCAAGATAGGGATGCGACTTTGAATTGCATCATGAGACATTCCCGCAAGTTTTCCATAAAACTCAAGAAACTCTTCTGCGGTGAGATAATCGTAAAAGTAGGGCGCCTCAGGCAGGTATCCGAGTTTGCTGTGGGTTGCCACATCGCCCGCTGGTGCTCCTAACACGTCAACCCTCCCGCTGGTCGGCCTTAAGAGTCCGAGCAGAATCTTCATGGTGGTCGTCTTACCGGCCCCATTGTGACCCAGGAATCCAAAGATCTCTCCTTTAGTGACGAATAACGACACATCAGACAGGACAGTTGAGGAGCGATGCCAGGGCCACAGTGGTGCGTAGACTTTTGTTACATGTTCAATAGTGATGGCATCCATGTTGCCCAGTACCTTCGGTCTAAACTGAGAGAGTGCTTCGTACTACTGTCCCCTTTTCCGAAACGTCATTCGCATTCGTTCCTTGATCTCACTGCTTTTCACCTCGCCGGAGAGAGCACTGTATTGATACTGGCCGCCGAACGGCTCTTGTGGCAATTCCCGCAACAGCCCTTCTTGGACTAACTGTTCCAGCCGAGCCGGTCGTTGTGAATGCTGTGCTTGGAACCGTCCGATCGCTTCTTCAAGCAGTGCAAGATCACGCTCGACAATGGCTTCCCGCAAGCGTTGCTCTAGTAGCCTTTTGACATTCTCATCAGGGGTTTCCTCGTAGACTTTCGCGAGTAACTCAACGGCCTGTTGAGGTGACTTCGCAGAGACCAGCAGCTTGGCCGCTAACCGTGCGATAATCTCAGGCGCACCAGGAATCCGTGCAGCCATGGTCATGGCTTCAGCCGCTCTCTGGTTGTCGCCGAATTCGAAGAAGTGGTTGATCCCCAATAGGAACGGCAATCGCCATTCCTGGGGGTTATGGCGAATGCCCTTCTCGAGCAATCGGTTACTTTCCTGCGGCATCACCACAATCGAACAGAGCGCGTGTGCACCTGCCTCGTAGGCTCGTACAAATGTCGGATCCAATGTGGTCACGACATCCAGTGCACGATAGATCCATTGACCGGTCTCTGTGGAGACGCGTCTGTCACCCATCGCTTGAATGACTTGCAGCCAGAGGACATCCGCGACGACCTCTCGATAGCCTAGTGCTGCTACTTTGAGTATATCGCCGTCGGGGAGATACGACATGCGTTGAAGTTTCGGGACTTTTGCGCGTGTGGTGTCCAGAGAGAGTTGGGTTGCCACAATCCCAGCGCACAAACCCATCCCGACTAATGTGAATGGGAGCCATTGTTTCGTTAGATGTGTGATAGGAGCCATTTGCAATGCGGCTAGGGCTTCGACGGCCGTATCCCTAAGAATTGTTGCTCTAGGGATGTCAATGTCCACCCCTGATACTTCCATTGGATTGTTTTAATCGACGCCAGATACATGTTGGCGACGTCGGTTTGTCCGTTCTCTTGTGTCAGATCCGCCAGCACCATTCTCGCAGGTAGAAAATTCGGTTCGTAGGTGATCGCTTGTTCAAGCAGTTGTTGAGCTGATGTGCGATCTCCCCTTCCACGATGCAGCTTGCTCAACTCAAAATATCCGAAGGGCGAAAAAGGGTCCACATTTATCGATTTTTCGAAAGCTTCCGCCGCCTGTGCGTTGAATGAGTTCCGATATGTAGCTAAGGCTGGCTGTTCAGCCAGCAGGCGGTAAATCGTGCCCAGTCGATAGGGTGCTCGGCCATCGAGTGGGTTGAGAGCCATGGCTACTGCCATTTCACTAGCAGCCTGATCAAGCCATTCAGGAGTGCCGGTCTCATTGAACTGCTGGATGTACAACCGTGCGAGCTCGTCACGGACTGATGTAGACCCAGGATCAGCAATTGATGCGTATCGATACCACTTGATCGCCGACAGATTGTCATGGTCAGCTCGAGCGCTGTTGCCGCGATTGGAGAGGAGCCACGTTGCAGCTGGTCGAACAGCCAGGAATACCATGGCTCCCAAGGCCACAACGATCAAGATGATCCTAGCAACATGATATGGGGGTGAAAACTTCCAAGATGTAGTCTGTGTGCCACGCGTATATCTTTCAAAGGCAACCGCGAGACCTCCTTCAAGAATCAGAAGAAGCACTAAGGCCGGCTCATGGAACACGGAATCCACGCTGGCATGGACGATCGTAGCCAGAACCCCGGCGCAGAGGCCGACCAGTATTCCTCGTGACTGTTGGGGAAGGTCCGTCTTACACGCCCGTTTGATTTCGACTGCCCAGATCACGGTACTTAGTAGAAACAGCGTCAACCCCGGCACTCCCAATTCCACGGCCAGCTGTAGATATTCGTTGTGTGCAGTCTCGGCACGTTTGCCATAACGGATAATATTGTCCTCTATGGGAAAACGATATTGAAAGGACGCGTATTTATACATTCCCAACCCAATTCCACTCGGATGGTCATACAGGCGTTTTGTCGCATCTTCCCAAATCTCTACTCTGGTGTAGGCGTACGGATCCTGCTTTCCTACGTCCATCATTCGCTGTTTTAGGGGATTGGGGAACAAGATTGTACCAAGCGCAAGTAGGAAAAGAAGAATCAGCGTAGGCTTTCCATATCGGAAGTATCCGACGACTGTGATGGCAATAAGAAACGCTGTTGCTCCACCCCGCGATTGAGCCAGTATCACCGCGGTACCGGATACCGTTGCGGCTAGAATCAAGAACAGCTTACCTATCGTTTCGTATTCTATGCGGAACAGCAGGAGACTAATCGCCAGCACGGCACACACCGACTCATATGTAGAAAAAAAATTGGGGTTAAAAAATGTTCCCTTGGCCCTCGGTTCTCCAGTATACAGGTATTGGATAATCCCAAGTCCGCCTTCAAATATCCCCATGAGTAGGATGAGGATGATAAATCCTTGTAATCGTCTTTCGTTGTCTACTCCAAGCAGGATGATCAACAAGAAGCCGGCATACAGCAGGAGGCTCAGGAACCATTGAAGGCTGACACTTGTATAGGGAGACCACAGGAGGGAAAGGCCAGACCAGGCTAAAAAAGCTGCAATGGGCCACCACAGAACTGTTTGGGGGATGCTCAATGTGGATCGACAAAGTCCAACCACGAGCCAGCTCCCCAAGGCGCCCAAGAGGATGAGCCGTATGACGAGAACAGGGATCTGTGTGGTTCCGCCATCGATCAGTGGGGAGAACACCGTCAAGCTTCCTATGACCAGACAGGGGCCAGTCAAGAAAGCAGGGATTGTCTCAGTGACGAACTTATTCATGCCACGAGTCCGGGGTCATGGAGAAACCCATTGCACGGAATCTCATCAACGTGTGTGAAGGGCCGATGGCAACCTGTTTCGCACAACGAGCAGGAGGTTCGGGTTTCTGAAGTGCGGATGGTAGCAGCCGTTTAGGTCCCATGACCCTTACAAATAGGAAAGGGGATCGGTAAAACCGATCCCCTTTCTCGGGAACACGTGCCTAACTTTGATTAGGCGCCGACATCGTTACGGG
This sequence comes from Nitrospira sp. UW-LDO-01, assembly GCA_002254365.1. GTDB lineage: Bacteria > Nitrospirota > Nitrospiria > Nitrospirales > Nitrospiraceae > Nitrospira_D. The sequence goes on from NIUT01000034.1 coordinate 12,173, forward strand.
TATTGGTCAAGCTGCGTTGATCGTTGATAAACCAGTCATCGCAGGTGGCATCAGAGTCGACGTTCCCCTGCGCACCTGCCGTAAACCCGGCCGGTGTCGTTCCTACCGTTGCACTTGCGGACACTGCATTACCTCCACTCGTCGGTGCTGTATTACAGCTAGTTGGAGCGACTACACTCGAAGGAAGGGTAAACGCTGTGGCAGCGGATGCTGAAGCAGCACCGACCGCACCGGTGGCATAGAAGTAGGTATAGCGGGGCTGTCCACTCGGCGACCAGCCGATTGGATCGAGCGTGGGGCCTGGAACATATGTTGGAGTTGACTGTTCAGCCGCAAAGGCGGTGGCCGAGGTGAAGATCGCGCCAAGATTGATCTTGGCCTCCGACTGCCTAGATTTCGCCTGGTAAGCCACGAAGTTGGGAATGGCGATAGCCGCCAGAATTCCGATGATCGCCACGACGATCATCAACTCAATGAGGGTAAAACCCTCTTGTTTACGGAGCGACGTCAACATTGTACTGCCTCCTTGTTGATGGTTCACTGAGGGCTCGGTTCATAACCTGCGGCGCCTGTGTTGCCGCCTACCGGTTCTCATAGCAGGTTCAATGCCCGCCCAGTGACAAGGCATAGGGTAGCATTGATCCCTGATGTTGCAATAAGTTATGAAAAAGTTGTCAGGAGAGCGACCCTCGCGGGACGGGTTTGTGACCGCAATGTGTTCTGAATGGCCAAGAATTGGCACTTGTGGGGTTCGAAAATAGGCTGAAACGAGCTACAGGGAATAAGCCGATCAGCTACCTGGGAAGGCACAACAGATCAGGGATTGCTAGAGAGGGAAGAATGTAAGGGATAGCTTATTGATTCTGTGTCTTCTCCGCAACACGGCGCTTGGCCTGCTGGATTCGCTCTTCATAGGCGGGGTTGGTCATGCCGTGCTCTCGGAGCCGTTGGAGCAGTTTGTCGTTGGAAGGGTCGAGTTCAAGTGAGTGAAGCCAGGCCTCACGCGCATCAGTCGACTTCTCCTGCTTCATGTAAATATCCCCTAAATGCTCATAGATCACGGGATCATCACCTACGAGGGTGACGGCTTTCTTGATCTCGATGAGGGCCTCTGTGAGCATGCCGGACTTGTAGAAGGCCCATCCGAGGCTATCCACATAGTACCCATTCTCCGGTTTCAGTGCGACCGCCCGTTTCGTCAAGGACAAAGCCTGTTCAATCTTGATCCCGCGGTCCGCATAGCTGTACCCGAGATAATTCAGTGCATCGGCATGATGAGGATCAAGGGAGAGTGTCGTCTCCATGGCATGTTCCACGTCCTCGAATCGATTCAGCTTGTCGTATGCTGTGCCAAGATTAAAATGAAGGTCGGCGTTCTTAGGATTATGCCGAATCCCTTCTTCAAATGCTTGCGTGGCCTTTTCAAACTGATCACTCTGCACATGCGCTAATCCCAGTACAATGTATGGCTCTGGTTGCTTCGGTACCAGACGCACGGCTTCATCGAGATGCGTCACGGCTTCTGGGAACTGTTTAAGCCGATAGAGAAGCACCCCCAGGTGTATGTGGCTATCCGAGAACCTTGGGTCTAAATAAATGTTGTACCGATAGGCTTCTATTGCTTTGTTAAAATCCTTCGATTCTTCATACAAATATCCCAGATAGTCTCTTACCTTCAGCTCTGCCGGTTTCGCGTTCAATATGTCGGTCAATCGACTAATCGCCTTGGAGAACTCTTTTTTCTCCCCATAGATCAACGCCATCCGTAATTGGGCATCGAGATCTCCAGGATTGTCCTGCAATATCGTTTCAAGTTCCGCGAGGCCTCCAGCATAGTCTTTGGTCGCGATGTATAACTGGACCAAATGCTGGCGAATGTCTCGATTGCGTGGATTGACCTGCTCGAGATACCGCTTCAGAACGGCGATGGCTTTGTCCTTCTCGTGGCGTGATTCAAAGACTGACGCTTGCGCAAGATAGGCGGGTTCAAAAGCGGGATTTACCGTGATAGCGCGGTCAAAGTTCGCCACTGCTTGCTCGGTGTTTCCTGCCTCTATTGAGATCCGCCCCAGATAATAGTGACCGATCGGCGAATCGGAGCTGTACTGCAGGCCTTTTTTCACGGCTTGCTCCGCCTCGGCGATTCGCTTTTGGTTTAACAGGATCAAGCCTTTGGGGAAATAGGACTCTCCCCTCTCCGGGGCACTATCGATCGCCTTGTCCAACAGTTCAAGCGCACGCTCCGGTTTCCCAGCACTCGCGAGGATACCGGCCATCTGCGTGAGTACCTGTGGTTCTTGTCCTGTTCCCTTTCCAACCTCTTCGGCATACTGAACGGCCTGTGGGAAATCTCCCAACGCAAAATAGAGGGCTGCCAAGCGCGATTGGACTTCTCGTGACTTCGGGTCGATCTTTAAGGCGGTGTGATACTCCTTGAGAGCAGTGTCTATGTCCTGGGAGAGCTCTGCCTGATGTCCCATCATGAAATGATATGTTGCATCAGACTCAGGCGCAGTCGGTGACGGCGGCTGCGTCGCAATGGCTTGCTGAGCGGTCTTTGGGGGTTGAGGGGCTGCTGCACAGGCGACAAGGACGCATGGGATGAGCCAACTCATTCCGAATGGAAGAAAACCGGTTCTTCTAGGCGATCTGCTACCAAACGTCATGTTTAGGTCCTGCCTATTGTGTTCAGTGGGTTGGATTGGCATGGGTACAGGGAGATTATACCGAGTGCCGGAAGGATGCGCAAACCGCTCGATGTCTCGTGAGGAGGTTGAACATAGTGATTCTGGCCTTGCGTTCAAGCGAGTGGAGCCCATCCTGTGATGGTGCCCTTCGAGTCCGAGATATGAACGAACGAGGGAAGGACAAGAATGCCGCCACAGCAGGCAGTCTCAATATCCTGACTGTTCAGTGGGGAGTTTGGCTGAGGTTGCAACAGGGTTTTTCAACGGGCCTGTTAGGCTTCACGAAGATCGAGGCTTTCAAATTTGGCATAGCGGTCCTGAAAAAACAGCTCTTTTTTCCCAATGGGTCCGTTTCGATGTTTGCTGATAATGATGTCAGCGATCCCCTTTCGTTCCGAGTTCTGATCGTAGACGTCTTCACGGTAAATGAACATGACCACATCGGCATCCTGCTCGATCGCTCCACTTTCCCGAAGATCGGCCAACATGGGGATTGGTGGCTTGCGCGCCTCCACGGCCCGACTTAACTGAGACAGTGCGATTACCGGAACATTGAGTTCTTTGGCTAAGGCTTTCAAGGAACGAGAGATATCTGAGATCTCCTGTTGGCGAGATTCTGAATCGCTTCGGCCTTGCATCAATTGCAGGTAGTCGACGATGAGCAGATCCAGCCCCTTTTCAGCTTTGAGACGACGGGCTTTCCCGCGCATCTGCTGGACGGTGATTCCTCCGGTGTCGTCGATATAGATCGAGGCCTGTTCCAACCGACCGGCTGCCTCTGCCAATCTCCACCAATCCTCTTTCTGTAGTTTGCCCGTGCGGAGCGCATGTGAATCGACCCGTGCTTCAGAGCTGAGCATGCGCAGGACGATTTGAGGTTTGGACATTTCGAGACTAAAGATACCAACGACCGTGTTAGCGTGAATGGCAGCATGTGTCGCAAACCCCAACGCCAGACTTGTTTTTCCCATGCTTGGTCGCCCTGCCACGACGATTAAGTCCGACGCTTGAAGCCCAGCCGTAATGTCATCGAGATCATAATAACCAGTCGGCACACCTGTGACATGTTCCTTTCGTTTCGACAGCTTATCGATGACATCCAGACTTTCTTTAATAACCTGACTGATTGGGCTAAATGATCGCTCCAGTTTGCCCTGGGCAATGCTGAATACCGACCGCTCCGCAAAATCGAGCAAGTCATCGATAGAGGCAGTCCCCTCATATCCTCTCGTCAGTACCTCTGTCGAGGTACTAATCAGCTGACGGGCGACGGCCTTGTCTCGAACGATTTTGCAGTGATAGCGAATGTTGGCCGAGCTGGGGACAATCTGAACCAATTCCGCGAGGTATGCCGCCCCTCCAACTGCTTCAAGTTCCTTCCTGGCCCTGAGCCGCTCAGTCAACGTGATGTGATCGATGACTTCGCCCGTGTCAGCGAGTTCAAGCATCGCTTGAAAGACTTTCTTATGGGCAGTGCGGTAGAAGTCGTCCTCGACCAGCAGCTCCATCGCCTTCGGCATCGCGGCGTTATCGAGCAAGATTGCACCGAGCACCGATTGCTCTGCTTCCAAGTTTTGTGGCGGGAGCTTGGGTTGAGAGAGATCAACTGAACTGCCAGCCATCATAGTGCCCCTTCAGGGCTGGCATACAGCGTGCGGACAAGGTTCTGTTTCAGCACCGTTCGTCTCTGAACCTTGGTCGTACCGGTCGTGTTTCCGACTCGTTGTGACGTCCCCTGTTGCAACAGCAAGACATGATCCTTGTGAGATCGATCCGTGCCAACTACGACTGTCGTGGAGGCGTCTGCCTCACGACCAACTTCCGCAGCCATACGGATCAAGTCTTGGCCAGAGGCCGCAATGAATCGTTGCAATACTCGCAAGCCTGCCTGGCGAAGTTCCTGGGCGAGGGAAACTAGATCGGAGGACAGGTTCGTAGGGCCTATCACAAGGATCTTAGAGTCAAGAGGCTGTATGGACCCGGAAAGCTTGAGGCTTCGGAAAAGGCGATCGACATTGAGTCCGAATCCTGTGGATGGGAGATCACGGCCAAACCGCCCGATGAGATGATTGTACCGCCCTCCCCCACCTAATTCCACCTCGATCCCATCCGAGAACACGTCAAAGACTACTCCATCATAGTAATCAAACCCTCGGAACTCACCCAAATCAAGCAGAAGGAAATCTTTGAACCCTGAGGCGCAGAGTATTCCATAGACGCTGGCCAATCGATCTAAGGCCTGTAGCAGCGGCTTCTCACCTTTGGCGAGGGTACGTCCTTTAACTAAGACGTCGGCTGTTCCGCAGAGCTCAAGCGCGTCCAGGATCCGACGCGCAGAGCGCTTGCTCACGCGCTCTTGCAAGATGATTTCTTCAAGCCGAGGCAAATCCTTCCTGGCGGCGGCCTCTTCTGCCCGTTTCCTTCCTTCGGCGGAAAGTCCAGTGCACACCAGGAGGCCTTTGAAAAACCCGACATGCCCCAGTGATACCTTGAATGACTGTAGCCCCATCTGACGAAGTGACTCAATCATCAGGGTGATCATTTCGCAGTCGGCGGACGGATCATCCGCCCCAATCAGTTCAGCGCCAACTTGAAAGAGCTCCCGGTCCCTGCCGACATGCTCCGGTTCATAGCGAAACACTGTGGCGCGATATGACAATCGTAAAGGGAGACGAGCGCCGACCATACCCATGGCGACGGTTCGCGCAATTTGCGCAGTGACGTCAGGCCTTAAGAGCAGGATGCGACCAGTTGTCCTGTCGATGATTTTATAGGAATTTTCCGCTAACCTTGGATCCAGTCCTGGTGCCAGTACGTCGAGATACTCAAAGGTCGGGAGGATAATTTCGTCGTAGCCAGCTCCGTAGAATCCCTGGAGCAGCTCGGATTCGAGATGACGAACGTGACGGGCCGCCTCCGGGAGAATGGTCGCCATTCCGATAGGAACGAGCGAGCGTTCGCGTACGAGAGGCACCTTCTCCGAAGAGACAGCGCGCACCGGAGGGGCAGTAGCCATAATAGCCTAGTGACTACAATACCTATGACAGGTTCGCGACTTTAACGGAGAGAATATTTGAGCTCGCACGAATCTCGTTTAGTGCCTCAGCCGGAAACTCCGCATCGGACCCGATGATTAGAAGGGCATCGCCTCCACGTTTTTCCAACGCGCATTGCATTCGAAGAATATTGATCGCCCGATCACCGAGGACTTTCCCCACCATTCCGATAACCCCAGGACGGTCCACATTATGAATGAGCAGCATGTGCCCTTCAGGGACGACTTCAACTTTGAATTGGTCGATCTCGGTAATTCTGGCTTCCTTTTTATGATACAGGGTGCCTGCAACTTGGTGTGATGTTTTCCCTGCATCGACACGAACTCGAATCAGGCTCGTGAAATCTCCGGCATCGGTACTCTTAATTTCTTTGACCTCAATGCCCCGCTCCTTCGCCACAATCGGCGCGTTCACATAATTAACGGGATGTTCCATGATGGGGTTAAGCAGGCCTTTCAGAACAGCAATGGTCAACGGCGCTATTGAAAGACTGGCAACCTCACCACTGTACTCCACCGTCACTCGTTCGAGACCGGCCTGTACCAACTGAGTCTGAAGGGAGCCAAGCTTTTCGGCCAGGGTGAGGAAGGGTTGGAGTCGAGGCAGCAGTTCAGGGGCGACGGAAGGGATATTGACGGCCCCCTTTGCCACGCCCTTGGTGAAGTAGTCAACGATCTGTTCGGCGATTCCGATGGCGACGTTTTCTTGCGCCTCCGTGGTCTGGGCACCGATATGCGGAGTGCAAATAAAATTATCCAATGTCAGGAGTGCATTGTCTGGCTTCACGGGTTCTTCTTCGAACACATCGAAGGCGGCAGCCGCCACTCGTTTCGTTTTCAAGGCCTCGCACAAATCCTGTTCGTTGATAATTCCACCACGCGCGCAGTTGACGATGAGTACTCCAGGCTTCATCTTCGAGATGGCTTGGGTATTGATGATGCCCTTGGTTTCCGGAGTCAGCGGTGTGTGAACGGAAATGATGTCGGCTCGCCGGAAGAGCTCGTCAAGATCCAACATGGTCACACCCATCCGCTCGGCTCGTTCAGAAGTCAGGTAGGGATCAAATGCGACGACGCTCATCCCGATTCCCTGCGCCATCTTGGTCAGGTGACTACCGATTTGTCCGGCACCGATGATGCCGAGCACTTTGTTGTAGAGCTCGACACCCATGAATTTATCTTTTTCCCACTTTCCGGACTTGACTGAGGCGGTGGCTTGGGGAATGCGGCGGCTCATGGCGCAGATCATGGACATCGTATGCTCGGCAGTCGTCACGGTATTGCCGCCCGGGGTATTCATCACGACGATGCCGCGACGGGTCGCCGCAGGTGTGTCGACATTGTCGAGGCCGGATCCGGCTCGTCCCACCACCTTGAGCTTTTCAGCTGCAGCAAGCAGTTCTTCGGTCACCTTCGTGCCGGATCGTACAATTAACCCATCGGCATCCTTGATTTCTTTGAACAGTTCATCCTTCGGCATTTTGGACTTCACCACCACGGTGAATCCCGCTTTTTCCAAAGCATCGACCCCTTGCTTAGACAAACTATCGCTGATCAGAATTTTCATTCCTGCTGCGGCCATGTCTCTCCTCACTCTGGTTACTTTGCCATCAAGATCTCTTGCGCTTTTCCGACACCACTGCCTAGTTTGACGGAATGGCCAAGTCCCTTCAACACCATCTCAGTTGCAGCGAGGGCGGCGATCACATCGAATGTATCGGCATAGCCCATATGCGAGAGGCGGAAGATTTTCCCCTTGAGGTGATCTTGCCCACCTGCTGCGGTCATGCCGTACTTCACACGAAGATTCTTGTAGATGGCCTGGCCATCAATGCCATCTGGCGCACACACCGCTGTGAGGGCATCGCTCGGAGACTCCTTGGGAAACAGGGCCATGCCGGCGGCTTTCACACCTTCCCGCATCGCTTGAGCTAATCGTCCCTGTCGTGCAAACATCTGTTCCAACCCTTCTGCCCGCATGATCTTGAGGGCTTCCTGAAGCCCAATGATGAGTGAGACGGTTGGGGTAAACAACGTTTGATTCTTGGCCTGATTTTCCCGTTCCTTCTTGAAGTTAAAGTAAAAGGCGGCATTCGTTGCTTTGTCGGCCAAGGCCCAGGCCTTGGGGCTCACGCTCACGAAAGCCATGCCTGGAGGTAACATCAAGGCTTTCTGAGAACCGGTGATGACGACGTCCAGTCCCCAGGCGTCGGTCTTTATATCAAACACGCCAAGCGCCGTTATCGCGTCGACCACCAAAATGGTGCTCTCGTATCCTTTGACAATTTCACCCAGTGCCTTGACGTCATGCGATACGCCGGTAGACGTCTCACTTGCTTGCACATAGACCGCCTTGATTGAAGGATCTTTTTTCAGGGCGTCGGCGACTTGTTGAGGATCAATTGCACGGCCCCACTCGACCTTGAGTTCAGTCGACTGGATGCCGAATGTTTTACACAGCTTGCCCCAGCGCTCACCGAATTTTCCGGCGTTCACATACAAGGCTTTATCACCGGGCGATAAAAAGTTAGACACAGAGCCTTCCATCCCACCGGTGCCGGATGCAGCAAGCATCAGGACGTCATTTTGTGTCTGAAACAGCCATTTTAGCCCCTCGCGCACCTCGGCAAAGATCGGGTCGAATTCTGGGGCGCGGTGATGGATCATGGGACGAGCCATTGCCAACAACACCTCCGGTGGAACGGGTGTCGGGCCAGGAGCCAAGAGATAGCGCTTCAGCATTGATCAATACCTCCTCAACAAAATAACAATGTAAATTCGGTAAGATAGCTCTTTGGAGAGGGGCTACGCTACCATTTGCCTTAGGAGCGTGTCAAGGAATCGAGCGACAGGATTGCCTGCGTGATTCGGTCTTCTCCGAAGCTCAGCTGAATATCCGTTCTGAGGCCATCCATTACCGGGACAGAAGTCAGTGGGGCTTGCAAGTCACCCCCTGAGCAGCGAAGAGAGAAGGACCGAATGTCCGGTCGATTTCTTGACAAGTTTGCAGGGGATCGATAGGCTCTCTCGTATGTTGTTTCTTGTGGAGAGGTGTGTGAAGCGATTGCGTTGGACTTCGGGAATGGCGGTCGCCTGTGCAGTGGGCGCTGTTCTACTCGCGCATCCCTGTCGAGGTTTAGCGCAAGATGCAGATGTTGTGAACCAGTCTTCCCCCTCACCCTACTCTTCCGGTCAGGAAACGGCACTGGAAGGGATCGAGGCGGCTAAAGAAAGCAGCGAGGATCTGGATCCCAATCTGGTTCCCCTAGAACCCGAGCTGACCGCGTCGCCTCCGGATCTTTCCTCCAGTGACAATTCTGTTGAGATGGCTTCGGTTGAGACGGCAGCAAGCGCAGGGTCGTCAGGACCTCAGGAGACGCTCTACAATATTCCAGTTGCGAACCAGTCTTCCCCTTCGCCGTACTCTGTCGGTCAGGAAGCGGCACTGGAGGGGATCGATGCGGCTCAAGAAAACGGCGATGATCTGGATCCCAATCTGATCCCGCTAGAACCTGAGCTGACTACGTCGCCTCCAGATCTATCCTCCTCTAGTGACAATTCTATGGAGACGCCGTCGGATGAGACGCCTTCAGTTGAGACGGCAGGAAGCGCGGAATCGTCCGGGCCTCAGGAGACACTCTATAATATTCCGGTGGTGATCGACCAATCAGTGCAGAGCCACATCCGGTTTTTTAACACCTCAATTCGGGACCGATTCGAGCAGTGGATGGTGCGGCTCAATCGCTACCGTCCGCTGGTCGAAAACATCTTTGCGGAATTCAATCTTCCGAGTGATCTTGTGCACTTGTCCTTGGTTGAAAGTGGGTTCAATCCGTACGCCTATTCAAGGGCCAAAGCGACGGGTCCATGGCAGTTCATGAAAGGGACCGGAAAACTGTACGGATTACGCATCGATCATTATGTGGATGAACGCCGAGATCCTATTAAGTCGACCGTAGCGGCAGCGCGGTATCTCAGAGACTTATATGATATTTTCGGAACCTGGCCGCTAGCAATGGCAGCCTATAATGCCGGAGAAGGAAAGGTCTTACGTGCACTTCACAAGGCCCAAGCCGAATCGTTTTCTGAGATCTCCCGGACCAAGTTGATTCGGCTGGAAACGAAGCAATATGTGCCTCGCATTATGGCGGCCACGATCATTGCTCGGAATCCTGATCAATATGGGTTTACTCAAAACCCGGTTTCTCCTCATGAGTTTGAGGAGGTCGTCGTGACCCGCCCGTTACATTTCCGGGCCATTTCAAATGTGACCGGTATTTCGTACAACGATCTTCGGCTCTTGAATCCTGAACTTCGGCGGGATGCAACGCCTCCGGACGAGACCAGCTATCATCTCAAGGTTCCGATTGGGATGAGTTCAAAGGTGCTGGAATTGCTTGAACGAGTTCCTACACACAAATTTCCTCCCGTAGCCATGATGGCAGATCGAGAGGCCCCACGTCGTCCTAAGGCCGGTGCCTCACGCTGGTATCGAGTTCGGATGGGCGACACACTTCAAAAAATCTCGCGTAAGTTCGGAATTCCTATCAAGACCATCAAGACCCGCAACAACATTTCAGGCCCAGTCATTCGAGCTGGTCAGCTGCTTAATCTTGCTCGGTAGTGGCGGGCAGCCACATGTGAGAATGCTGTCCCCGCTTCGTTTTGTTCATATCGATGGCCTACGGTTTGGAAGGCTTGGAGGGAACTGATGCAGCAGCGGCTGGAGCAGGTTCAGGGTTTTTCTTGGCCTCAATAACCTTTACTCGTACGGCGGCTTCGCTCGTAAGTGGGGAGTTTGGGTAGGTCTTCATGAGTTCTTGATAATGCTTCAAGGCCTCGTCTGGCTTTGAACGGTTTTCTTCAAGCCGAGCGACTTCAAACAGCGCATAGTCCCGGTTCATCGCTCCAGGCATGTCGAGGATCGAAGAGTACGCTTTGGCTGCCTGGTCGAGATCTTTTTTTAGAAGATAGGCATATCCTAACTTTTGATGGACCAGCCCAAGGAGCGAGGTGTTGGAGGCGTAGGTGGAGGTAAATCGTTGGTAGGCATCGATCGCCGAGTCCACGTTGTTTGATTGAAGGTACGCGTTTCCTAGGCTGAACTGTACAAGAGGGGCGGTCGGGGTGCGTGGATACTCATCAAGTACTCGCTTATACAATGCAATAGCCTCATTGAGATTGGCGGCTGTTTTTTGTGGGTCATTGGACGTCCGCGTAAAGAGGAGAAGCGTCGCTTCTCGCTCAAGTTCTTGAGCCTTACTGGCGTTTTGTTCCTCGTACCAGAACAACCCCCACAGGCCCATTCCCATCAGGAGTAGCAGCACAAACCCGACAATCAAGGACCATCGATAGGTCTTGAGCCCGATCAGCCAGTGCTCAAGTCCACTCACGAGTTGTTCTTCACCAACCGGTAAGGTGCGAGGCGGAACTTTTATTCGGTACGTCATCGAGCCCCATTACTCCTTTGCGAATCAAGACAGGCTTTCTGTCATAGAACCGTTGTCTTATACTGAACGGTAGCGCACCTTGTCAATGGAATCGGAACGTAGCGGGGTGGACACGCCTCTCTGGCAACCGACACGTCAGGGGATCAACTTGTCGACTGATCAATTTCGAGCCACACTCCAACAGCTTGCCGATCAATCATTGAGGCGCTCGTTGTCCGCGTTGGATTCCGCCACTGGACCGGTCGTGAACTATGCCGGACGGCCAGTTATCTTGCTTTCGTCCAACGATTATCTTGGTCTTGCTACCCATCCCCAGGTGATTCAGGCTGCCATCGAAGCGACGGCACGGTATGGAACAGGATCCGGTGCATCAAGGCTGGTTAGTGGTACGCTTCCTCCTCATACCTCCCTTGAGACTGCACTCGCGAAGTTTAAAGGGACAGATGCGGCGCTGGTATTCGGAGCTGGCTATCTCGCCAACGTAGGCGTGATACCAAATCTTATCGGCCGAGGCGGCCTTATCATTGCCGACCGCTTATGCCATGCGAGTTTGATTGATGGTTGTCGATTGAGTCAGGCTGATTTCCGTGTGTTTCGGCACGGTGATTGTGCGCATCTTGAAGTACTCCTGCGACGGCGGGCTCGCAATCGTCGCACTCTCATCATCACGGAAGGCCTATTCAGTATGGATGGTGATGTAGCGCCGCTGACCGATCTTGTTGGCCTCGCTGAACGATATGAGGCGATGTTGTATGTGGATGATGCTCACGGAACCGGCATCATGGGGAAGAATGGTCGTGGCACGATCGAACAGTTCGGTCTGGAGGGGCGAATCCCCTTTCACATGGGAACACTCAGCAAAGCGCTGGGCAGTTATGGGGCGTATGTCGTTGGATCACACGACTTTGTCCAGTATTTACTGAACCTGGCCCGGTCCTTCATTTTTACCACGGCTCTTCCCCCTGCCATGGCGGCAGCGGCCTCGGCTGCCATTACCATAGTTGAGCGGGAGCCGGAGCGACGAGCTCAGCTTTGGGCGAATCGCCAATACCTGTTCGATGGGCTCCAGAACCAAGGTTTTCGTCTAACGCCAACCGTCAGTCCCATTCTCCCGGTTCTCATCGGTGATGCAGCCAAAGCTTCCACGTTCGCTGACCGTCTTCTTGCCCACGGGGTGTACGCTTCTGCCATTCGGCCACCCACCGTGCCCGACGGTACAAGCCGGATCCGGTTCACCGTGACTGCTGCGCACACCACGGGCCAGCTTGAGCAAGCCCTCCAGGCCATGACGCGTGCCGGCCGTGAAGTAGGCCTCCTCTAACTCGCTCCACGCTGATCGGCGCCTTCCGGCTATTTTCTTGATTTCAGGTAGTGATGTGACATCATGCAGAGGATGTTCCCATCCTCGCTATAACCCATTTACCAGGGGTCACACCGAATGGATATTTCGAAGCTGCTGACGTTTTCTGTCAAGGAAGGCGCATCCGATTGTCACATCAGTGCGGGCGAGCCCCCGATGATCCGCATTCACGGTGATCTCAAGAAACTCGACCACCCACCGCTGACGCCTGATGAAACACACGCGTTGATCTACGACATGATGAACGACGCTCAACGGAAGTCCTTCGAAGAAAAACGTGAATGTGACTTTTCCTTTGAGCTTGGAGACATCGCGCGGTTCCGGGTCAACGTCTTTGTCCATCAGCGTGGGCTCGGCGCGGTCTTCCGAAATATTCCAACGACGATTCTTCCGTTGGAGAAGCTTGGTATGCCGCCGATTCTGAGGCAACTGTGTGATAAGGAGAAAGGCTTGATTTTGGTGACCGGACCGACGGGATCGGGTAAGTCGACGACGTTGGCCGCGATGGTGGACTATCTGAACAACACGTTTGAGGGCCATATCATTACCATCGAAGATCCGATCGAGTTTGTTCACAAATCTAAGAAGTGTTTGGTCAATCAGCGCGAACTGGGTGTGCACACGCTCTCCTTCGCCAATGCTTTGAAATCGGCGCTGCGTGAAGATCCAGACATCGTGCTCGTGGGAGAAATGCGGGATTTGGATACCATTCAACTGGCGTTGACCGCCGCGGAAACTGGACACTTAGTCTTTGGCACTCTCCACACGTCAAGCGCACCAAAGACCATCGACCGTATTATTGATGCATTCCCGCCGGCGCAGCAGGCACAGATTAGGACACAGCTTTCTGAAGCGTTGGAAGCGGTGCTCACTCAGACTCTCCTGAAGAAGAAAACCGGAGGGCGGGTCGCCGCGCTAGAAATCATGGTTGCGACGACGGCTGTACGGAACCTCATTCGTGAGGCTAAGTTGCATCAAATCCCAGGGATCATGCAAGCCAGTCAAAAAGACGGAATGCAAACGATGGACATGGCATTGGTTGATCTCGCGACACGTGGAGTGGTGCATAAGGCAGAGGCGCAGTCGCGTAGTATGAATCCAAATCTGTTTGGGGCGTCGGTGGCTGGAGCTGCGTAAGGCTCCAGCGACGGCGGAGTATGAGCATGGATGTTCGAAGTCTCTTGAAAGTCATGGTGGAGCGTGAAGCGTCGGACTTGTATTTGACCATCGACGCTCCACCGATTTATCGGGTTCATGGAGCAACCGAGCAGACGGAGGCGCCGCCGTTTACAAATGAGCAGCTTGAAGCGCTGGCGTTGGCGCTTATGCGCGGGCAACAGCGGAGCGAATTCGAAGAAAAAATGGAGATGAATCTGGCGTTGTATTACAAGGAACTTGGCCGGTTCCGCGTCAACATCTTCAGGCAGAGGGGCAATGTCGGGCTGGTATTTCGACACATCAAGGCGGAAATCCAGACGGTCGACCAGCTCCAACTTCCTCCGATCATCAAAGATGTCGCGATGACCAAACGCGGCTTGGTGCTGGTCGTTGGTGCGACCGGCTCCGGAAAATCAACGACGCTGGCCGCGATGATCGACCACCGCAATACCATTTACCCTGGCCATATCATCACGGTTGAGGATCCCATCGAGTTCGTCCATCAGCATAAGAAATCCCTTATCACCCAGCGTGAAGTCGGGTTTGATACCTTATCGTTTCAGAACGCGCTGAAAAATACCCTCCGTCAAGCTCCGGATGTGATCCTGATCGGCGAGGTGCGGGATACCGAGACGATGGAAGCCGCGATCACCTTTGCCGAGACCGGTCACCTGTGCATCGCCACACTGCACTCCAATAACGCGAATCAGGCGATCGAACGGATTATGAACTTTTTCTCGGTCGAACGTCATGCCCAGATCTATCTGCAGCTCTCCTTGAACTTGCGGGCAGTCATTTCACAACGGCTGATCCCGTCGTTGGATGGGAAGCGTGTGCCGGCATTAGAAATTATGATGGACACACCACGCGTCAAGGACTTGATCAAGAAGGCCGAGATCGATACCTTGAAAGAAGCCATGGAACAAGGAACAGATGAAGGGTGTCAGACCTTCGACTATGTCTTGTTTCAGCTGTATAAGGCGAACAAGATTTCGTTGGAGCAGGCCCTTATCAATGCCGATAGTGCGAATAATCTTCGCTTGAAGATCAAGCTTGAAGGACTCAAGGGCGATGATGCCGTGAACGCGTTGCTGGATAAGCAGCCAGGAACAGGCCCAGGCGCAGATGCATTCAAAATTCAGGGAGGTCCCTCCGGAAACGTCACGCCCTTCCGAAAACGATAAGAATCCTGCCACCTTTCACGCATGCTGACGGATAGTCCAGGATGCCACCCCAGTATCCTACCTTCTGCTATTTTTCGGCCGTTTGCCGTTCAAGATACAGCGCGATCTTTTCCAGGGCTAATGCGCTAAGTTTGGATCCATACCAGGTCGGCATGGTGTGTTCTGGATAGCCCTGCACCACAAATTGCTGAGGGTCCAATACTGATTCCACGATATACTCGTGCACCGTCCTGGCTTCGCCGTGATAGGTTGGGTCCTTGAGCCTTTGTGTACCGGTGGTACCGAGTATCAAGGGAGGGCCGACCTGGCCGTTGGCTCCAGGAATGCCGGGGATCACATGGCAGACCGCGCAGCCTGCAAGTGTAAACAGATCAATGAAAGGTTCTTCCCCTGTCACCAACGGGACCTTGTCCGGTGTAACTGGTATTTCCACGCCATTACTCGACATAATTTGTGGAGATGGGTCTCGAAGGGCCCAGATCACCGACAAGCAGACCAACACGATTGCCGTCCATATGACAGCGGGTTTGGGTGATCGTGGTTCAGGTTTTAGTGGAGAGGATTCCAAAGTCTATATAAAGAAGACGAGGTTGTGTGTCCCGATAATCAGGCTGTGTTCCGACCATCGGGACAAACTAGGATCTGCCCGTTATTTCCCCTGGACCAACTTGAGGAGTTGCTCCAACGGACCGGCCTCGATCTTGCCATTAGGAGTTAATTTGTCGACCAGGTTTGGGAGGAGGTCAGACAATTGTGAGCTTACGTCTTGGGGAGATAACCCGGCTTTACCGGCTAGTTGATTAAGCAGATCGCTCCCTAATCCTTGCTCGATCTGTTGCGGCGACGCCGGCATATTCTGCCCCGTACTCACCCACGAATTCACGATCTCACCCAATCCGTTCTTCTGAAAAGCTTGAACCAGTCCGGCAAGTCCACCGAGACTGCTGTTGTTTCCAAGTAAACTAGTAACGGCTTGAAGCAGTGGGTTTTGCCCACTCTGTCCGCCAAGAAGACCGCCGACAACTTGTCCCATTTGATCCATCAATCCCATAATCCGTACCTCCATGAGTCAATCGTGATGTGTGTGAGAACTCTATGTCTATGGTTATGCCCCGTACGTGATGTACCATAGGTGACGTGCAGAGTCCAAGTGGGAATATGTTGGTGAGAGCGTGGGATTCGACGGTCACCTGAGATCTTGTAGAAGACTGAATTCATTAAGTTTTATTGCGATGGAGACCGAATAGTTAGAAGACCACGATGAGGTGACCAAGGTCTTGCGTCCATCGGGGATCTTGCACGGACAAGACTTCTGGTATGATGATTCACCGGAGGTTGAGGATGGAAAAGAATCAAACGAGTCTCATCACCCTCTTTGCGATTGGGTTCGCAAACATCATGCTGTTGACTATTCCTGCATCGGCGGAGATGTATGTCGCCGGAACTGCGGGGGTAATCTTTGCAGATCGTATCAATAGCATTGCAGGCACAGGCAGCCAGGTCGGAGTTTCTGGTCCACTTGCTGACTTTG
The DNA here is from genome assembly GCA_002254365.1 of Nitrospira sp. UW-LDO-01. Classification (GTDB taxonomy): domain Bacteria; phylum Nitrospirota; class Nitrospiria; order Nitrospirales; family Nitrospiraceae; genus Nitrospira_D. The sequence continues at coordinate 28,598 of NIUT01000034.1, forward strand.
ACCTCCAAAACTCGATTGCCTATGGTGCCAAGATAGGCTATTTCCCGGGCCACAGTTGGTATGGTATTGAAGGCGAAGTCTTACACACCACCCCTCATATAAAAGAACTGCCAGCCACTTCATCCGTCCCAGCTGATCCCGGTATCCACATGAGAGTGACGACGGTCGGTGTGAATTTTATTGCTCGGTATCCAGGTCGTACGTTCCAACCCTACGTGGGCGCCGGTATCGGGGCCGCAATGGCACACATTGGAGAAACATCCACTGTGCGAAGCGATAGTGATCTGGCTGTGGCCTGGAATGTGTTGGTTGGTCTTCGCGCCTATGTGACACCACGCATTGCTGTCTTTGGGGAATACAAGCACGGAGGGGCGACCCTCAAATTTGATCAGGCATTCGGTGACCTTGGCGGTTTCAGCGGTAATTACCGCGCACAGTATGTTCTTGGTGGCCTGTCGTATCACTTCTAGAGGAGAACAACCATGTCACGAATGACGATGCTCGCTTCCCTAATAGGTGGGGCCGTCATGTTATCGGCCTGTGCGGAATCGATTCATCAAGTTCAACGTGACACGGAGCTCTTGGGTGTTCCTCTTGGCCTAGAACAGGAGATTGATGCCACGGTGACGTTTGCGGACTTAAAGCGGGCTCCCAGCGAATATGTCGGGCGAACGGTGATGGTTGGTGGAACCGTCATTCGCGCGAAACGGACAGAGGCTGAAACGGAAGTGGAGGTTTTGCAACTCCCGACAGAGAAAGATGGTCCCCTTTCAGATGATCGTCTTCGGTCTGAGGGACGGTTCCTTGCGGTTCGAGCAGCCTTTCTTGATCCGGCCAGCCTCCCACAAGGCACAGCGATTACTGTTATTGGAACTGTGAAGGGTGAGACGACAAGAGCACTTGATGAAAGCGAGTACACCTACCCCATCCTTGAGGTGAAACACATCATCGACTGGAACAGTATTGCTGCCAAGAGACGGAGGGATCGGAGTCCTTACTATGGTGCCTACTACCCGCCCTATGGGTATACCGGATTCTACCCTTACGGTGGATTTTGGGGGCCCTATGGTGGCTACTGGGGAGGGGGTGGATTCTATGGTCGTCCGTATTTCGGTGGCGGCGGTGGGTTTTCACCAGCTCCGGCACCTCCCCCACCAGCACGAGTTCATCCACGTATGAGGGGTCGGTAGTCATGTTCTTTGCCGATACCCAATATATGGGGAATTGGAGCAGATTGAGTCTGTGAGCGACAAAGAGCTGTATTCCCAATACCTGGTCTCTCGTCGCCAAATCTTGGCATGGGCGGGAACAACCGGCGTCCTCTTGATGATGGTCGGACCGCCACGTGCGGTCCATACCGCTCCTGGTACGGCTGGGTCCATCTGTATCGTCCGTCCTGAACAAACCGAAGGCCCCTATTTCGTCGATGAACGTTTGCATCGTATGGATATTCGCTCCGATCCGACCAATGGGAAGGTCGCAGTTGGTACGCCGTTAATCCTAGTCTTTCAGGTGTCTCGCGTTCATGGTGGAGACTGTCAGCCCTTGCCGGACGCCCAAGTCGATATCTGGCACTGCAATGCACAGGGTATCTATTCCGATGTTCAGGACCCAGGATTTGACACAAGCGGACAAAAGTTCTTGCGCGGGTATCAGCTGACTGATGCACAGGGGACCGCACGATTCTACACGATCTATCCAGGCTGGTATCCCATACGAACCGTGCATATTCACTTTAAGATCCGCACCGCGCCGGTTGCGCGAAGAAGCTACGAGTTCACGTCACAGATGTACTTTCCGGATGACCTGACGGATCGTGTGCACACCAAGCTCCCCTACTCGTCGAACGGACATCGTCGCGTACGCAATCATGATGATTTTATCTTTCGAGACGGGGGTGATCGCTTAATACTGGAGCCTTCGGAAACGAACGACGGCTATACCGCAACCTTTCCGATTGCGTTGATCACATCTTGACCATCATCTCGCGAATTTATACGTATTGACGCATTCGTACGGATCTCGATAGGCTCTAATCATTCAAATGGGCTTTGCCCTAGGAGGACATGCACATGAGACTACTCCGTGATGCCGGTCTGTTGACGTGCGCGCTATTGGTTCCCCTTGTTGTGATTGCCGCGCCGCCTCCGGAAGTGAAAGTCGATTACTCAGCTGACAGCACGATGGAGACCGAAGGCGGTATGACGATGAAGTCACGCCTCTACCACACGGTCGAGAAGGAACGCATGGAGATGGGCGGTTCGGACGGCATGGTCTCAATCATCCGGAAGGATAAGAAGGTTGTATGGCAGTTGATGGGCAATATGTACATGGAAATGCCGATGGACTCCTCCAATGCATCAGGAATGGATGCGTTCGACATCACGGAGCAGGTCGAGGTCGGTCCGGAGACCATCAACGGTCTGAAGACCACCAAATCGAAGATCGTGGCAGTGAAGAAGGACGGCTCTGGAAAGTTCGGCGGCTTCTTCTGGGCCACCAAGGAGGGGATCACCGTCAAAATGGACATGCTGTCCAAAGAGGGTGACAAGAAGATGCGCATGACCAGTGAACTGAGCAATCTGAAGATTGAAAAGCAGGACCCCGCGCTCTTCGAAATTCCAGCCGGCTACACCAAGAACGACATGGGTGCCATGATGGGTGGCATGCCCAATATCGAGGACATGAAGAAGAACGCACGACAGCAGAGACAATCTCGTGAGAACGCAGCCAAAGAGAGTCTCGGCGAGCAAGTCCCTGACGTCAATAAAATGATGAAGGGGTTGTTTGGGAAGTAAGGGAGGTTGTCACTGATGCGTCTAACAAAAGCAGCCGGCTACTCCCTGATGCTTATGATTCTCATGACTCCGCCCGTCCACGCAGATGATCCCTGTCTCGGTGACGAGGAGAAAAAAGCCGCACTAGCCGAATCAGCCGCGTTGAAGAAGGCCGAACAGGCCGGACAGTCTGCCGCACTGTTT
>NIUT01000035.1 GCA_002254365.1 Nitrospira sp. UW-LDO-01
CTCTGGAGTCTGAACAACCCTCCTACACCCTTCTCAAATCGGCCAAACATGCACAGGCAACGATTGAGTCAGGATTTACGACCGTGCGTGACGTAGGATCCCGTGACCATTCTATCTTCTCCCTGAAACAGGCTATTGAATCGGGTCTGATGCCTGGGCCGCGTATCGTCGGGGCAGGGCTCGCCATCTGTATGATCGGTGGCCATGCCCGGTTCATTGGTCAGGAGGTCGAGGGAGTTGACCAAGTGAGAAAGGTTGTGGCTGAACAGGTCGCCGCCGGTGCAGGGGTCATTAAGGTTATCGCTTCAGGAGGCGTGCTCACCCCCGGCACCTCACCCGACGATGTGCAAATGACTACGGAAGAAATCTCAGCCGCGGTGGATGCCGCGCGTCAGGCCGGGAAACCCGTGGCCGCCCATGCCCACGGAGCATCAGGAATGAAGCATGCGATCCAGGCCGGTGCACGCTCGATTGAGCATGCCACATTATTGGATGAGGAGTCCGGCGCACTCATGAAGCGTTATGGTGTCTACATGGTCCCGACCCTTTCCGCCTTAGCCACGACGGCGGCTTGCCGACCCAGCTGCGGTATTCCGGAAAGCGCGTTGGCAAAAGCCAAAGCAATGACACAACGTCACAAAGCGTCCTTCAAACAGGCCTATGACAACGACATTTTCATTGCAATGGGCACTGATGCGGGAACACCGTTCAATTACCATGGAGAGAATGCGCAAGAGCTGGAGCGGATGGTCGCACTGGGCATGTCCCCGATGGACGCCATCATCGCCTCAACGGCAACGGCAGCCAAGCTCATCGGCATTCACCAGTCGGTCGGAATCCTCGCGAAGGGAATGGAAGCGGACTTGGTGATTTTAAATCGTAACCCGCTTCGGAGGATCGAGGTACTACGAGACCGGGATACGATTGTGGGCGTGATGAAAGCCGGCAAGTTTGTGGCGGGACCGCTCGTTGAACAACAATAAAACGTACGGGGTAAAGGGTCGGCAGGGGTAATCAGAGAGCCGGAGAAGCCGTCCGATGTCCTTGTCACCTTACGCCTCACACCTCACCCCTTACCGTCTTTCATAGAACAGTTCCAGTGCCGACGCATATCCATGGGTCCGACCCTTGCGAAAACTCTCCTCCAGTCGAGAGCGAAGTGAGCGAATCCCTCGGTCATCGCTGCGCTTGGCAACTCCTTGAGACACCAGCATGTCGGCGGCCACGTCGATGAGCCGTTGGCTCCGCTGATGCATCTCTTTCGTCACAACCTCGTTCATGATTTCAGATGCCCGCGATTGCACGATCGACTCCAGAAATGAATCGTAGCCCTGCTCAGCCACCGTACGTTCTCGGACAATCGCAAGCTCCGCCTTCACTCGTGGGAGATCTTTCATGAAGATCGAGAAGAACTCCTTTCGACCTTCATCAAATAGTTTAAGTTCTAGGTCCTGAAGAATAATGCCCGGATCAACGGTTTCGGCGCGTGGCTCATTCCCCCAGGATAATCGATCATAGGTTCGACGTTTCTCCGCATCACCGACGACCTCGTAAGCAACGTTGATTTCTCTGATGCGCTCTTCAGCATCGGCCTTCTCAGGGTTCCTGTCGGGATGGTGCTCAAACACCAGCTTCCGATAGGCCTTCTTGATGTCCTCGTCAGAAGCTTCTCGGGAGACGCCCAAGATACGATAGTAGTCAATTCTCGCCATGGCGGGACTATAGCACGGGGGTTTTGAGCCCTTCACCTTCACAAAAGAACGAAATGGTTTGTCCGGTTATTGGGTCTATCTGGTCTATCTCGTTATGTTGTCACTGTGGTTGGAGAGAGCAATCTCAAAAACTCGTCAATAGCCCTGCTAGCAGAGCTCGACCTGGAACACACTTGGACGTGCCTGCAGCTCCGTCGCCATGATCTATCTGCTTTGATTTATTACGTTTTCCCCACGAAAGTCCACCACCAATTCGAGTCGCCCCTTGACTTGCTGGTGTCCAGGATTATCTTCCCAACCATGGATACAACACGCACTCCACGAATCCTGACCCATGATGAGCGAAAGGCTGCAGACGCGGCTTTTGCCGGCCGCCCATTGAATCCCACTTGGTCTGAAGCGGCCAAGCGAGTCTACGAAGGACTCATCCACGCGCTTCCTTCTGTTCCGGATGAGCCTATTGTCGGACGGGATGAAAACAGCCCAAGCAATCACGTTCAAGCGGAGTCTCCAGTGACGGTTCCGACGGTAGAAGAGCCGAGGCCTGAACAGCCGGTAACATCCGAGAACCAACTGGAACCACTCGCCGATGTGTCAGCCAAGCAGTTAACTGCCAATCGCCAACAGGCCATTCAAGCCGGGTTTTTGATTGATGTGTCGACGGATGCGCAAAAACTTGGGCTGACGTTTCCCGTCACGGTGACCAAGCCGCTCTGGGAGATTGGAATTGCACCCAGTGAGTCGATCTCTGATGAAGAGAAAGCTCAGCGGTTGCGTGATGTCTTGATGGCCTTTCGGCTTCGCATCGCGAGCCAGACGACACTGTCGCCGTTGATCGACTTTCCCGCGATGCTGTCCATGCCGCCTGGCGAGGTACCACAGCCGGTACCACTGTTCGCC
>NIUT01000036.1 GCA_002254365.1 Nitrospira sp. UW-LDO-01
CTGCAAGGTGATAAAAATGGGTTTCTCTACTCCAACGGGCATGGGGTGTTTCACGGTCACACGCACCCCTGTTTCTGAAAGATCCCGCACCACTCCCTCAATTATGCTGTCCTCGGTGACGCAATAGAACTGACACTGCACGGGAGTTCGTGATTCTTTTCGAAGCGCGTAGGGGTTCATGAGTTCTCCTCCTCCTGCCATCGGATTCAGTACATCCTCTATGAACAAGCCTAATAGAACCGCCCGGATGCGCCATGCCACCTATGAGGGGTGTAGAAACGGAAGAGGTAGGGGGCAGCGGTTCGGTTCGGGCATTCTCCAGTACCCATCGAGCTCTGCATTATCCACGGAATAGAAGGCATCGATTAACCGCCGTTCCCTGCCTTTACCATCAACAGGGATGGCCGGTTGCAACGTAACTGATTCCTCCGCACATCACCCTGTAAAAGGAACAAGTGTGTGAACAGGGGAAGAGACCTAATTCTGTCTGGCAGTCTTATTTCTGGGACTGTGGGACTAAACAGGATCTGGCAGAATACTAGTAGAAGGGATCCTTCTTCGCAATGCCCTTTCCCCGACCGTTCAATGATCAATTCTGTGCCTAGTGCAACCGCACCTCGTTCGGTCCTAAAGACCTGGAAGCGCATATGAATTCTGATTTTGAGGCAAAGGAGTGGATAAGTGATCACTCGCTGAAACGCTGAGACGATTCATAGGGAAGCCTCTGGCCCTTCGAGGGCTTCCCTCAGCTTCATGAAGGCTCTTGGCGCAAGACATCAACGGCAGGTTGTGCAACCGACTGGTGTCTACGTTCGGATACAGTCTGTATCCATCTCTCTGGTGCCATCGCAAGCTGGCGGACTGATGAGCCACTGATTTTATACGAAATCCGTGGAGATACGAAGGTGTGAGGGAATAAGATTCTTGCAACGTCCTCGGTACGAGACATGCATTGGTTTACGAAGTATATTGAGGAGGTGCAGAACCATGACACGCCCATTTGATCCAGGGTACGGAGCAGAGCCGTTCAAGAGCCTGTGCGAGACCTATCCGGACGAGACCGTGTATCCGTCGGGACAGTTTCGTTTGGAGTGGGGACCGATCTTTCACCGTGGCCGCCTCGACGGGTCCGCGCGCGTCCTGGTAATCGGCCAAGACCCGGCGCAGCATGAGACCATCGTGCGCCGCATTTTGGTCGGAGAAGCGGGGCGGCGGGTCCAGGGATTCTTGGCGAAACTCGGGATCACCCGAAGTTATGTGTTCGTCAACGCCTATCTCTACAGCGTGTATGGTAGCGTCAAGGCCAAGACAAGGAAGAGTCCCGCGCTCATCGAGTACCGCAATCGGTGGTTGGAAGCCCTGTTGGTGGGACAGCAGATCGAAGCCGTGCTCGCGCTGGGGCAAGCGGCAGATGAAGCCTGGCAGTTCTGGCGTTCGACACCGAAAGGACAGTCCCTATCCGTCGCCTATGCGGCGGTGACCCATCCGACGCAACCGGAAAGTTCATCGAAAGGGGACAAGGCCAAACTCCAGGCCGCCACCAAAAAGATGCTCCAAAACTGGAACGCTGCCTTACAGGTTCTCTCTCCAAGCGTGCAGCATCCCGATGTGCCCACGACGCTCGTGTTGTACGAGGAGAATTGGGTGGACGGTGATCGAGTGGGGATTCCGGAGTTCGATTATCCGGCCGGGCTCCCTGCTTGGATGCATGAGCAAGACGGCTGGGCCAAACGGGCCGGTGCCGACGACCTCGCGAAGCGTCGCAATATTACGCTCACCGTTCCTAAAGGGGTGATCAGATGACTGATGGTGCTCGCCGCTGGTATCCGCTCCCAAGCCCTGTGCCTACCGCACGAGGTGCTACATCGAAAGCCACGAGAGCCGCGAAGAAAACTGGTCCCATCGACCCGCTAGCGGGGCCGAAGCTCGCCCTGGCCGGACGCGTGGTCACGATAGATGACGCCTGGACAGTGAAGCCCGATGCCGTCCTGTTTATCGAGCAGGGCACTATCGTGGCGGTGCAAGACCGCAGGCAACCGCCGCCACCGGGATTCGACACGGTGCCGGTAGTGGAGACCGGTGGGACCCTCTTTCCTGGCCTTATCGAACTACACAACCATCTCAGCTATAACGCGCTCCCGCTCTGGAGCCCGGTGCCGAAGTTATTCCAACACCGAGGCCAGTGGCCTGATCATCCCGATTACCGGAAGCTCATCAGCGGCCCGATGACCGTGGTGGGCACCTACCGAGATGCCCAAGGCAAGGCCGCACTGCTCGCCCCGCTGGTTCGCTATGTGGAATGCAAATGCCTGTTAGGAGGGGTCACCACGACCCAGGGAATCATGCTGAGTAGCAATGCCGGTGTGCAACGGTACTACCGGGGCATCGTCCGCAATGTCGAACAGACCGACGACCCGGCTCTGTCGGAAGCCAAGGCGCGGATCCCTGATGTGGATGCGAAGAGTGCCGCTTCGTTCCTCGCTCGGCTCAAGAAAGAGGACAGTTGCTTCCTGCTGCAT
>NIUT01000037.1 GCA_002254365.1 Nitrospira sp. UW-LDO-01
CCTCCACGTTAGCCATATTCGAAAAAGAGTTTGCCCGTCTGGCTTGGATCCCTTGTACAAATGCCTCTGAAATTTGGCTCCCGGTCATTGGGGCGGCAAATGCCGGTGGCTGTGGCGTATAAGACGCACTATTGGTAATGTTCAATCCCAACCCAGGCAGTAGCGCGCTCGCTACCCTATCCAAATTGAGCGCCACCATCCCATTCGCTCCTACATAATTCAATCCAGGATTCCTCGCATAAACCTCACCCGTCGCTCCTCCCCTAACCATCACATCAACCCACTGATTCTTGTGCATCACCTGTAGCTGAGGAGACACCGTTGTCACGTAGTCCTCAAGATTTGTTCCTTTCACGAAAAAGACATTGCTATCGTACCGCTCGGCCAATCGAAGCGATGGAACAATTGTCGTCGCTGAATCACCCGTCGTTCTTCCCTCAGGCTCCGCGATCGCGCGCGTCTCTGCAGCCGGTACGGGAGAGTGTTGTGCGTATCCCAGAGAGAAACCCTCCAGCACCACTCCACAGACAGCAGCCAAAGTGAGGCAACTTTTGAGCGCGTCTCGTGTCCATCCCATGCCTCGTTACCACGCTCTGGTCGGTACCACCACAAGGTCTCCCGTCTTTAGAACAAAGTCTTTGATGGCTGCATTTCCCGACATCAAGTCATCATACCGGGCAGGAATCGTGAAATCTTTGGAGACATTATCCTGACCAACGACCGTGCGCCGGACTTGCATCTTGTTCTTTGCTGCATAGAGTGTGAACCCCCCTGCCATTGCGAGAGCCTGCAACACAGTTGCCTGAGATTTCAGTTGATACTTACCCGGCTTTGCCACATCTCCCAGGACATATACATAGTAGCTATTGACCTCCCGAACCTTTACCGAGACTGACGGATTTTCTTTGAACTTTTTGAGCAGCCCAGCAATATGACTCGCAAGCTCATCGGCCGTCCGACCGCTGGCATCCACATCTCCAATCAGGGGAATGCCAATCTTTCCATCTGGCCTCACAACCACTTCTTTTTGGGTCAGCTCCTCACTTTTCCACACCGCAATTTCAAGGATATCCTCAGGCCCCAGGAGAAATTGTTTCATGGTCGCACTATTGGCTTCAGCAACAACATCAGGCGATGGCAGTGATGCGGCACAAGCACTAAGCCCCAAGACCGTCACAAGGACCACCAAATGTCCGACAACCTTCATAACTCCCACGGCGTTTCCTTGCATGCGAGACATCCCATCCGCAGTTTTCATACGCTAACAGTCTCCTTTGACATCTTTCATCAATGCCGCCCTGAGCGTGGCGTAATCGAGCGTCAGTTCGGCAAATCGCTGTCGTAATCGTCGATGTTCGATTTCCAGGGTCCGCAACCGCTCATTACCATCGACGCGTTGCCGGTTCCGCATCACATTCGCACGCCACCGATACAGCGTCCGCACGGATACCCCATGCTCACGAGAGACATCTCTGGCCTTGCACCCGGCATCAAGCTTGAGTAGTGCTGTCTTCTTCTGCTGCTCTCGAGTCAATGCGCACTTGGCCATCTCGGCCACCACCAGGGTCTGCTCTGCTGCTAGTTAACAGTTCACTACGGGGGGAAGAAACTCACCGCATCGGCACAACCTCATCAGCTTCTATGTGAATCAGCGCAGCTTGCTGAATGAGTGTGGCGCGAATCACCAACCCATGAGGCTTATTTGGTCTGACAAATTGGCCACGAAGTCCGGTGAGCGGCCCTCGCACAACTTCTACCCATGCACCTTCCATCAGGTAATCACAGGGTTCCACCACCCGATCGACACAGGAGAGCCGCTGGAACGCGGCAATTTCCTCATCGGGGATAGGCTCTGGTTTTGTGGGCCCAACTATTCTGGCCACACCGGGAATCTGAAGGACGTTCCGAATCCTGGCTACTGAAAAATTTGCAAAACAGTACCCGCCGAAGAGCGGCACGGTCGTCAACATTTTCCGATCAGACCACTGACGGTATTGCCGACTCAACGGTAGCAATGGCTCCATCCCAGCTGCCGCCAACCGGTCGCGAACCTGTTTTTCATGACGAGCGCGAGTTTGAAGCGCATACCAGAGAGACTCGTCCCTTGGGATGAACCCTTCTTCTTGTTTCATTGATTCCTGTCGCAAATTGAACGCGGACATAGCTTCGCCCTGTGAGTCCCATCCACCCCCAACCAAGTTGACACCTATACAGGGGCATCTGCCTCATGGCCATCGGACAAATGTCTGGTTTATGTGCGATCACATACTTCTCGCTAGCACGTTTGTCCTATAAGCCTAATGACTAGCTGAGCGGTGGGAGATAACTAACACTCATGGGATGGAGGAGATCTCTTCATCTGCTCACTCGACTCTCTGAACCTCAAAAAACAAGGACTTCTATCACCTGAATTGGATGAGAACCTGATTGCTATGCGTCAATAATTGTTTCACTGTAAAACACTTTTAACACGTGCCACTCTCGACTTCTGATATTGCCGATCGTC
>NIUT01000038.1 GCA_002254365.1 Nitrospira sp. UW-LDO-01
GAGACGACGATCCGTACTCGCAGTGCGTTGACAAACTCTGCGCCGCCGTCCAAGCGGATCGGCGCGTATGAGAATCGACCGGGTCAGGAAATCCTGCAGCCTGTCAAGAAAGACCGGAGCGAGGAAAGGGACAACGCGTACGCTATCCTGTACGGTGAGTCTCTGAGCGACACGAGAACGCCGCTGGCAGGCTTTGGGCAGCAGCCTGCTAAATACCATGAGGACGTTGGTCAAGTACCTTCTCATGCATTCAGGTTGACCGATTCAACCGTGGGTATCGATTATGACGTCTCATTCCTTTTTCTCCACTCCACAAAATACTTCGTGGCCTCTGTTCGTCGTGAAAGATTCAACCGCCTGTATATGGCCCGAAGGCGAGTACTCAGTTTCCCCGGAGAGAGCTTGAGTTCTCGTGCAATCTCTTTGTTCGTCTTTCCCTCGCTCATGAGCGCCAGCACTCGATGATCGTCTTGAGAACACTCGTTCAACCGTTGGAACGGTCCCCCCCTACCCTGCTCCCTGACCCATGAGATGATGTGAGGAACCAAGTGAGGATCCATGATGGCCATCCCCGCGGAGACGATTTCAATTCCTCTGACCACCGCCTCAGCCGAGGCCTTCTTCAACAGATATCCCTGCGCGCCTGCAAGAATGGCGGACCGCAAGAGATGCTGATCATCTCGGTTGGTGAAGAACAGGACACTGGTCTTGGGATAAGATTCTCGGATGGTACGGCACAGGTCGATCCCACTCGCGCGTCCCACTTGCACCTCCGAGACCACGACGGTCGGACGAGAGGTCTCTAGGGCAGACAACGCGTCGGCTGTGGACTGTGCGGTTGCAACGACACGCACATGAGGGCTCTTAGACAGAATCTCCTGTATCCCGTGCAAGACGAACGGTGACGCATCCACCAATAACACACGCGCTTGGTCCCGCGTTTTCACCGACGGACTCATGCGCGATGATCGATTCGACAAGAGCGCTTCACCTTTACCATTGAGATCCGATCTGGCTCACGACAAAGCAACCGTCAAACAAGGGCTGTCCGAGCTTACGCCATCCGCCTCATTTGCGAGGAGCGAGACCTACTCAACGAGATGTGCCCACGGGGGTGATAGCAATTCATGTTCCTTGCTTTGGAATAGAAAGAACTCTCATGAACTGGGTTGAACAAAATCACATCCGACTGAGGAGGCTGGAGTAACAACGAACCATCGTACTAGCAACGATGGGGAATCCCCGCGAAACGTCACATCGGTTAGGACCAAACCGGAGCCATGGGCCACATTGTCCTTATCGACACAGTGAATCTAAACTGATTCAGTATCTAAATAGATTCAGTATCGAAATGGATTCAGTACCCCATTGCACTCAGAGAGGTGGCCACAGCGACTATTTTCCTGTGATCACATATCCTTTGAGCTTCGTCGTGAGCAGTGCATCTTTCACCCGATCCGGAAGCCCTTTCGGATCGAGAGCTTTTTCAATTGAGAGTGAACGTTCTCGCGCTAGATCGATGATGGCCGGCTGATCATGTGATGCTTGTCGCTCATAGAGCATGATGACGGGCCGCAACCGTTCCTGCGCATTACTCTTCAACACCAGTCCAAAGCTTCCGTCGTTCAGTTCCACGAACGCTCCGGGAGGAAACACCGTCACCGTGGCAATAAACGGCTCGACCACATCCGGGCCGAATTTATTCTTGAGCTTCGTATACACATAGGACAAGGCTTGCGCCGGTCCCATGTAGCGGGCGGAACGTTGATCGCTGGAGAGGAGGTTATATTCGACCACCGTCCCCACCAGCCTCGCGGTCTTGGCAATGTCGCCGTTGATGAGGCGCTTGGGAAACCCGGTGCCGTCGAGATATTCTCGATGTTGGTACACAATCTCGACGACCTCCGGAGCGACGCCTTCAATGGCCTCCAAGATTTCCTTGCCGAGCTGCGGATACATGCGAAGCAGTTTGATCTCGGTCGGAGATAGATCCTCCTCGCTTTTCACGCGAACGGCCAAGGGCACTCGACTCATCCCGATATTGTGGAACAGCCCTCCCATCCCGGCATGTGCTATTTCCTCAGGACTCAGGCCAAGCGTCTTCGCCGTCAGCGTGGCCAGTGCACTGACGTTGATGCCCTGCATCGCCAACTCCTGCCCGGGCTCCGGTCGGCTCTCCGCACAGACGAGGCTGAGGGCCACCTCCCCCTGCCCGACGACAGCCGTCATGGCCGACAGGATTTTTTCAGCCGAACGCAACATATCCGCCTGCCCCGCATTGGCCATAGCCATCATGACCGAGACCTCGTTTATGGAATCGGTATAGCTACGGAAGTTCTCCTCGATCGCCTTCTGATGATCGAGGGCACTCTGAATCTGCCGGTGCTTTTCCTTCAGAATCGAGGCTTCATCGGCTTCGGCATCCTGCGCCGTCTCGG
>NIUT01000039.1 GCA_002254365.1 Nitrospira sp. UW-LDO-01
CAGGCTGTTCAGAAAGGCCATCCAGCAAGGCCGCAGCGAGCGAAGAGGCGAATCGTACTCTCTGCCGTACGTTGAGCCTCTGAGCGAGGCGAGAACGCCGCTGGTGGACTTTGTCAACAGCCTGTTAGGTATCTCAAAAATTGACCCTGCACGGATGGGTCTCCGCAAGAAAACTAGGGCACGTCAAAATCGGGCGGCTGGTGAAGTTTAGGCAGGCTCAGCTGGACGCCTGGATCGATCGGCACACGATCACACCACGGAGAGACGGCCATGGGACTCACTAAACGGCGCGATAGTTACCATGTAGAGTTCCGTGTGATTGAAAGTGCGGACGGCACATCGTGGACTCTCGCGAGTGTCGTCCACGGTGCCAGAAAAAAATCGATGGGAAGTGGGGTGCCTGAATAAGACCATCGCGCGCGAGATGGAAGCCGCGATCAAAACGCGCTTGCTCTTGGGCCATGAGAAAACCGAACAGGCTAAGCCGATTCTCTTCAAGGAATGGGCAACGGCCTATCTGAACCTCGAATCAATCAAGACCCTCCGCAGCTACCAAGATCGACTCGAAATCATGGAGCGGCAACTGATCCCGTTCTTCGGTGGGAAGGTCTTAACGGAGATCAGGCCTCATGATGTCGAAGCCTTTCGCGCACAACGCAAGAAGAAGGATGGAACAAAGCCGAGTATTCAGACCGTGAACAATGACCACATCGTACTCAAACATTGCCTGAACGTGGCTATCCGACGGGGGCTCCCCGCTACAAGAGTTCCGCTTCCTGACCCACAGAACGCCAGAGATCGAGTACTAACTGAAGAGGAACGGAGCAAACTCTACGAGGCCGCAAAGGGACATCTCAAGCCTGTCCTCTTACTCGCCTATCAGCTGGGGCAGAGATTTGGGGAGATAGTCGGTCTGACCTGGGACCGGGTTGATCTCAAGAGAGGCTTTATCACTCTTCGTAGTCAGGACACGAAGACGAAGAAACCTCGCCAAGTCCCTATGACTCCAGATATACGAATGACCCTTCAACGTCTAGCGAAGGTCCGTTCACTCTCAACACGTCATGTCTTTACATTCAGAGGCAAACCGATACAACGTATCAGCCGATCTTTTCGTACGACCTTGAAGGACGCCGGAATTACAGACTTCCGGTTCCATGATCTTCGGCATTGTGCATCGACTAACTTGCGCCGAGCAGGAGTGGACACAGCAACCGCGATGAAGATCGTGGGTCACAAGTCTGAGAAAATGTGGAAGCGTTACAATACAATCGAGGAACGCGACTTGGTTCAGGCAGCGCTGAAAGTCCAAAAATATCTCCAAGAGAACACGCCGGGAACACTTGACCCCAAGACCGAGAGTCTGTAAAAGTGTAACTCATTGATATTTGGCCTTGCCCCCGTAGCTCAGTTGGATAGAGCAGCGGTTTCCTAAACCGCGGGTCGTACGTTCAATTCGTATCGGGGGCACCAAACCTTTCTTTTTTACATTCAGGCAGTGACAAAATAGTGCACCACCTCACATCGTGTTGTGAAGCGGATTCATCTCCTCATAACGGACGATGCAAGACCGAGGATCTGCGCCTCTATCTCGATCCTGCTCCTAGACGGCAAGACGCAAGGACGACTCGGCAAGTACGTTCAACAACGGATCACGGAGTTATGACCTACGACTGTCAGATGGTTGAAGGGCAATGGGGTGTCAAATGGACAGTGCTTGTGTTCTGTATCCTGGGCCTAGTGAGTTGCACGCACAAAGGCCCCCCCGTCGGAGCCGCACAAGCACCAGTACAGACTACTCAGAAGACTATGTCCGATGGGACAGCGACTACTCAAGCCTATCTGGCGCTCGTGCAACAGCGAATCCGTAATGTCTGGAAGGCCCCGGCGCTGGATTTTACGAATCGCACCTATGCGACGGTCGTCAAGTTTCGTCTTCATAAAAATGGCTCTGTCAGCCTGGTGACAATCGAGCAGTCATCCGGCAATGAGTCCTATGACACGGCAGGTAAACAAGCGGTGCTCAGTGCCAGTCCATTACCCGAGTTCCCCCCCGATCTCTCGCATGCCTATGTGGATGCCCACATCACGCTGGCCGTTCCCTCAGAGAGGGAATGACTATCCGTACAGCAAGCCAGCCGATGAGCGCTGGACGCCCCAAGCCCGAATCATGGCCCAGAAAACAATCTCGCTTTCCAGGCCAGAAAAGATGGTCAAGAAATAGTATCCAACCAACTAGACTCTTTCGTCATTGAGCCATGTATTCCAGACATGGTAAGACACCTCAGCCTCAGACAGGCGGGATTCGTTGGCTAGGTGTATGGTACGTGATGTCGGTCACCCATGAGGGATTGGGGGCCGTAATAGTGAAGTTCTTTCCGAATAGTTCTGCGCCCCTCGCCGACGGAAGACCGGAAGCTTCCTCCTCCAGCGCGGTCACTGATGGATGGCCTGGAATCCGGCCCGACGCATCAAGCGGCCGCCCCAATAGCAGCCACAACGGTTCCCCACATACCGCATGTCCTCCTACAGCCGCGGACAGCCGAGCACGCCATGGTGCTCAAGAGACAGCTCACGCATGCGGCACACCAGATTCCTGGTGTTCTATCTAGACGCGCTGTGCAACCCAACAGGTCGGACACATGAATCTACGCGGCTTTCGGTGACTCTTCCGGATCCGTCTCCGCAGATCCTTCATTAGCCGAGACCAGCACAATAAATGGCTCCTTCACACCAGTCATCAGCGCGGAACTCTGAATCCGCAACGTGATGGACTCGTTCACTTCCTGCCCCTTCGACGCTAAGACAACATCGCTGTTGGTCCGAACATCTTCGCCAAGAATCATGCCCAACCGCAGTTGGCAGGCTCTGATACGGTGAACGTCGTATTTTGGACTATCGGCAATTACCTCATGCAGGGCGTTCAAGACGTTCGGATCATACCGGCCCGTCCTGTTCTTAAGGTCGTTAATCGCTTGCAGCCTAGTCTTGCCGGCAGATTCAAGTGCATCGAAATCCAGCGCCACTTTTAGAATTCTCGCTTCCACGGGGGCCGGAGAGGAAGAACGATCGTGGTCCGATCCATCGCCACTGTCATAGTGTTTATCCTGAAGCCGGATGATGTCTCCGACTTGTTTCATACGGGGAATCTTCGCCACCAAATCAGCGGCAACATAGGGATGCTGATTGTATAGTTGTGATTCGTCAGAAGTAAGCGGTTCTCCTCGGTAGACCTTCTTCAAAACCGCTTCCGGCAAGATGACACAGCCGATCTGAGATAAGAGGGCCGCAATCTTGATCGGCCATAATTCCGCTATGTGCATATGTCCGGCGATCGCTTCAGCCAGTCTCGTGATGCGGGCGGAGCGGCCGAACGCCTCGGGGTTAACCAGCGATAAAACTTCGCATAAGACCTTGATGCTACCGCTGAGCGTCTGCTCTAAAAGTTCCCGTTCAGCCGTGACCAGCCGATACTGAGATACTCCGGCCGTGAGGGCGTCTGCCAATTGATCTGAGGAGCAGGGCTTCGTGAGGAAGCGAAAAATTTGCCCCTGGTTGATGGCATCGATCGCTGATTGAAGGTCGGCTTTGCCGGTCAACAGCAGACGCGTTGTATCGGGCGATAGTTCCCGCACCTTCGACAAGAACTGAATTCCATTCATTCCTGGCATTTGGAGATCCGACACCACCACTGAAAACGGGCCTTGTGTTGTCAAAACCTGCAAGCCTTCCGTCGATCCAACAGCAATCTCCAGTGAAAACTCCTTGCGTAGCTGCCGGCGGTATCCCTCGAGAATATTAACATCATCGTCCACGCAGAGAATTCGCTCGTTCATCATGCTGACTCCTGTCTTGTGTTCTCAGCAAGACTTCGCCAATATGGCACTCGATCGGCCAGCTTGAGCCGCTCCAAATAGGGTAGATCCAACGAAGAAGATAGGCATTCGATTGCTGGCCCGGTAACTTCTTGATGTAGTACCTCAGCCACATGGACCGCGGTCACTGGGCTAAAATCATTTATCGGGAACTCTCCCGGGCAATGATGAAGCGAGACGGCCTCTACAATTGAGGGACCAATTCCCCAGAGTGCCAATAGGTATGCGCCGACTTCGGCGTGAGTCACGCCAAACTCGCTCTGTTCTATCTCCCAGAGCTTCGTTTTCTGAGCGAGTGCCGTTTCGAGTATCGAGCGATACGGCTCCCCGCAACCGGCGACGAGCATGAGAATGCCGATGTCGTGAAGCAAGCCGCCTATAAAGGCTTGCTCGACCTCCATCCTCGGCCGTCGTTCTGCTTTAGCGATAGCGCGTGCCAACATGCCGGTCATCATACCTTTCGACCACAAGGCGTCAATATGGAACGCGCTCACCTGCTCACCGGGAAATTGCGTGAACACATCGGCCGTCAGCATAAGCGACTGAACAATATCCACCCCAAGAAAGTTCACGGCCTCTTCCACCGTTGACACGTTCGTGGCCAACCCGAAGTATGCGGAATTGACGAGTTGCAACACCTTGGCTGTCATCCCAGGATCCTGCGCAACGATGTCGCTCACAGCCCTCAACGACCAATTGTCCGACTCCACCAAACTCTTGATCTCAGCGTAGAGCCTCGGCATGCTCGGAATGGTCTGCATCCGTCCTACCACCGCTCGAAGACTGTCGTTCTTCAGTGCCCCCGGCAAGACACATGCCCGCTGAATCGTCGCCTGAAGCACCTTCGCTTCGCAGGGCTTAGACAGAAAGAGATGCGTGGCACTAATCGATTGCAATACCATCTCCTTATCGGATTGCCCGGACAAGATGACTCGAACGACGTGGGGATATCGCTGCTGGACTTCCCGTAATAACTGAGCCCCATCCATACCAGGCATCCGCATATCCGAAATGATAATATCGATAGGGGACTGCTCGAGAATCCTCAGCGCCTCTTCACCTCCACACGCAAAGAGCATATTCCATTCGTCCCGCATAGAGCGCAATGTACGTTTCAGGCCATCCAGGATCCTCTGCTCATCGTCGACGAAAAGAATGTGTTTCATCATCGTCACATTGTTCGCGTTGCTCTTCCCTTAATCCAGGGCAGAATCCTGCAAACGACACAAGACGAGCCTTGGATCGGATGTTTCACGCTCAAGCCTCATGTGGGCTTCCTCAAGCAGCCTCCCGAAGGGATGGCGCTTCCCTCGGTTTCACCGGCAGGTGGATGATAAATATTGTGCCCTGGTCTACTTCGCTCTCCACGTCGATTCTTCCGCCATGCTTGTCCACTACTACGGATCGGGCAATCGCTAAGCCCTGGCCAGTTCCCTTGCCAACCGGCTTCGTCGTAAAGAACGGATCAAAGATCTTTCCCCGGATCGTCTCGGGAATTCCGCCTCCGGTATCGCGTACCCGGATCTCCACCCCGTCGCCGACCGTCCGTGTAGAAATTGTGATCCGCCCCTTCTGTGTTGTGCCCTTCACGACATCTCCTATGGCATGGGCAGCATTGACAATGATGTTGAGCACCACCTGATTGATGGGACCTAACTGGCAGAAGACCGGCGGTAGGTCGGGCGCAAGATCCATGGTCAGTTCCGCCACATACTTCCATTCGTTGCGTGAGACTTCCACCGTTGTTTGGATGGCTTTGTTGAGATCTTCATACGCAGCCTCCTCTCCGCCTGGATGGGCGAATTCTTTCATCGCACGCACGATCTTTGTGATGCGTTCGACACCTTCGAAGGATTGCGCGATGGCCTTGGGTACTTCTTCCTGCAGATACTCAAGATCCACCCGTCGCGCCTCCGCTTCACAGCGCTCAATAGCCTCCTGCTGGCACGAGCCCGCCTTGGCGGAGGTCAACAACGTGTGATGATGGTCAAGCACAACCCCTATATCGGTGAAAGCCTCAGACAAGAATCGTAGGTTGTCACCGACGAATTGAGTCGGTGTGTTGATTTCATGGGCCACGCCGGCCGCCAATTGCCCCAGCGATTCAAGCTTCTGCGCCTGACTCAGGTCATGCTCGAGCGCCAGATACTCCGTGATATCTTCCCCCATGAGAACGATATCCAGGCCACTGTTCGTCTTGAGCGGCGACAAGGTGAGCTTGAGATAGCGTGGTCGTTCGCCCTCGTTGCTCAAGACGACTTTGTTCAGACGCACAACCACCCGGTTCTGCGCCGCCTGCGCGATCGCCTCGGACACAACATGCCAGTCCCATGCGATGACGAGCCCACCGAAGGATTTCCCGATCGCCTCATCAGCGGTGATGCCAAAGGTTCGCTCAGCCTGGTTCGTCCATTCTGCCACGACGGTCGCATTGTTGAGTTGGATGAAAAAGGCTTCCACTGTGGCCAACAAGGTGCGCTTTTGATTGACCAATTCCTGTGACGCTTGCTGCGCAGCCTCTGTTTGATGCCATTCCGCTCGCAGTCTGTGCATCGTCCAGAGGAGCAACGCCCACAAGGGAAAGAAGATTGCCATCCCCCAGAACGTAACGGTCTGGATGAGAGAACGGATCGGCCCAAGCACGGTTTGATGATCAACTTGAACGAGTATGCCCCACCCCAACTTTGGGAAATCCTTTTGCTCGGGGATCGGCGCATAGCCTGTGAGAACCTCTACCGACCGGTGCGCATGCTGCTCCAGGATGAATCCCGCTTCTCCGGCAGTGGCTCGCTCCGCCGACTTGATGCCAAGGTTGATCAGATTGGTGGTCCCTTCTAGCAGATGTCGTGACTTGATAAGGACCTGCCCCTGTTTATTGACCACTTGATACTCCATGCCTTCCCGGGATTCCATTTTCGTTTTCATCTCACGAAGCGAGCGGGTCACCACCTCGTCGAGCTCTGAGAACCTGATTCGCGTAACAAGGGTTCCCTCAAAGGGGCCGGAACGACCAGGCCACGCATGCAATGTCACCGGAGTTGCAAAGCTTAGCGTCCACTGCCCGTCCACCAATTCATCGTGTTGGATTTCTTGGATCGTAATATCCCGTTTGCCGTCTACGGGTCCCACCCATCTCGCACTCCCCGCTTCTTTGCCGACAGCAGCTGGATCGGTACTGGCGACGACTCGACCGGCCTTATCCACAAAGCCGATCCAGGCATAAATGGGGTATGCCTCCTGAATGTTCTTAAAGTGCTGGCTCCAGTGTTTCTCCCGTGCTTCGTACCCCACCTCCGGTAAAATACCTTGGATAAGCTTCATGTCTCCATAGCGCTCAACGAGCAGCAGATCAATTTTTTCGGCAATCTCCATGGCCGCCCACTGCAGCTCCCGTCCGGTCCGGTCGATCAGATAACTCTCAAACTTCGAGATCCCAAATAACACGATGCCAGCCGCAACTGCTGTCACGGCCACCATGTTGAACGGAATCCATCGATACCGAATAGATTTCGTCATGATTGATACGCTCTCAGTTCTTGGACAAGCGATCTCATGCCAACTGCGCCTGTATGGCGTTAATAAGAGTTTCCTCCGAAAAGGGCTTATCGAGAGTCAGGTGACACCCGCACGACTTGGCCACGCGCAGAACATCGATATACATTCGTTCCCCCCCGCCGGACATCGCGATGATTTTGACCTGAGGGTGCGATCGGCGAATCTGTTGGATAGTCTCTATTCCTTCTTTTCCTGGCATGAAAATATCGATGAGCACGACATCGACTGCATGGGCCTTCAGCAATTTCAAGCCTTGTCCACCCTCCTCAGCTTCTATGATTGTGTAGCCTTTTTTCCGGAGCGTACGTCGCAACGAGTCTCGCAGCGATGGATCATCCTCAACAATCAATACGGTTGACGGCTTCTCGTTCATCATCTCGACCACTCTCCTTGCCTCCTATTAGTTCTCAGAGGTAATAGTGTGTTTGTATAATATCGGTCGCCGTCCCGTAGGTCTTGACGGGGAAAGACGCGAGTGTGCGAGACGATCTGATCAGGTTGCATTCCCCCGTTGCACAGGTACGGATGGTAGGCCCGTATTGGCCCTGAGGTTTTCACATCTTATGAAATTAGGCGCCAGTCTTTTCGAGGAAGGTCGGGCGACCGAGCCCGAATGCGACGGTCGTCCGGTTTCGGCTTCACAAGAATGGATCCGGCAACCTGTTGACGATCGAGCAGCCATCCGGCAATGCGTCCTATGACGCGGCAGGGAAACAAGCGGTGCTCAACGCCAGTCCACGACCGGCCTTTCCTCCAGATCTCTCACATGCGTATGTAGATGCCCATATCACACTGACCGCTCCTTCTGAGGCAGGTTGCTGAAAAACTCGGTTTAGGCATGAAATATTTCAAGAATCTCGTCAAATGGTTCCGAAGGTATTGATACCCCAGGATGCTCAAAATGGCCATCCAGGAAGGCCGCAGCAAGTGAAGAGGCAAGGCGTACACTTCGGTGCGTTGAGTCTCTGAGCGACGCGAGAACGCCGCTGGTGGACTTTTTGACCATCCTATTAGAGTCGTCGATACCGTAGCAGCACTCTCCCTCCTGTCCCATAGCATCAACCCTACTCTACCATGGAGATCCTGTAAGAATTTCCCGCGCGAACGGACTACCTCCCATATCGCTGAACTAACCGCCAACCGAAGGAGATCCATCATGAGGCAGACAGGTATCGGCAATCATTCACGGAAGAATTGTCAGGATGTGAAGGCTTCTCTGGCGACAGCACTGCTGCTGACCTTTACCGGACCAGTCTATGCAGTAGAGCTTCCAGCCACGCTCTCCGGAAAGGCCTCGGACGCCTTGGTCACGCTGGCCACCACGGGAAATCCCGACCCGTTGCATGCGGAGTTGGGCGGTACCGTAATTTCTTCGGAAGACTTGCAGAAGAAGGCGAATGCCTCGCTGAGATTACAAAAGACGGAACATCTGGCGCCGAAAGCGCTCGTCGCACCGAACGGGGATGTCTACGCGATGGTCGCCCCGACGGTTACCAAGGACAACTTCATCCTGGCCGATAGTAAAGGGAATATCCTACGGGTGGATGTCGGTGACTCAGAAGGCCATCGCATGCCGTTCGTCGTGGAAACCATTGTGGAGGATGGCGGAACACCCTGGTACGTCGAGTTTTGGCGTTGGATCACCTTCCAATAACGGTTCAACCGATCCGAGACCGGATGCACCGGCCACGGCAAGGAGTGAATGACATGCGACAACACCGACGCTCTCACATGGATTCCATCATGACGACGCTCAGCTTAATGGTGAGCCTGTTTCTCTTCAGTGGTTGTGCATCCCGGTCTACAACCCTCCCGCCACCGACCCCATTTACCCCGGTACCGGTGGACTTTACCCATACTTGGGCCAAGGGCAGCCATCCGTTTACTGGGGGTTCGGTAATCGACATCGATGGAGATGGGACGTTCGAGGTCTTTGTCGGTGGCGGTGAAGGACAACGCGATGCCTTGCTGAGCTACCGCGATGGTCGCCTGGTGAATATCGAACCAGGCACGGGGCTCTCCAAAGACAGCACCACCTACGGTAGCACGGCAATCGATCTTGATGCCGATGGGGATACTGATTTGCTCGTCGCGCGAGAGGATGGCGTCTACCTCTATCTCAATGACAAAGGAACGTTTCAGGAACGGCGGATTCCCGTGGATCTGCCGGTTGACTCGGTGCCGTTCAGCATCGCCCTCGCGGATATTGATCACGACGGCGACGGCGATCTGTATGTGAGCGTGTTTGTGAATGCGAAGACATTTCGCAGTGCGACCTTCAACGATCCTACCCATGCCAAGGCGAATCGCCTATTGCTGAACAACGGAGACCTCATCTTCACCGATATCACCGACTCTTCCGGCACGGCGAGCAAGCAGAATACCTTTCTCTCCGTGTTTGTTGATCTGGATGCCGACGGCTGGCAAGATCTCGTGGTGTCCCAGAACACCGGCGCGGTCGAGATCTTCCGTAATATGAAGGATCGCACGTTTCAGCCGATCACGGCCAGCTCAGTCTTTGGATTTTGGATGGGCTTGGCAATCGGCGATATCGATAAGGATGGCGACCAGGATCTCCTTTTCACGAATGTAGGAACATCGATTCCACTGTTTTTGACCACGGGGGATCTCCGGAAGGACCAACGCCACACTCACGATTGGATGCTGCTACGAAATGATGGCGCCTTCCACTTCACCGATGTCACTGAGGCCTACGGCCTGTCGGGCGAAGGATTCGCCTGGGGCGCTGTATTCGAGGATCTCAACCTTGATGGCCAACTGGATCTGCTGGTAGCGCAAAACTATATCAAGTGGCCAGTCCACAAGTTTCTCAAACTTTCTGGACACACCGCGCTGCAATCGACCGAGCCTGGCATGCCGGTCTTTCGCCATACCCCAGCCCTCGGATTGGAAAATCCATACTTTGGCCAAGCACCGGTAATCCTGGATCTCGATGGAGACGGCAAGCAGGATCTCCTGTGGCTCAATATCGACGGGCCTGCGAGGGCATTCCTGAATACGACTCGAGCCAACTATCTCACGATGACCGTTCCCGATACCGTGGCCGCCATCGGCACCCGGATCACACTCGAAACGGACAAAGGGAAAAGTGAGACACGCGCGGTAATCGGCACGATCGGGATGTTGACCGACCAAACTCCAGAACTGAGCTTTGGGTTAGGTGATCACGGGCGGGTGGTCCGCGTGGTGATTCAACGCCCCAATGGGCAGACCGACGTGATCACGGACCCACCGATCAACCGCAAGATTCCTCTCCACTGATGACGGAAGTATGCGTTCGGTATCTCGGCATCGCAGCTGACAGGATCAACAACAAGGCATAACATTCACTAGCAGTCTGCTGAAAAACTCAACATGTGTGCTTCGACAAGCTCAGCACGAACGGGAAACCCTCATAGTTTCAATGCTCTTCTCGCTCATCCTGAGGCTCTCGAAGAATGAGCAGAAGGTTTTTCAGCAGACTGCTAGATGGCGAGGGAAGCTACCGTATCCCCCCCATACTGATGGTCCTGATCACTCCTTCATCGCTACCACACAGGCAACAGAATCCGGCGCCATCGATTTGATTTCGAGATGGGCTCTGGAAAAACCCGCAGCCTTGACCGTCGCGACCATGGTGTGACCGGCCTTCAGAGTATCGTCGACCGTGGGACCCTGCACACAGGGCTGAAACGCGACCACGATCTTCCCTCCAGGATTCATCTGACGTTGCACCCTTCTCAACGCGTCGTCAGGATTGTCCCAATAGTGGAAGGCATTGACCATGAGACACTTATCATACCGGTCGTAACCGCCGGCAAGGTCGGATACTGAGGCCAGCCGTAATTCGACTCGGCCCTGCGCAATCGCTGAGGCGTTACGCTTTTTCGCATGCTGGACCATCACCTCAGAATGATCAATACCCACGATGTGCCCGCTCGTCACCACCTTGCTCATAAGGGCGATGGCGACACCCGGCCCAAAACCGATTTCCAACACACGATCCGTGGGCTGCAGCTCCAGCAACGACAGGGCCCATTCGTTTCGTTCTCGGTTCGATCGTCGATGTGCCATGATCCACCCGGCCACCCTCCCTCCCAAGCCGGTCGGCTTCTCAAACTGGGAACGGGCCCGGCGGGTGGCTTGCGCCTGACTGCCTTGCTCGACCTCTTCGTCAACATTGCCGACATGAACGTGCTGCACTTCCGTTCGCATCATGACCTCGTCAATTCAATCCATACTCTTTCCGGCCACATTTCAACCCACGCTACACCAGCGCACCGCACATATTCAAATCAGGACTTCGCGCCACAGGGAGTATGCGACTTCCCCTCTACAGTCCATTTCTGTCTTGTTCGATAAGGGTGAGAACGCGGATTTGCTTATGGACTACCCATTGCCCCAGTGGGAATCATGAACAGATTCGAGTAAGATACGTGATCATCAGCGAACGGGAGGATTTATGCGGTACGTGTTGCAGCTGCTCATCGGAATCCTGGTGTGGGGGAATATCGGTGTCGTCAACGCACTCGATTCTGGAAGCCGGGAATCGTTACGAGGGATGTTCGGACTGGGGCTGGTCATTGAGGAGGTCAGTCCCGATGCTTCAGCTGATGGACTCTCACAAGAAGCCATCCGCACAACAGTCGAGCAAGCCCTTCGCTCAAAGGGTATCCGACTCCTCACTGAACGAACACGGTCGGGCTCATCCCCGTATCTCTACATCAATGTCAATACGCTGAAGGAAGAACTTGGGTTGTATGCCTATACGGTCACAGTGGATCTCAAGCAACTTGTCGGGTTGCTCTCCATGAAAAATAAGAAGACATGGGGCACCACGTGGTCGGCAAGTGTGATTGGAATGGTGCGACAGGAGAATGTGAATCAAATCATCACAGACGCCGTCGAACCGCTGGCCAAGGACTTTATCGACGACTTTATTGCGGTGAATCCACGGTAGGAGCTCCACGTTCGCCGATGCGGTAGATATTTCGCGTCGTCTTTTCCTTCACCATCCCTTTTCGGCTCGATCATGACGGCTTGCCGGTCATAGGATCGCGAGGCCTTCATGCTCCCTATCGCACAACTCACCGAGACCCTCGGCGCAAACCCGTTGTTTTCTTGCTCGGTTCGTGCCCCTCAGTTAGACTTTTTTCACGACTATGGCACGAGCACGCGCAGGGGAACTCCAACGCCCGAGACCCAAGGCCGATCTTCTCGAAGAGCTCTCGCTCAGCATCAATAAATTTCAGGAACTTCTGGCGGCCATCCATGACCTCAGCCAAGACGGGTTTCCCTACCGTGATGCCGCGCGAAGCAAGGCCGAGCTGAAATTTCGGGAGTGCTTGCGCCAGACCTTCGGGGAACGGTCGCAGGAATACCAGACATACCGAAACTTCAAGATTCGGACTGGAGACAAGGGAGAGATAGCCCAGAGCCTCGTTGTCATCAAGGGATTGATTCAGACCCTGCAGGACCGAAAGCTTGAATTGCACGGGCTGAAACCAACGGCCACAACCGACTCCACATCAAAACCAACTTCTCGTCCCGCGACACACTTGGAACTTGTTTCACCTCCGTCACCGATCGCAGAGGCTACGCCAATACAACCGCCGGCACCCACTGCTGCTGCGGTCGGCACAACACCAGGTGTAGAGCCTACTCTTGCTCCCAGTATTCCGATACCACCACAATCGACGATCGAGCCGGCAGCTCACCCTCCAACGCCAATACCGAGTCCAATCCAAACTCCTCCAACGCCCGCGCCCATTTCTGCGCCCTCTGGGCCCCCTATACCGACTTCCACTCCCCTGGCATCAGCACCACCGACTGCTCCCGAACCAGTAGCGCCACCACCTCCACTCACGGCCATACCCGCTCCTCAACCTGTTCCAACTCCAACCCCGTTCCCCACAACAATCGAACCCCTCACGCACCCAACAGCTGCCTCCATTACTGAGCCGCTTCCCCCAAAGGCCTCACCTCCGCCCCTTCCTCCTACCTCTCCGTCAATTGTTAGGCCGATCGACACAACACAGGCACCAACCGCATCTGTAGCGGCTCCACCAACATCCTCCTCCTTGCCTCCTCCGCACATCGATGCTCCGGCTCCCGAGAC
Organism: Nitrospira sp. UW-LDO-01; assembly: GCA_002254365.1. Lineage (GTDB taxonomy): Bacteria > Nitrospirota > Nitrospiria > Nitrospirales > Nitrospiraceae > Nitrospira_D. The sequence goes on from NIUT01000039.1 coordinate 13,549, forward strand.
GAACCCAAAGGCGGCACCACTCATACGAGAGACTCCGCACACTCTCGTGGCGGATAATCCGTCGATGACCCGAAGCATGTCACCCGCATCCGAAACCGGACGTGATCAAGACCCACTCGTGCTGATTCAAAAAGTCTGTCAACGTTTCCACTCGGTCGCCCGCCAGCTCCGCCTAAGAAAGGACTATCGGCCGACCATCGAAGTCGATGATGAGTATGACTTACAAGATCTGTTGTGCGCCCTATTGAAAATGGAATTCGATGAGGTCGCAACCGATGAATGGATACCGCCCTACACAGAAGGTGCCTCACGGACCACCCTATTAGTGAATCGAGATCAGATCGCCATCGTCGCGAAGAAAACCGGACCAGGGATGACGACGAAAGAACTCACGGACCAGGTCCTGGCGGATGCTGCGCATTATCGGACCCAAGGTCGCTGCTCCACCCTCTTTTGCTTTGTGTACGATCCGGAAGGCCGTATCGGAAGCCCCAAACGGCTCGAAACCACCTTAACCAGCGTCAGCGAGCACTGCCGGATCGAGGTGCTTGTTGCGCCAAAGTGAGACTATGGCAAAAGCAAACCTCAAATCCATCCCGTCTACCACCTCATCCACAAAAGCATCGCCCCGCAAGCCCGTATTGACAGGGCAAACCGCCTTTGCTATAAAGCAGCCCTCTTCCGGTTCAGTCCCGTATACAATCCATGGCCCTGAACCGGGGGCTCAGGCTGCTTCGGATCGGGCCTACGTCCTGATCAATGTTATGCCTGGGATGACGTCTTCGGTCGCCCAAGCACTGGGGGAAATTAAGGAGATCAAAACGATTGATCCCTGTTGGGGGAATCCGGATATCATCGCGATCGCACATATCGCTGATCAAGACGCCCTGACTCAGCTTGTACTGAGTCGGATCCATAGTATCGAAGGAGTGACGCAGACTGATACTCACCTTGTCTACCGTCTGAAGGAGGCCAGAACAAAATGATCCGAATGGACTACCTCGCCATTGTCGCCCTCACCGCTGTTACGTTTGGATGTGCCGGTGTTCAGCACCCCGTGGAGCCCGATGTTGTGGAAGTCACGCTGCCTGTTTCGGCAGACCGGGTTAAAGCCGCTGTGACAAAAGTGCTTGCAGACGATGATTACTGCTGTGTGGACTGGAAGGACGGGTCACAGCTTCACACGGGTTATCGGGGCGAGCAGCCGAGCATCTGGGATTGGCTTGTGAGAGGGCGATTGGGCGTTGTCAGAAGCCAGGCTGAAGCGTCTGTGACGGCGGAAACTGATCAGAGCTCTCGCCTCCGTCTCCAAGTCTCGTCTGAGGGCAAGCAAACGATGTTTGATAGCTGGGGTCCAACAACACCCCAAGTCCCACAGAGTGCACAAAATAAACTACGGTTAATCAAAAACGAGCTGAAAATCGTCCAGACCACTTATACGACGGAGACGTTTTACGGCGCAAAACAATAGCGCGCGTCTCCTGTTATGAAGAAACGCCACGGCCTCACGGTCGTGGCGTTTCTTTTTGCTCTCATCTGACGGCCTCATCACATGTATCTGCTCTCTCTCAGGACATTCCGCTCGGTCCGATAGGTTCTTTCTCTACGCCCTCCACTTCTTCTCCCAGGTCCAGACCAAACCGTTCTGCCATCCGATAGAGGGTTCGCCGATCAATCCCAAGAATCTTGGCCGCTTTCACCTTATTACCCTTGGTTTCCTTGAGCACGCGAATCAGATGTCGTTTCTCAACTTCCTCGAGTGTCAGATAGGCATCATTGAGTGGATCGCCTGGAACAACACTCGCGTCCCCTTCAGCGGTCACTCCCTGTCGGATCACTTCCGGCAAATCCTCGGGCGTCAACATGGGGCCGTGACTTAATGACACAGCCCGCTCAATCGCATTCTCCAACTCACGCACGTTGCCCGGCCAGCGATACTGGGTCAAGAGCGTCATGGTTGCCGGCAGGACGCCTCGTACCACGTGCCCGACCCCCGTGGCACACTTTTGCAGAAAGTGATGCACCAACATGGGAATGTCTTCCCGGCGTTCCACCAACGCCGGCAAGGTGATCGGCACGACTTTCAGGCGGTAGAAGAGATCATCCCGAAACTTTCCTTCCTTCACCAACTGCTCCAAATCACGATTAGTCGCGGCAATGATCCGGACATCGACTTTAGTAGATGTCGTGCTTCCGACTCGCCGCACTTCTTGATCTTGCATCACCCGCAACAATTTCACTTGCAACGCTTGTCCAAGCTCACCGATTTCATCGAGAAATAACGTCCCCCCATTGGCCGATTCAAAGAGTCCGACCTTGGTCCCCACTGCCCCGGTAAACGCGCCCTTCTCATATCCGAACATTTCCGACTCCAGCAGCGTATCCGGCAAGGCGCCGCAGTTGACCGGGATAAAGGGCTTATCCCGACGAGGACCATTCGTATGAATGGCCCGAGCAATCAGTTCTTTGCCCGTCCCGCTTTCTCCTTGCAGCAACACGGTGCTCTTACTCTCTGCCACACGGGCGACCAGCTTGTAGACCTCTAACATCGCCGTGCTGCTTCCGACCAATGGGGACCACTCGCCCTTGCTCTTCAACTCCTCTCGGAACCGGGCATTCTCTCGAAGCAACCGACAGTGATCCAGCCCCCGCTTGACGACCAGCTTGATATCTTCCCGCTTGAACGGCTTCGCAAGGTAATCGTAGGCCCCTTGTTTGATCGCCTCAATCGCACCCTCCAATGAGCCGAACGCCGTCAGCACCACCACCGCCGTATTCGGACTGACCCGCTTGAACTCCCGTAGCACAGTGAGTCCATCCACGGCCCCCATGCGAATATCGGTCAACACCAGATCGACCCGTCCCTCACGCCCCCTGGCGATCACCTCTTCCCCGCTTGCAAACGCCTCGACCTGATAGCCTTCTTTCCTGAGCGCTTCTGCCAGCAGCTCACGGGCAACCGCATCATCGTCGGCCACCAGAATCGTTGCTGAATGCATCATGCCTCCTCCCTACACAGACCCTAGGCAGTCTACTGAAATAATCAGTTGATCCATCATTCGCCGTTGAAATATGACTGAGAGATGCCTGACACGATACCTCCCAGGATGCTCAAAATGGCCGTCCAGCAAGGCCGCAGCGAGTGAGGAGGCGAGGCGTACGCTTCGTACGTTGAGCCTCTGAACGAGGCGAGAACGCCGCTGGCGGACTGTTTCAGCATCCTGCTAGGCACGTCGCATTGCCGGTAACGTCAGCGTCACGGTCGTGCCCTGCCCGATCACACTGTTGAGCACCAGGCTTCCACCATGCGCCACGACTGATTCGCGGCTTAAGAATAGTCCTAAGCCAGTCCCTTTGCCAACCGCCTTGGTGGTGAAAAACGGCTCGAACGCCTTTTCCAGATCGGCTGTCGGCATTCCACACCCTGTATCCTGTACCACGATGGTCACTACCATCGGAGACATGCCATCAGCCACGAGTCGACCGCGCTCGAGCTCGTCGGCTGATGCCTCGCGACATCCCGCAGTCACGGTGACCGTCCCATGTGCAGGAGTTGCGGCGAGCGCATTCGCCAACACATTCACGAGTACTTGATGGATCTTTTCCTTGTCCGCCCACACGAACGGAAGGTCTTTGGGAATCTCGACCGTCAACGTGAGACCCTTTTCATGAAACGCCGGCTCCATCAGCACCGCCGAAGGACTCACCACTTCTCCGACCGACAGCCACTCCGGTTCCGGCTGTCGAGGACGGGTTGAGGAGAGCAAGTCCTGGATGATGCGCACCACTCGCGCCAGTTGTTCGTCGATGACCGCTACCCGCTTCTTCATGTCGGGGGTCACACCAGGCTCTTCAGCCAAGGCTTGCACATGCCAGGCAATCGAGTGAAGCGGGGTACCGACTTCATGTGCGACGGAGGCCACCAGCTGCCCGACCGCCGCGAGTCGTTCCGACCGATTCAGTTGATCCTTTGCCTGCACCAGTTGCGTATTGGCTTTGAGGAGACTCTCCGTTTCATTGGCCAAGGCCGCTCGCGCGGCCTCCTCCCGCGCTTTTCGCTCCTCCCAACTCATGCCGAGATACGCGACCAGCAGTAAGACGCTGACGACGACGCTCCGATTGATCAACGCCGCTTGAAATCGCCCAGGTTTGGTGGGTTGGAGAAGGCCCGAATACGTTGCGACCACACAGGCCAAGACAGTGACCAGCATCATCGTGCGATTCCGAAAGGTCGCGACCAGCAAAATCGGCAGCACGTATCCATAGGCCACGACGACGTTGGCCGGAGCAAACTGCTCGATGATCAGGATGATCAGAAAACAGGCGGCGGCGATAGCCAGTACAATGCGGTCCCGATGCGTCATGCCTGCCATTGCATTGCCTTATCCCACGAGCTCTGCATCGAGAGCCTCACGACCGTGAGGATTCCTTGACAGTACTACTTACACAAGAGGGCGGGTCAAACGCAACAGAGCCGCAAGCCGTTGAGGGCGAGGATCTTGAGTCAAGTCCTCCACCGTCGCATTCAATTTCCGACACCAATTCGGATGCTGATCCACCGTCCCTGGAAGATTGGTCTGGAGTCGGGTGCCGATCATATCTTCGAGATTGGCCAAGACCAGCCAGGCAGGGCTTCGGGCCAGATACTGATGAATACATTCCACGAGTTCAGACGTCATGGCCGGCGTGTACGCCGGATCATCGGAGACCCAGGAGGGCAGCAGGCCGTCCGACTTCAAGGCCGCGAGGATTCCACTCTTCTCTCGCTGCCGGTCCGCCCACATCGCTTGCCGTGCATCCTCCGAAGGAAACAAGCCCAGTGCGGATCGAGTTTCGATATCCGCACCCTCCCAGTATCCCACCAGCGTCGGCAGATCGTGTGTCGTGGCCACCGCGAGGGCTTGCGCAGGGTACTGAGCCGGAGGCTTCCATCCTCCCCAATGTTCTCGCTCAAAATAGAACACGCGATAGGATAAGACCCCGGCCGGTCCAAGTCGCTCACGCACCCAATCGGGAACGGTACCCAGATCTTCACCGATCACCAGTGCTTTTGCCCGCACACTCTCTAACGCCAGGATGGCCAATAGTTCGTCGTCCCGATAATACACATAGGTCCCCATCGAAGGGGGAAGTCCACGGGGAATCCAGAACAGTCGAAAGAGTGCCATGACATGGTCGATCCGTATCGCACCTCCATAGCGGAGATTGTTACGGAGCAACGCACTAAAATAGCGATATCCGTTCGCACGCAGTCGCAACGGGTCGAGAGGGGAAAATCCCCAATTTTGTCCTTCGGGCGCAAAGGCATCGGGCGGGGCTCCGCAGTCGGCCTTGAAGGCGAGCACCTCTCGATTCAACCACCCATCGGCGCCGTAGCGATCGCTACCCAAGGCAAAGTCATGGTACAAACCGATCGGCATCCCCGCATCATGCGTCTGCTTGACCAGCCCGCGTAATTGCTCAGCCGCCAACCATTGCAGATATTGGAAATACCGCACCCGATGCATGTGGCAACGGCGAAATGCTCCCACCTCTTCCGATGTCGGCGTGCGATAGGGTTCAGGCCAATCCTCCCAGGTGATGGGGGGAGATTGAGCGGCCCGTTGCGCCCCTTCCAAGGCTTGAAACAGTGCATAGCGTACAAGCGACTCACCCTCTCGCTCCGTGAAGTCTTGAAAACTTCTCCCTCGATCGGTGGTCGGACGTAACTCCGGTTCAACCCCATCGAAGTTATCTCGGACAAACGCCCGATAACACAGCTCGAGGACCTCTCGTTTGACCGATTGCACCGCATCATAGTCCACGAACTCGCTTTGCCGCGCCGCATCGATCCGAGCACGAATCGAGGGATCAGCCAATCGGGCTTGTACCTCGGCATCCGTCCGACATTCCGAAACCTGGGAGATGTCGATATACAGGTCATTGAGGAAGAGGCGGCTGGTGGGTGAATAGGGACTGATGTGATAGGGCTTCGTGTTCTTGAGCGCATGGAGCGGATTGAGCCCGATCACTGCGGCGCCCAACTGTTTGCCGGCCCAGTCGATGACCGCACCGAGATCACGGAAGTCCCCGATCCCCCAATTCTGCTGGCTCCGCAAAGAATAGAGTTGCAGAGCGACGCCCCACCATCGCACCCCCTGCTGCAGCGGATCAGGGATATAGCACCGTTCCGGTGCAACGATGAGGCGAGAGGTCACGTCTGTGTTCGTGCGGCTCCCTTTGGTCTGGGCGGTCAGCGTGTAATACCCGAGCGGGAGATCTTGCGGAAAGGCCACCGTGGTACGAATAAACCGCCGCCCCTGAATCGTTCGGCTCTCTTCAATCGTAACGTCCTGGCCCTCCTTCTGCTCAGATCGCGCCTCTCCCTGCTCCGTAGTGACGGTCCATCTGACAGACAAATCGGACTCGTCCGAACGTTCACATGGCACGTACAGCGACCAGGTCCCCGCTGGACATCCCAATCGCAACACATGGACCGGTTCAC
>NIUT01000040.1 GCA_002254365.1 Nitrospira sp. UW-LDO-01
TGGACGCGAACGACAGCGGCATGAGGAGCTTGGAGGGGCTGATGCGCATGTCCCTCGCCGCAGCTATCACGACTGGCAGGAGCATGGCGACTGCGGCGGTATTATTGACAAAGGCGGAGATGATCCCCATGCCCGTCATCATCGTGAGAATCAAGATCCCTGAACCATACCGGCTGAGTGTGTGCAGGCCGGCCCCGAGAAGGTTCACCGCGCCGCTCTTAAAGAGTCCGGCACTCAGTACCAGCATGGCGCCGACCGTGACGGTGGCTGTATTACTGAACCCGGATTCCGCAGTTGATTTGGAAGTGAGGTAGAATCGGCAGCCAGATTCTCTTGGCAACACAGGAGGTTGGCATGCGCGTTCGTCCGGCTCCGGCGTCACCGCTCTACCCCAAGCTCCGCTTTGCGTTTACCGACCATCCGATCACCGTCTGGGCCGGAGCCATCCTGCTGCGACTGTACTTGGAACTGATCGGATTGCGCGCGGCGCTTGTGCCACTCCTCGTCTCCTTCACGAAGACCTCCAATAATCAGATTCCCGCAGTCGACGTGCTGCTGGCGTGGTGGTATGGGCTGGCCCTGGGGGCTGAGCGCTTCGAGCACTTCACCCGCTATCGCCGAGATCCGCTGCTGCCCCGGCTGCTGGGCCTACCTCGGTTTCCCTCACCCGATACGGTACAGCGGTTTTTCAGGCGGTTCACGTATCGACAGACCACCGAAGTGTCGGAGGCCCTGATGCGGCTGTCACTGGAGACGATGCGGCCGACTCTGCTGGGACATACGTTGGATCTGGATTCGACCGTGTTCTGTCGGTATGGCGAGCAAGCTGGGAGTCTGAAGGGGCACAATCCGATCAAGCATGGCCGGCCGTCCCATCATCCGCTGGTGGCCTGGTTGAGTGAGCGGCGGCGGCTCTTATGGGGCACTTTGCGCGCAGGTCATGCAGGGACGGCGAATGGTGTCCGAGAGTTTCTTGCCCAAGCCCTGACGATGCTCCCGCCCGGGCATCGGATCGGACTGGTGCGTGCCGATGCGGGCTTCTGTGTGACGGCCTTTCTCTCGACCTTGGAATTGCGCGAGCTCCCGTACATCATTGTCGCCCGGCTTACCCCGCTGGTCCGGAAGTTGGTGATCCACCGCATTTCCGAAGCGGACTGGCAGCCCGTTACACGAGGGATTGCCGTCGCCGATCTGATGGCGACCCTCCCGGCCTGGCGGGGCCAGACTCGCCGGTTTGTCTGTCTACGTCAGACCCTGACGGAGCGGCCCGCGGCCAGTGGGAGGCGGCTGATCGAGTGTCCCGGCTACACCTATCGCGTGTTCATCACCACCGTGCCGTTTGCCGCCGAATTGGTCACCCGGATGTATGCCGGTCGGGCCGACTGTGAGAACCGCATCAAGGAACTCAAGGAGGACTTGAGTCTCGACACGTTCTGCCTCCAGTCCTTCGACGCGACGGATGCGGCCTTCCGCACGGGCTGCGTCCTCTACAATCTCTTGATGGGGTTTCGGGAAACCGTGCTCCCGTCCTGCTGGTTTGAGCGGCGGCTTCGGGCGGTTCGAGATCTGGTCTTTCTTGCCGGGGCCGATTTGATCCCGGATGCCAGACGGCTACGCGTCCGATTCGCGGTGCCCCCGGAGGAGCGCCCCGAGTTTCTCCAGCGTCTCCGTACACTCTCCGAGGGACTCCCGATTGCGGCGCAGTTGGAGTGGGATCTCACCGAGGCGAATGAGACGAAGCAGCCTGCTGTTCACACCGCGAAGGTCCCGGTGCCGACACTCCGACCGTCACCCCACACACCAAGAGCCTCCCCCTAAGCCCACCTCTACTGCGGAATCCGGGCTTAGAGGGCATCCTTCTCTTCCACGGATCCAGCCGTTACGGTTTCTGTCACGGTTCCAATAGAAATGGGCTCTGGTTTCTGATCTTGATCCGTAGGTTTCGGTGTCTCGGTTGTCGTCTTTCCAAACTCTGCCACACCCTCAACCGCTGCTTTTAGGTGTGACTGACTCAAGTGGGCATAGCGTCTCACAAGGGCCGTGGTGGAATGCCGTAGGAGCGCGGCAATGGTGCCCTCATTGTGCCCTGTCATCGCCAATCGAGAGGCGAACGTGTGCCGCAGATCATGCCACGTCACCCACTCCAGCCCCGACGCCGTCACAGCAGGCACCCATACATAGTGATAGAAGTTCTGAGTATCCACGGGCGTAGCTGGATTCTTTGACGGGAAGACCCACTTCGACCGCTGCCATGAATCGAGACTGCGTAGGATGGCCTTGGCTTCGTCATTGAGATGCGCATATTGCACACCCCCCGCCTTGGTGGTCGACAAGGTCAGGACTCCCCGTTCCAGATCCACCTCAGCCTCTTGCAGCGCCTTAGTT
>NIUT01000041.1 GCA_002254365.1 Nitrospira sp. UW-LDO-01
GTTCCACCATGTCTCGATATTCTTTCGGCATGAAGGATTCGAATCCGGGGCTGAACTTTACATAATCAAGACTCATGTGAGACCTCGCTTCCTCTGTGGTCCGCCATTGCGGCGGTGATGGTTACATTGCTTACTGAGTCAACTGCTGTGCCGTCGTTCTGTCCGTGTGTCCGGTTCATCCTCCACGTCCGGCCAGCACGCCGGATCGCATGCCGATCGCCTTTTTGACTTCCTCGACGATCACTTCCGGTGGCAAGGTCATGCCGCCGCAGACACGCGGACCGGCGACAACGCGTTTGCTGTTGGGGATGGTGGCTTTGATTTCTTTGGCCATCCATCCGATGGCATTGAACTCCGGCACGATGATGTGTGAGGCATGCTTGGTCGCCTCGATCAGTTCTTCTTCCGGCCATGGGCGCAGGGTTTTGATCTTGACCAGTCCGACGCGAATCCCTTCATCCGCCAGGAGGCGGATGGCTTCCCGCCCCTGGGAGACGGCAGTGCCCGAGGAGACGATGAGGATGTCGGCATCCACGTCCTCCGTTTCGATGAGGCCGTCCAGCCAGGCGATCGTATGTTTGCGTGACCGTTCTGCAGCGGCCCAGATTTCTTGTTGCCAGCTCGCGTGTGTGGCGTAGCTGATGTAGTTGCTCTTCATCACGAAGGGATCGCGCATCATCCGGACCGGGGGACATTCCATATCCATGCAGGGGACGGGTGAGCGATAGGGATCATAGGGCGGTAGGCACATGTCGACCGGCGTGAGGTCGACGACGTCTTTCGTATGGGTTACGAAGAAGCCGTCGCAACAAAGCGCCAAGGGTAAATGTACGTCCGGCTCTTCCGACACCATGTAGCCCTTGAGAATCCAGTCGTAGAAATCCTGTGCGGTTTCGGCATGCCAGACCAGCATGCCCGTATTCATGAGGTAGGCGATCTCGATCGTGTCCGGCTGGATCGACAGTGGAGAATTGATGCCGCGGCATGTCACGATACACTGGATCGGCAATCGGGCTCCGGACCACATCGGAAAGTTTTCCATGGCCCGCATCGTGCCCGGCCCGGCGGTCGTCGTGAAGACGCGGGCTCCACCGAAGGCAGCGCCGGCGCACTGCGACATGACCGCGAATTCACTTTCCCCACGAAAATAATCACCGATATAGCCCTCGGCAAAGAGCTCGCCGCAGAGGGCGGCAGCCTCACTCTGAGGCGTAATGGGATAGGCCACCATCACATCGACGTTCGCGCGCCTGACCGCTTCCTTAATGACTTCGCTACCGGTAAAAAACGACGGTGTGCGAGGCGCGTCGTTCATCATCACATGTGGGTCGGTGATGACCTGCCCCTTTTTATTCGTGGTTCCAATAATGGCTGTGTCGTCCATGGCTAATCCCTTTCTATCGAACGGCGGTGGCCGGCGATCCGGCGCACCGTGCATGTCGTTATGCGCTGAATGAACTGCCGCACCCACAGGTCGTTTTGGCTTGTGGGTTCTTGATCGCAAAGCCCGAGCCTTGCACGCTGTCCATGTAGTCGACTTCGCAGCCGGCCAACAGCGGGGCGCTCTGGGAGTCCATGATGACCTTGACGTCGCCCTTTTCAATGACGGTGTCGTCTTCGCTCATGGCGGACTCGAAACTCATCCCGTACTGGTAGCCATGGCACCCACCGCCTTTGACGAAGACGCGCAGGCCGACCGTGTCTTTCTCTTCCTGCATGAGCTCTCGGATCTTTCCTTCTGCCGTCGGTGTAATGGTAATCATGGCGTTGCTCCTTATATCTGCATTGACTGATGTGATCGATAAACCTCAGTTCCACTCCTGTGTGGAGGGCACCTCTGCCATCCCAAGCGATTAAGCCTCTTGGTCAGAGGGCGTCTACAGAGGTATTTCCAGGAACGTGCGGCGCAAAAGCGGCGGAGACCAGGGAATCGGTCGCGCAGGATAAGGGAGGGAGAGAACGTGACGCGCGAGGATAGGACGGTCGGCGTGGCTCAATACGTCATAGCATCACCCTGGGCGCATTAGGCATGAGAGTCAAGCGGTATTAAGGGAAAGGGAGCGGAAAAGGACGGTGCCGGGAACAAGTCGCCCGGCTGCTCGTCCATCCTAGAGTTGTGTCCCAGAGACTCGTTCGTGGTGAGCTTGTCGAACCATCGCAACGTACCAGGAACGTTGAACTATTGAGACCTGTAGTGAATAGCTCACATTCGATCTGACGTTCGGTGTCGGATTGGGTCGAGAGTTTCAGTTAAGAAACGGCAAAATTGACCATCCGCGATGGCCTCTATCGATCAAGAGCGGAGGCTCGGCGCCGAGACCGCCCTGCTATCAAGCGGTCCTCAGTGGCGTCGC
>NIUT01000042.1 GCA_002254365.1 Nitrospira sp. UW-LDO-01
GGAATAATTTTGAGTCAAAATAAAAATTTAAGTACCTGATTATTAGCCTATTGAATCCAAGCACGAAGCCTTTCCCCCTTTGAAGGGGGTTAGGGGGATGAACAACGAATCATAGAGTCATCCCCCCAACCCCCTTCAAAGGGGGAGACGCGCTTTCTCGGTGTAAGTAGTTAAAAATCAAATATTTACAAAACTTTCAGGGTGGCACACAATATGCTCCTTTCGGTAGCCGGGAAACGGTACTAGTGGTAGGTAGCCCCCCCCTAGTCCCTTGTGAATTTCATACCCTTTACAAACGATCTGCTGAGGTACTCATCATGACAAGACATGCAAGCTTCTTTCAACAACGACTATTACTCTCTCTCTGTGGTTCTGTCTTCCTATTCATCCTTCTTGGACCAACCATAGCAAAAAGTGCAACCTATTACGTATCCCTATCCGGCAGTGATGCCAACGTAGGCACATCAACGAGTTCGCCGTTTCGAACATTTGCAAAGTCCACTCGAAGCTTGCGCCCAGGCGACACCCTCTACATTCGTGGCGGAGTTTGGACTGAGCAACTCGACCTTATGGCTAACAATACTTCTGGTACGTCAGGAAGCTATATCAAGATCTCAGGATACCCAGGAGAAACGGTCACGCTTCGGTACGCGGACTCCATAACCGCAGGCTATGGGCCGATAAAGGCAAGAGGGGCACGGGGATATCTCATTTTTGAAAATCTGATTCTTGATGGAATCAACAGCACCAACAAAACAGGCTGGCAAATTCCTGACGGTAACCACCACTTCACCCTGCGTAATCTTGTAATCAAAAATTTCAAGTTTAACGGCCTCTATATAGGAGGAGGCAACGACATCCAAGTAATAAATTGCACCATCAATAACCAAATTTCCTTGAGCAAAAGCACGGGGGAACGGTGGTATGGAATCTATTTTCATCATGGTTCAAACGGATTGATCCAGGGCAACAAGATCTACGGAAATCCAGGCGGCGGTATCCACGCCTACCCAGGTCCCATCTCGAATTTGATCATACGAGGTAACGCTGTCTACAACAATAATACGTTAGCCGCATCAACAGTCGGCGGAATCCTTGTGTGGGGGACATCGAGCAGCATTGTCTCCTCTACTCAGATTTACAATAATCTCGTGTATAGGAATGGCACTTCAGGCTCAGGCCCCGCGAGCGGAATTCAGATCGGATATTATGTTCGCAATACAAAAGTATGGAACAACACGGTGTACGCCAACAAATCCTATGGGTTGCAGATTGGATACAATACGACGGTCGCCAGTACGGTTGTTCAGAACAACATCAGCTACGCCAATGGCGCCAGCAACTACATCAACAAAGGCTCCAGCACAACCTACACCAACAACATTACCACCGACCCTAAGTTTGTGAACGCCTCATCTTCTAACTTTCAGTTGCAATCAACTAGTCCCGCTATCAATAAGGGAGTTTACTTGAGCAGCGTCCCCATAGACTATAAGAACACTCCAAGGCCTCGCGGCACGAGCCATGATGTCGGTGGATATGAACAGTGAGTCATAATCTACCTACTTTCATTCCTACTGAAGACAATATGAGCCTCAAGATCAGTTGGGGCTCATATTTCACTTCGTCGTCTGAGAGCTTAATCTGACACACCCATAGCGCCTCAGCAGCTAGTGGTATCTGTTTTCTTGATCGATAGATATCAGAGAACGCCTACTACGGCGCTGCTCTGACACCTTTTGAGTGGAGTTTGCTGATGACAGCTCGGAACTTGCCATTCGCATCTCGAGGAACTTGTAAGAGAGGCTCCATCACCACCTTTACCCCCCCCATCCTGGCCTGGAGCCTTTGGATGATCATACGCTCATGATCTGTTTTAAAACCTGAGGTGGGCACATATCGAACTCGTATGCAGTCGAGTGCTTCCTGGACTATCTGAGCCTCGCGTATGGGAAGGTCCGCTTTAAATATAGGATCAAGGCGTCCAATCTGTCTCCCGTCCATCGTATAAAGAAGGTCATCCGTTCGTCCGTCTATCGATTCGATGAGCGGCAACTTGCGTCCACACTGGCATGTTTCCTGTTCTCGAGATAATTGGCCACGATCGCCGTTACGATAACGGATAAGCGGCATATCGGTATTGAGCAACCCAGTACAGACAATCGCACCTGAAGTACCAACAGGTAATGTTTTATCACTCTCAACCACTTCCACCCACCCCACTTCGGGCCAGAGATGCTTCCGCCCACTTGCGCACTCACTAGCTGCCGCGACAATCTCTGTCATTCCGTACGTTTCACGAACTGGGCAGTGAAAAGCCTGGGTAATGGCATCACGTTGATACTGATGCACTGGCTCCGCACTTGTGAAAGCAACGGTCATACTGAAGTCTTGCCTGCCTAACTCTAAGAAACCCAGGGCAAGTGCATAGAGAGAGGATGAATACCCAGAGAGATAGGTCACGCGATAGCGTGACATCGCGTCCAAATAGAAGCGAATGAGATCCGGAGCCAGGTGATAGGATGACATATATAACTGATTGAGACTGTTGCTCCAGATCCAAAACGGTGGCCTCCGCTCATTCACTGGAGTCACTAGTTGGCCGCCAATCATTGCCCACCGGTCGCGACGAGAAACGCCATTCCACTTTCGAACTCGAGCTTCGTTCAGTGCGTACCAATTGCGTACCGTATCCCTGCTTAGCCACACACTAATCGGCTTCCCTGTAGTTCCACTCGTATGCTCATGAAACATCCGCCGCAGATCACAATCCTCGGCTACAAAGGCTGTCGGATTCTCTCTAAGGGGATCTTTTTCCAAAATTGGCCAATTCTCTAAATACTCCCATGACGATCTATCTCCATTCCGCCGTCTCGCAGCCCAAGACTCTCGGTAATAGGGAACTTGCGTGGCGGCTCGATGAAGCACATATGCCAATCTCTCCTCTTGCCAACTCCTCCATTGTTGAGGACTCCAACTTTCACGGTCGAGAGCTTCCTCCACCAACCGATCAGTCTCGGGACCGTATCGCCACGAACGAAGATATAACCCCCGAAGGTTGGCCGCCGCTGAACGCAGTGGACCCGGCAGACTATGATAGGCCTTGAGTAATATGTCCGTCATCCTATCTGCCTTTCTCTGATATCCCCAGACACTCCTTCAATCGCTTGAGACAAAGTATAATACGATTACTGAATTAAGCTGACACGCTTTGGGAAGGAAATTGAAATATGATCTCCCTCTCAGACTTTCCATGCCTCACGCAAAGCATACCGCGTAATTAGGGAGAGCGGTACTGATTCTTGGCTTGGGAAGGCGCAGGCCGTTGGGGGCTGTCAAACAGCTCGACACATTCCATGACTCGACAGACAAAACGGCTGTACCTGGGATTAATCGTCTTGCAGGCGATACAACCTCCACACGTTCACTCATCAAAACACACCGAAGAGCAGAGATGAGCTTCGAGTGCTCTGTTCGTTAGCTTCTTCTGAATTCTTCAGCTACTCGAATAAAAAGGTCCTCCCATTTTGGAAGAATCTTTGACCAACCAAACTCCTCCACAGTTCGACGGCCGTTATACGACAAACGCGCTGCCAATCCATCTTCCGTTATCAACCGGCGAACGGCTTCAGCCATTGCCGTCGCGTCATCATCAGGGACCAGTAATGCATCGTACTCATTCTCAAGCAAATACGGGATACCACCCACGTTTGTATTGACGATGCACAGACCACACGCCATCGCTTCCAGTACACTAACCGGGGTATTATCAACTCGAGTTGTATTCAAGAAAATATCACCCTGCTGAAGCCAGCGAGCAGTTTCACTCTTAGGAACCATCCCTAGACAAGTGACTCGCTCATGAACACCGAGCTCCTGAGCTAGGCTCATCATCGTCTCCCTGCTTCCATCACCCTTATCAGGACCGATCATCAACAACTTGATAGCAGGATAATGTGTTGCAAGCAGAGCAACCACCTTTACGGCAAGAGAAGGATTATAGAGATGATGGAATGCTCTGAGCCACACCAAGGTTACTTTTGGGTGAGATCGGTGCCTAAACTGATATTTCGCTAGATCTAAGGAGTTTGGTAATAAGACCAGATCGCTACGGTAGGCATTCATCTGCTCTAACAGATATGAGGATGGGGTCGTGACAACAGAAGCACTTTGCAGTAAGTGCTTCACTCGTCCACCAGAACGCTTGGCGAACACTGGGAGATTACCACCGTGCAACGTCAACACGTACGGTTTTCTAAGTATCCTTAACGCCAGACAAACTAACTCAGCCCAGAGAAATGCCTGCCCGCTATACACATCAACCAGGGCAATCTCATATCGGTTTCGCTCACGCCACACCGTCATCAGAAAATCAGCCAAGCGAACGACCCGACTCAGGCGCGAGGATGTTGTAATCACGGACCAGCCTGCAGCTCGGAGCCCCACTGCAAGATCCTCGCATACACCTCGAGTACCTAGAGCAGCAGAGAGAAAATTACCAACTAACAACACAGCTGGCTTCTTTCCATCTGCTAGAGGTTCCATAGATTTCCCGGTACCATACACCTACACATCACCCACATTTTTCCGTGCAACCACGCCTCAGATCATAGGACTGAGTGATTGCAGTTGAGATTGAGGTGCGTCTTACTTCGAGAAAATGTCCAGCCAAAGGATAATACTCTATGGAGACTTTCCAAACATCGAGCCGCTTGTGAGCTTGGGACTCAAGGTTTCCAGGAATACAGCGTTAGTCCCCGCCAACCCATGAAATCGCGCTCCCTAATGCAATGCCTTGGAGCAGGAATAGTACAATGTCTACCTGCCCGCCAAACTATCAACCCTCTCACTCAGGATCTCCTCGTAGAGGCTGAAGGTGCGCCTAGCAACGACGTGAGCATGGAAGCGACTCAGTGCGATTTGTCTAGCTCTTTCTCCCATTGCCGTAGCCAGCATTGAGTTCGACAGCACGAGCTGAATCTTTTCCGCAACCTGTCCTAAATCATCACTATCAACAAGGAATCCGCTTTGACCATCTTCAATCATATACGGCATGCCACACACGTTGGATGCGATGACAGGAACGCGTGCTGCCATCGCTTCTTCGATAATGATCGGAGCCGTTTCTTGCCGAGAAATCAGCACAAGACAAGCTGCACGTGACAATTCCTCAAGTACGACCTTTCGCTCCAATTTCCCTAAAAAGGAAACCGCGTCATCAAGGCCATGCTCACTTACTAACTGGCGGCACTGTGCGAGATAGCTGGGACGATCCGCCCCCCCTGCAAGGTGTAACGTCGCACGAGGAGAGAGAGCCTTCACTAAAGCAAACGCTCGAATTAATCCCTCCACATTTTTCCGTCGATTGATTCGCCCGACATAAAGAATTCGAGGATGTTGGCAGGAGCGATGCACCTCAAACGCATCGCAATCTACGGGGTTCTCAATCAGATGTCTCCTCCCCAGCACTTGTGAGCCAATCTGCTCCAACACATAGGGACTAATGATAATCGTATGCGGAGACCTTCTCCGTCCCATTCCTTCCACCAGAGCAAAGACGGCCCTCCGTATTCGCACAAAGGACCCGCTCTGGTGCTCCAGGTCTTTCTCTGCAATCCCATGAATTGTCAACACATAGGGTTTCTCATATCTCAGGGTCCACCCAGCAAGCCCCTGAAAATGCGTAATATCCGGCTGAATTTTCTTTAGAAGTGCATGGACCCGCTGTCGGAACAGCGTCCAATAACCGATGAACCCTGGCAACTTACCAGTTGGCAACCAATGCAGGGTCATACCGTCGCGCACTTCAGTAACTGGCGCAACTCCAGAAGATGGAGCGATAACATGAATGTCTACTTTTTCAACGGCAGACAGTCCAGCGACAAGTACACTGGCTACAGCCTCAACGCCTCCTCTGAAAAGATTTGGGTGCTCCGGGAATAACGACACCATGGCAATTTTCATCTCAAGTAATCATTCCCCTGTTTTCGTAGCCTCTCTCCTGAATAGACAGAGCCCTGCTGTGTGCTAGCCAGACTAAAGGCAACGGCAACCCATGGTGACATGAATGAAAAGTCTAGAATCATTATCTCAACCAGCGAAAACATGACCAACGGAGGAAGCAGTGCCGATTCCCCTACAGAATGCTCTTTCAATACGATGCAAAACGCTCCGATTATCGCCTGGGCCATATACCGCACAAAGCAGAGCATAGGAAAGATTCCCGCCCCTAAGGCAATGTGAAGTAGACCATTGTGTGGGTTGATAAACTTCCCCACAGAATTCCGAATCGCCACATCGGCCAAGCCAACCCCGATCCAAGGTGAATCGAGTATCCTTTCTATCGCTATGGGGAATAGCCTCTCGCGACCAGATTGCTCTGCCGCGCGAAAAAAATAGTAGTCAAGCCACTCATCAAAGACGCCTATTGCAAAGACCAGCCATATCAAAAGCACGAATCCCAGTAGAGGGACAAAATTAGCCTTCAGAGTCGACCTCAACCCAATAATGCACCCCAACATCAAACCCAACAAAGGGCCTCTGCTCACTGCGATTAAGAGGATGAAAAAACAAGCGATCGCTGCCCCCCAGGACGACAGCCTTAAAACCCTAGACGCCGAACAATGAAGGCCAAAGAAGACGAAATACAGCGTACAGAAACCAAACCACATACCAAGCACATTTGGAGTAGCAATCTGCGTCCCTGTCGCCCAAGCCCGCGCCACACCATCGACTACACGCACTTGAATATAGGGGACACAGGCTAGGCCTATTCCAGAAGCAACCAGTGCGAAGCGATGCAGAAATCCAGGACGTGCAGACAGCGCCTGGACAGTAATCAGCAACGCCATCCAGGAGAAAAATTCAACTATTTCTGTTCGTGCCACCGGAGCGGCAGGGTCATAAAACAGAACCTGTATTGCGATGGTAAGAACCGCAGTACAAAGGCCCCACACAACTGGCTTATACGCCCTACTACCCATATGTAGGAGACAAGCTCCTGCTATAAACAGCCATATCACTCCGTCTACTGCGGGGATGACGAGACCCCACACCTGACCAAGCATCGAGTAGACAAGGTGTATGTACCAGAGGTACTCCAAATAAGCCGGTGGATACGGCATCGATACTGTCATAGCCAAGGAAGACCGGTTCTCTCTGGCAAGTTCATTCTGCACAGTCGGTATTACACCCCTATTCCGTGCGTGACAATGATCGATACAAGCCGTGGAGCCGCATATCGGAAGTGAGCACCAACGTCTTTAGGAAAATGCCACCGACCAGGCTGGTTTCCGTGCAAACTATGTAGATAACTATTTCGCACCGGAACCTGACAAGCGCGCCAATTCTTCATCAATACGTCGCGCCGCAAATGCCAGATCTGAATCAAAGCGATAGCCACGAGCATGTGCGTCCTCGATCTCTTGCTTCGCCCGATCAAGCTTGGTCGAATAGACAAAGTACATGGCTTTAGCTGCCACAATATTGGCTCGTTTCTCAGGCCTCACGATATCCAGTGAATAAGCGAAGGCAGCGTCGACCTCCTGGTCTGAAAACTGTCCAGGCGACCATTCTTGCTGCATCAGCTCAGGCGGTATCTCCCGAGCCAACTGAAATACCATACTCCCGGACGATGGGACATCATAGACAGGCTCGAAATACTGCCTGAATCGGTAGTGGATCGGGTGGATCCATGCAGTAAACCAATGGGCAAAGTCCTGATGAAGAATGAGGCTGACTCCCGGCATGAGAGCCGGGAAAAACTTCTGCACAACCCCGGTGGCTGCTGCCCATGATTTCATGGCATCAATGAGGAGGAACTCTATCGGCGCTCCACACCAACCCACTTTTGCCAGATCCCCAGGACATGGCTTAACATATTGTCGCCACGGAGAGACTCTCCGCTCGAATTCGTCAAGAAAAGAATCCCCAGGGCTGTACTTACCTTCAAGTACCGTTCCTTTTGCCCTGCTGTCCATATATGATCGCCATATAAACTCATCATAACTATAGATGAGTCTGTTGTCAGCGAGGCGATGGTTTCCCCCCAGCCCCATTGCCATAGCAATTGTCGTACTGCCTAACCAACACCCAAGGTCCACAATCGAACCCTTGCCGCCATATATACATTTGGCATACCAATATAAGTACGCTCTCTCACTCATCGTCGTCATGCCGTCAAGCTGGCGAAGCGTGGAAGATATAATCATGGTCTGAGAGGCCGCGTGGAGATTAGCTCCATTCTTCCCCAGGCCAAGGAGGTCAAGTAGCCGATGTCCGCAAGCAACAAGTACCGTTGCAGCAATTCTGACCAACGACTTGCACTTCCTCCGAATGAGAGCTATCACTTCATGACTCATACAGTAATCACCTATATTCCTCCAAACTACCGTTTCATAATAGAAGCATTTTCATTGAGAATCGTCACGTTTTGGCTACGGCTGTGATGCGCGCAACAGCAGTCTCAAATGCCTGAACAGCCGACGCAGGGCAATGAATTTCCTCTACATGCAGTCGAGATCTCATCCCCATCTCCTGGCAACGTTCAGTGGACGCCATGAGTACGCGCACCGCCTCGACAGCTCCCTCAATCGTATCCGCCACCTTACCCAGCTCATGATCTCTGACTTTATGGTCGGGATCAATCTGCATACTGACAACGGGCGTTCCTGCCGCCCAAGCCTCCAAGAACACGCTGGGGAATCCTTCTCCATCTGACGTCGAGAGCAATACCCCTGCGCTACCAATAGCTTGTACGGTCTGCTCTGGGGCAACATGCCCTCGATAGTCCACGTTGGGAAGCGATCGCAAGTCCTTCATAATCTGATCAATTTTCTGTGGCTCCCAGTGACTCTGACGGGGGGCCCCACAAACGATGAAAGGAACGGTAGGGAGCCGACGTGCGATTTCAATCAGTAGGTCTGGACGCTTTGGTGGCCTGATGACTGCCGCCCAAACAACAGTCCTATTACGTTCTCGATGAGGAATCACCCTTTCAGGTAACGGCACGATACCAGGCAGAAGATAAGTTCTTTGCTGCAAATGCAACGGCAGATACCCTCGTTGACCATAGTGCTGAATAAAGATCAGATCGGAACGCTCAAGCCCCCATAGATAGAGAAGCCAGAGGCTCTTTCTCCCAATCTGAGCCTTACGAACTTGGACATCCAGATCATGCATGGTGGAAAACGCCGTCCGGACACCCAGGTAACGAGCGATTTCAGCAGCTGGTCCCCATAGATGGTCAGCACACTGCCAGAAACACCACTCCGGCTGCTCTCCTTTCAAGAGGCTATACCAGTCCAACAGAAAATGCTGCCGATGAGCTAGCCCTAGAAATCGCACCCCATCGATGACCTTAACTTCTTTTGCTTGTAAGGCAAACCGAACGCCTACCGTAACCGACCACCCTGCCTGAGCCAACGCCCTCATGAGGTACCAACCGTACCGCTCCGCACCTCCATTCGCAGACGGATCGCCTATTGCGTACTTGTACACCACGTCGTTTACATACACAATTTTCACTTCAAGACCTCAGACCATATTAACGGTTTGATCTTCATCCGTCAGTTCTGTCTTATCCCGGATTCCGCAGTAACCGATACAGACTAAAGCCAACTTCCCAAAGTACCCTGGCGATCAATATCTTACCGTGTCATTTCTGTGGATCGACCGGAATTTGTGAGCGCACGAAGGATTTTAACTGCGGAATTCTTGTTTATTAGCTGCTGCATCAAGAATTTCAACCAGCTTCCCGATTTGCTGATTGGACGAGTAGGCCTCGCAGGCCACTTTACTCGGCACCAGCGTTTCGAGTGTCTTACTAGACCAAGCCGTAAGGACTTTTTCAAACCCAGCCGTGACCTCCTCAGGAGCATCCGCATCTGCTATCACACAGTTCCCAACCTCTTTCAGAATGCGACGTGTTTCATCATGAGGCACGACTCCAATAATCGGACGGCCAGCTTGCAGATAGCCGAATAGTTTTGCGCCAGCCACAAGTTGATGTCCACTTCTCCCAGCGCTTCGACCCAATATTAGTAGTGCATGGGCCTCTCTCTGAAGCCGACCAACCTCACCGCTTGGGACGGGAGGAAGGACCTCCACCACATCGTTTAAACCTAACTCGGCAACGCGATTGAATAGTTCGCGTAGCCCCTCCCCAACAAACCGAAGTTGTAACTGACCGGCGCCAGTTGGATTCTTTTGCTTAAGCTTTACAAGACCTGCGAGCAGAGTATCATAGCGATAGCTATTTAGCATGCCGGTATAGAGCACAATACACCGTTCCCCATGCGCATGAGAGAACGATTCCACACCTCCCTCAAACCCGTTTGGAATGATGTGAACCTTAGCCTCATCCAGTGCCCCCGGGAACGCTTGCACGTAGGATTCTGCGACAGACTTAAATAAAAATATCGCTGCACTAGCCCGTTGAAACATTCGCGAGATGATCTGATCATCAATCCTCTTAGCCCATGCTGGACGCAGGCACTCTTCGGGATAATACCCCAGCCCCCAGGGGTCACGAAAATCCAAGACATACGGACTTCCCGTCGCAACTGATGCTTGATAGGCAACCACACCAGACGAGAGCGGTCCAATTGTTGCCCACAGCAAATCCGATCGCCCCTTGCGACAGGCAGCAATAGTCTGTCTGGTTGTAGGTCTTATCCATGGCATGGCCAGATCAGGACGGTACACACAAGTCTCCGCTGTTCTCACCAATTCACGAAGCCTTGAGCGCCAAGGCCTGTAATGTCCTGCAACAACTTGCCGTGCTTCTTCGACAGATGAATGAGCCAAACGGTTTTTAAGCCGCCCTTCTCGCCAAGCCTGAAAGGCTCTCCACGGATCTCTCCCCTTGACCCGAATAATAGGAGTCGCCGGAGGCACCTGGCTCAAGAGCTGGGGATCGTGCCGTTCGTAATGGTATGGTTGGCAGCAAATTACAGTTGCGGACCATCCTCTCTTCACTAACTCCTTCAGGAACCTCAGCGGACGGTAGACAGCTGCATTTCCCTCTGGTGGGAAATAGTACGCGATCATGATTATGGACTTGGAATTCATGAACATTACTCTGAGGGAGTGCCTACCATGCAGCACAATTATGTGGCATGAGCTCTTAACTCTCCAAAGACATATCCCATTTTTCCCCCAATTCGAGGTCCCACCTGTCGGGGATCAATTTCATATGTCCAGCCGTAGGGGTAAACGTCAACTCTCCGAAATAGATACGCCCGGCAAGATTATAGAGATCGACGCGAACAAAGCCAAAACCATCGGACAGTCGAGTAGCGAGGGAGAGCATCTCTTCCAGCTGATCAGGCCTGGACCGGTCTGGGCTGGACTTCCCCTTAGAGTATGAGAGATCCAGAGGCTTCCAATACGGATCGTAGAACGAATGACTATCCCGCGCGAAGTTAATAACCTGAATCAGCTCCGGCACACTATTAAAGCACCAAATCTTATAGTCAAGGGGCAGGCTTCCACCATGATCCCGTAAGCACTCTTCTATCAGAATCTTCGGCTGAATATGCAAATACTGGCCTTCTCGTGATACCCAGTAAAAGTTGGTATCGATCCACTTCTTGCAAGTTGCAATGATCGCATCATGGTCAGCTGGCTCCGTGACCACAAGCACCTGTCGGCTGGCATGATTCGTTTTAACTACGTATTCATTCGGCAAGTTAGTGAAAGGGATCGAGACGGGATCTTGCCCCTGCCAGAGAAGCCGTGGCAAGTACTCCTTTCCAATCCTGTTTGCCACAAATTCCCTCGCGGAAAGTTTATCAGCTAACTGCACAAAGATAGGAGGCACGGCTCGATTCCAGGCAAGCATTCTCCAATAGAGCTTTTCCGTGAAGGTCTCTGGCTTTGCAACGGTGAAAGGCCTCCCATGTACACTGAGATACCGCTGCTTCAAGATAGCTTCACCGTCGGATTGACGTGTCAACTGCTGCCTCACACCCCGCAACCAATTAAAGATCCAGTGAACCCAAGTGTCATGCAAACTCTCTCGAAAAGCAGAGGCCCTTGGTGCCTTGAAAGAGTATTCCCTCTTCAATGGCCGCTCCCAATGTTACACCCAAGCTTCATCACCCAGCGAAGCACTCTACGGCGAGAATACATCGCCGTCAAAAGTTCCCTGCAAATATTACTCACTGCAAAAGGAGGCATATCAACTCTTGAGAACTCTTCCTCTGCAAGTGGCATTCAATGCTTCACTTCGTCACCCCATCCACAGAATGAGATAGCTTCCCCATCAATCTTTTAAGGGTGTTTAGCGGATTCAATATCGCATCAAACACTTCAAAGATCACTGCCTTGATGATCCTTGCCGGGCTCAGCGAATAGCCGATTCTACACAGCGCAGCCTTTTGATATCCCCAAAAGCCTTTCTCTTTATTTCGAAACACGCTGGCACCAAGAAATGCGTAATACTCATCTCTCCTCTTCTTAAACATAGATGCAAATTCTTTCTCGCTCAGATATTCCCGCCCATATTTCGTCACATGCTCCAATCTTCCGAATGAGGTGAACCCATACCGACTACCACGGCTGCTCTCCGTTTGAGGGTGCGAGCGTTCAAACGTCAACATCTGATGCACGAAACCGAAATCCCGCTCACGGAGAATATCGAGACATGCCTCCATATCACAGTGAGGATTGGCCACATTGTAGAAGTGTGGACGTCTCCTTACTTCATCAGCATGAATGAGCATCGCCGATGGTGACCCAAACACAGACGGTAAACCAAGGAGAGTCGTACGGCAGATTTCACGACCTGGAATCACACGACTTGTATAGGGCAAGACCTGCACTACACTACGTATATTTGTCAGCCGGTAGGAGCTGACGATTCCAATCGTGGGATGCGCTTCCGCCAACTCCACCATCTTCACAAGACACTCCGGGAACATCCAGTCGTCCGCGTGAATCATCTTGCAATACTTACAGTCCGGCGAGATCTGCCGAAAAGCAATATTGCCATTTTCATCACAGCCGACGAATTCCGAGTTGTTATGAATTCGAATCCGTTTGTCCTTTTGAGCATAGGCCTTGGCGATTTCAAGCGTTCGATCGGTACTACAATTGTTGACGATGCAATATTCCCAGCTCTGATAGGTTTGTGCCAGCACGCTTTCAATGCACTCGGCCAAATATTCTTCGCCGTTGTAGACCGGCGTCACCACGCTCACGAAGGGCTGCGCTTCAGGACTCATGTCATTACCACTAGCATGATGATTGAGATATTCACCTGGCGTGTCCTAATCAAAGGTAAAGTCACCGAGGCAATACCAATCATTCTTTCCGAAGCCCAGCTCAAACGGAACATTCCCTCCTCAGGGGACGTGGCAATACCCCGCGAGATCAGAATCATTCGCAAGCATCAGTACTTATCGGGTTAGTCTGAATATTCGCTGAACCTAGTACGGTATTCCACTCTAGGAGAGGCCTCACCACACCTCGAAGCTTTCCGGCAAAGTCACCGCGGGCTGAGTCTCCCTCGCAGGTATCGATGACTGAGAAGGCCACCACTTGGCGTTCATAAAATTGCATCACCAGTGGATCTAAAGTTTCCAGGGCCACACTCAGAAACATAGTTCCCTCGGCAAGAAAGTTACCAGGAATCCAGGCCGTGCTTCGGTAGCGGCCAGGTGGTCTAACACGCCCTCGCCACACCGGATCATACTCAGGCGTGTCCAGTAGACACACCCCTTCCTCATTCCACAACATGATGGAAGGCATCAGCTTGTAGCCCGGTTTGAGCACGTCATATTCCATCTCAAGACCAATCGAATTTCTGATATCAAATTTCTCCGTACACTGACCATCCTTGGTGCGAACTCGTACTGCCCGTAGCATGGCGGCCTCACCTCTAGGGGCTTTCAGTGGATCCAGCCATTCACGTGAAGACATAGTGCCGAGTTCCGAATGCAGATAGGCGTTGACCACCTCATGAGCGCTTCCATCTCGACACAATTTCCCTTCTTCCAACAAGATTCCACGTGCGCATAACCTTGTTACCGCAGGCATGTTATGACTCACAAAAAAGATCGTACGCCCTTCTTTTGCCACCCCCTCCATCTTACCCAAACACTTCTTCTGAAAGGCCGCATCACCAACCGCCAATACCTCATCCACGATCAGAATCTCTGATTCCAAATGGGCCGCCACGGCAAACCCTAACCGCATGGCCATTCCGCTGGAATACCGTTTTACCGGCGTATCGATAAACTGCTCTATTTCAGCAAACGCCACGATTTCATCGAATTTTCTAGTTATCTCAACCCGCTTCATTCCAAGAATGGTTCCGTTCAAGTAGACATTCTCCCGTCCCGTCAACTCACTATGAAACCCTGTCCCAACCTCCAGGAGTGCAGACACACGACCATCAAGTTCTATCCGCCCATCGGTTGGTTCTGTGATACGCGACAGCAGCTTTAGTAATGTACTTTTTCCCGCACCATTCCGGCCGATAATACCCACTGTTTCGCCAGGTTTTACTTCGAATGATACGTCCTGCAGGGCCCAGAAAAAGTCTGCATCACCTGCCAACCCACCGGATCCCTTGAGTCCAGCACTTCCTTCATAATCGTTTCGATTCCACAAAGACTTGAGACCTGACATCAGCTGGTCACGCAGGGTACCATGATCCTTCTGCCGCGCCCCTAGTCTATATCGTTTTGAGAGCCCACGAACGCTGACAGCAATGTCACTCATTTTCATGACTTCAAAGGGTTGTGTATTGGCTGAGCAGACGACATCTGAAAGAGACTACATCTGAGCAACGACCAGAGCCTGGCGCTGGCCTCTGGGCTTCTCGTTCAAATAATATCAGCAAACTGCCTCTCCATCTTCCTGAAATATACTAAACCTGAAATCACCACAAGCAGGAGCACGATGACACTCTCCGCCATCACAACCGGATCCGGAGCGGTTCGCCCCAGCAAGGCCCACCGAAACCCCTCAATAACTCCCGCCATGGGATTGAGACCATAGAGCCATCTCCAATGCTCTGGAACGAGACTAACGGGGTACACAATTGGTGACAGATACATCCATATCTGAATAACGAAGGGAATCGCATGACCAACATCTCGATACTTAACGTTCATAGCAGAAGTAAACAGGCTTAGACCTAATGCAGTAAGCATCGCAAGAAGGATGAAGGCTGGCAGTGTAACCACTTTCCAACTGAGCGGGATGCCGGCATAGAGGAGCAACCCAAACAACAGCACCATGGACAATGCAAAATCAATGAGTGGTGAGACAACCATGGAAAGGGGAAGCCATAAGCGTGGAAAGTAAATTTTACTGACTATCTTCGCATTAGCCACGACGCTCTCACCCGCACGAGTCACCGCTTGAGCAAAATAGGTCCACGGAAGCAAGGCCGTGAGCGAAAAAACAGGGTACCAAACTCCATCAGAAGGCACCTTGGCCAACATGCCAAATATCGCCGTAAAAATCAGCATAGTGATCAATGGCTGCAGAATGACCCAGGCTACACCAATCGCCGTTTGCTTATAGCGGACCGTGACATCTCTCCAAATGAGAATATACCCCAACTCACGGTACTCCCAGAGAGCAGACCAGTCGATATCCAAGAGTCCACCTCGCTTTTGGATGATCAACTTCCGCCTAGGAAGACTTCCGCCTGCCTCCGCTTGTGCATTGCTTTCCATACTCATCCTGCTTGCTACTTCCATTCAGCACTCAGAAAGAACCCAACCATATGGCGAGAGAATTGGTATTGAATAGACGTAGCGTCACTCTTGACATTGTTAAAGAGGTACGAGACTTCTGCTGTAATATCTCTGGTCAGCTTGTAGGCAAGACGTGTCGTTCCGGTAAAGTTCTGAAACGTCGTGTTATTGGTATCTGGGAAGAATTGGCTATAACCAAACGCAGCGTCTCCATCAAGCGTGAGCCGTTCATAGATGCGGTGGCTGATGCCGACCTGAGCAACATTGCTGAGAATCGCCCCGCCCACGAGGAATACTGACGGTCTAGCTTCCCGAAAAAGAGTCGCCCGAATTACCGTATCTCGCTCGGTCTGGGTGCTGACGGCCAGGCTGCCGGTTGGAAAGGCCCCACCGGCTGGTTCAATAAAGGTGACTCCGACTTCAGCCTTGAACTCCCACTCCTGGAATTTTTTTTCGTAGTTCCCTGCCAAGGTAATCAGATTGGTAGCAAAAGACCTCCCGCCATCGGATCGCGACTGCAATATGAAGCTCTGTCGATATAGCGCTGCGATGCTGTCATTTCTTGAAAGCTGATATCGAGGCCCTCCGAACCAGGTGTTACTTGTGGTATTGAAGAACCTGACACCACCCGCATCCCCTCCCAAAATGCTGCCAAACTTTCGAACTCCAAACGTATAGCCTCCCTCCAACGCGAGATCCCTCGATATCGGGTATGAACCAGTCACAGCAGTAGTATTGATGAATGTATTCGCTCGAAACGCTTGGAGACCCGTAAAAAAGGTATTGTCCTGGGCAATTGCCTGCCTCACGCCGGTCACAAAACCAGGAGATTGCGGGGTGTATCTAAAGTTTTCCGTGACGCGCAACCTGGCCCCCCTGACATACTGATCGACCCATCGATCCAATCCGATAGTGCCGTTGACTTTTGCATTAAAAAAATTCAGACCGGTATTTTCCACATACGCATTGAAGTCTCCTCCAAGCTTCAGCTTAGCATCAATATCCCGAGTCTCGTGCAACAATTCCACCGCTCCGCCAACGGCAGTCACATAGTCGTCCAGACGCGTGCCTGCAGGCAGAAAATCTTTCGGGCGGGACCATATATTGGTGTCATAATAACCCGACACGTGCGCGGACGGAATGACCGTTGTTTGGGCATGTCCAGTATTTACTTGGAACGTTCCAACGACAAGCATTGCAATGACTGTGAACCTGAACAGCCAGTTACGTTCCACATAGTTACGACAGAAAAATAGATTCACCAGATTTCCTTTCAGAATTGGTCGTGAACTTACCAGGAACTAGGCGGTATATCTGTCGATATTGCCCACTAGATAGATCACGGGGGTATGGGAGTGGCTCACACTCCAAACATCACCCAGCAATGATCATGGCACAACCAGAGTATCACCTGACGCCAACACGATGTTCCCCGGCTCGCCACGACCACTCACGAGATCGTCGTAACGGAGTGGGATGTGGATTTCTTGCCGTTTATGGCCTGGGCTTTCAATCACTCGCACAACCTGCAGCCTATTCTTGCTGGCATAATTTGTAAACCCTCCAGCCATAGAAATGGCCTGGAGCACCGTTACATACGACTTCAGTTGATACTTTCCTGGCTTTGTGACCTCACCCAACACAAATACGGAATAACTATTAAGCTCCTTCACGTTTACAGAAACCGACGGATTCTGAATATACCCCTTCAATCGTTCCGTGATCTGGGCTGCAAGCGCATCAGCCGTAAGTCCCGCAGCCTGGATATCTCCAATAATAGGCATTGACACATACCCATCCGGCCGTATCAAGGTGACACGTGACAAATCCGGGTTTTTCCAGACATTAATCTCAATTTGGTCTTCAGAACCCAGGAGGAATTCTGTCGGCACGTCGGATGCCTTGTATTCCCTTGATGTAACGGGCCCGAGGCAACCAACTTGAGCCACCATTGAACACACCACAAGGCCGATTGACAAAGCTCTTGGCACAAGAAGAAGCAATCTTGTCATCCTTCCTGTTCGCGCATAATAGTCCACTGTCGCCATCCTTTCTGGTAGTCTCTATCGACCAGGGAACACCACCATCGACTCACTTGGGACGACAAGGGTATCGCCGGGCTTGAGCTCAAAGTTGTCACTGATCCCACTACGGAGCACGATATCATCATAACTTGCAGTAAATCGCTTCATCCCCGGAGCCGTTTCAGTAAACCGAAAAATGACGATCTGATTTCTCGCCGCAGTTTCCTTAAACCCCCCGGCCATCGTAATTCCCTGCAAGAGTGTCGTCCTGCTCTTGAGTGGGTACTTACCAGGATGGGCGACTTCACCCAGGAGAAAAATATTGGAGCTATTGACCTCCTTCAAGGTCACTGCAACGACCGGGTTCTGAACGTACTCCTTCAGTTTGTTCGTCATTTCTTCAGCCAGCTTCGTAGGAGTTTTACCTACAGCCACAACATCACGAATGATCGGCATTGAAATTCGTCCATCCGGGCGCACTTGCACCTGTCTCGATAAATCAACATTCCGCCATACGGTAATATCCAACACATCTTCAGCGCCGATGACATATTCTGTACCGACCGCATTCGACAGCTTATCCACAGTCACCTGACTAGCTGTTTTCTCTGTCTGCCCTGTGGTCGATGGCAATAGCGGAACATCTGTCGGCATTTTCCCACCATCGGGCTTGACCGAACCTGATTCACTGAATGCGGTGCTAGAGGTGAATGTCACCGCTCCCAATAGAATCGCATACCACAAGGCATGTCTCATAACCTTGGTCCTCCCAGAATCCGGATTGCTAGACATAGCGACGAAACACGGGCTTTACTGGACGACCAACAAGATACTTATCAAGCCCCTCATCCAGTGCTTTTCTGTAAACCTGCAACGCTTTGTCAATCACCTCAATCGTCCTATCGATATCGGTATCCGTGTGACTACTACTCACAACAAACGAAGGAGCGAGAACCCCTCCCTTGATTGTCTCCTGAAGAAAAAGAGTTCTGAACGCCTGAGATGGCGTCTTCTCGCCGTCTAGAGTGGCATAGATTTGACAACACGGTTTTCCCAATACCTTGAAGTGTTCCTGCAAGGAATGCTCATCGATTGACTTCCGCACCCCTCTTTCCAATCTCTCACCCGCCCGCCACATCATTTCAATGACAGGTTCCCGTTTATATATCCGAATGACCTCCATAGCAGCCGCTAGACTATGTGTTTCGGCACCATGTGTCAGCGACAACAAAAACACCCGCTCATGCCCATGCTCCAATCCTCCAAGTCTCATGATTTCTCTCTTTCCGACAAGTGCGGAAACCGAGAAACCATTGGCTAATGCTTTACCAAATGTCGACAAGTCAGGGATAATCTGGTGATATCGTTGACCACCGCCACGGTGCCATCGAAAACCACAAATCATTTCATCGAGGATAAAGACCGACCCATTCTTTCTACAAAGCTCCTGTACCTTCCGAAGAAAGCCATCGACTGGCGCCGTCTCTTTTTCCGGCTCCAAAATGAGACACGCGATTCGTCCAGAATACTGTTGAAACAGCGCTTGAACACTTTCCATAGAGTTATAAGAAAACTTGACCGTGAGTTCTTGAGTGACCTTCGGAATACCAGCAGAAATCGGAGTGGATCCGATAAACCAATCATCCCCAGAAAAAAATGGATGGTCGGCACAAACAGCCACTAAATCTCGCCCCGTATACGCGCGAGCCAGTCGTATGGCAGCGCTTGTGACATCCGAGCCGTTTTTCCCGAACTTCACCATTTCAGCCCCTTCGATAAGGCTGAGCATTTCCTCCGCACATTCAACCTCTATCGGCGAAGGTCTTGTAAAGCTACTGCCCTCCAGCATGTAGTTGCGGGCAGCACCGAGGATACGCTCATCTGCATACCCCAAGGTCACGGACCGAAGCCCCATGTTGTATTCGATAAACTCATTGCCGTCGACGTCCCAGACATGACATCCACGCCCTTTGATGAGAAACCCTGGGGCTTGCTCGGGGTACTGATCATCACCTCTGGCATAGGTGTGACACCCTCCTGGAATGAGAGCATGCGCCCGACCTTGCAATACCCTCGACTTATCAAATCTCATAGTCTGACTTCTACCCTACAATCGCCTACACCGTTAACAATACCACCATCACACCGAATATGGCCCAACAGGTCGGCCCCCGCACAGAGCAATACACTAATTTCCGCGCGCTCTCCGTTCCCCCAGTTATCGCCCAACACCAACTACTCATTCCAAACTCAGAAAACAACAGAGTCTACGCGGCACATTGTCAGGCATATCTCAATAAATACTCCTTGAGTTTTGGGCTAGCAGTCGACATCGCGACAACATCAACCATACTCATCGTCTTAGCACCACCTGTAGAGGGGGGGGACACTAGCT
Source organism: Nitrospira sp. UW-LDO-01 (assembly GCA_002254365.1). GTDB lineage: Bacteria > Nitrospirota > Nitrospiria > Nitrospirales > Nitrospiraceae > Nitrospira_D. The sequence goes on from NIUT01000042.1 coordinate 20,133, forward strand.
CAACGTCCGTCATCTAGCTCTTCAATAACATTATCAGTGTATCAAACCATTCGATGAGCCCAAACAAAATGTTCTGAAGGCGACCAACAGCGAGCTTCTCCAGCATGAACAAGTAGGCTCAATCCGCTCCGTCACGAACGGTTGGCGCGATACAACCTCAGCGATCCTGCTTCTCCTCGACTGCGTAAACAAGCTTTCCTTCACCAACTGTTTCATCATCGTAGAGCGCAACGAGTTCATCAGAAATGTGAACCAAATCAGTCGCCCGCAAATAGTCCCTCATTGTGGTCCCAGAGCACTCTTCATCTACCCGAGGAGCGCCTTTCCGTTGCGCCACATCATCAAGGCTGACCACACGAAAGTCGATGCTAAACCTCGTTTTCCCTGATGTATTGGGAACGCTCGAGTGCATCTGTGCTGCAGAAAACAGCACAATACCTCCCGCTGGCACGATCAAACGGACCTGCGGCTCCAGCGAAAGAGGTTCTGTCGGCTTTGGCAAAGGCCGCGGATCCTCTTTCAAGAACTTTGCGACATGAGCCCCTCGATTTTGCTGATTCCATAAGTAGTAGTTATACCCTTTGGAACTGTTTTTTACAGGCGTATTCCAGTACTGGGGGTGAAACGCCATGGCGTTGGTCGACTGAATATCATAGATTGGAATCCACCAATTGATCTGACATGGGGGTGCCGAATACCACGTGTCCCGATGGGGATGCCACGCATAGGCAATTCCGGTCGTCAAATAGTTATCGCTGGTGGAGCTTCGCATCTTTGGGACATCAAAGTATGTCTTTTCGAGATTACAACCCATCTCCTCAAAAATGTTCCGCATGAGCACCTTGGATTCAGAGTGATGGATAAAGTTTGGTTTGAGCTTTCCGAGAATGTCGGCATACTGCTCGACGGATAAATGGAATTGAGCCGTCTCCGGGTCATACGGGGCAAACGCCTCCCCAATCATTTTCCGAGCAAATTCAATAAACGCGAGACTGCTCTTGCGCGGTGAATATACCAACAGTTGCCCATGATAGAGTTCGTCTCGGCGTCGTTCATCTGAAAATGAAGGGTCATAGTACACTGTATTCATGGTCACTTCCCCCTTAGGCGTTGCCCGACCTTCGACACTCTTTCAAGAGTCCAACTTCTACCAACGCTTCGGCCGCAGATTGGATCTGGCCGAATGGAAGATCTGCGCGGCCTGCAATGTCAAGCAGCGCATACCGTCCATCGGACATATTCAATACCCAAAGAAGCGCGAGCTCTCTGGACTGGTATTCTTGCTGCCCCGCAATGGTACGATACAGACCCCTCCGTCCCAATTGCGGTTCACATCTTGGGTTCTGATTCACATACACTCGATTCCCTTCCAGTAACTCGAAGACCGTCAGGCAATGCGTATAAGACTGAGCAAGGGACTCCGGCCGTATGAGGCTCAGATTGTCCGCAGACGAGTGATACTCCGGGTATTGGCTATGTGGTGTCCGCATAAAACATCCAACAGGCAAGTTAAAACCCGGAGAGCAATACTGCCGCTCATCATAGCCGTACGGGGAAAAGTCAATGATGGCATGCGTCTCCCCAGAATGTTTCAAGACATGCATCATCGCCCGATCGATCTCCGTATTGCCCTGACGACTTTTTTTATAGGTGACATTTCCCGCATCGCCCACCCCCGTCAACACGAGCCCATGCCGAATGCGAGACACCGCCTCCTCATTCTGAGCCAGCCATGTAATCGATCCAATAGTTCCTGGGATAAAGAGAAACCGGTATGAATATCGCCTTGAGCGAGCAGCCAGGGTTTCCGCGAGCTTCACTGCGACTGCAATGCCAGACAAATTGTCATTGCACAAAGATGGATGGCACACATGGCATGACACGAGAATTTCATCAGAAACTTCACCCGGCAAGTAGAACTCGCCGTACGTCAGTGAACCAGAATGAAGCGTCGAATCAATGACGACATCGTACTCGCCATCAGAAAGCCGTTCAAAATCAGCGTGCCGAATACAAAACCCCCAATTCTCCTTGTAATAGGACGTCCGATATGGAATCCACTCAGGATACGCCGGCAGGCTGAACAGATGCGGACGCAATTCCTCGAGGGTCATCTTCTTTCGAACCGGCACGCTGTAACCCATGAGATGCAAATTGTGTGATTGAAAATCGATGACTCGTTGACCTGCCCCGTTCATCACATAAGCATCAGATACATTCCACTCCAAAGGAACCGTCCAATCAAATACCTTTGTCCCGCTAGGAACTTCCCGCATTTCCAGCGAAATACGTTGCCCAATTATCCGAAGAGTTTCTCGAACACCGTCACCAGTAATACTCCGGCAAATTGGGTAGAGCTCTTTTATCAAACCAACTAGAGAGCAATCGGCTTCCACGTCACATCACCCGTTCAAGTGAAACTGTGGCCACATTTGATCCTTCTCTGAGACAATCACAATCGGCTCGGGCCACTCAATGTGCAACAGAGGGTCATCCCATCGAATGCCCCGCGCAGTAGAAGGCGCATGGAACTCCGACATGTGATAGGAGACTTCGGAGTTGTCTTGCAGCGTGAGAAATCCGTGGGCAAATTGTCTTGGGATATACAGAGATCGATAATTATCTGCGGTCAACAGTAGGCCAACATGCTGCCCATAGGTTGGTGATGCTGGTCGCAAGTCTACAATGACATCATAGATCGCACCTGCAGTACAGCGAACCAATTTCACTTCCTCGCTCGGGGCAGTTTGGTAATGCATTCCCCGCAGGGTCCCCTTGCGACGGTTTACGGAAACGCTCGATTGAACCCACTTGGAGGAAAGTCCATGCATCTCGAACTCTTTTTGGCACCAGACCCTCGCAAACATTCCCCGTTGATCAGACACAGGTTCAGGGTCAAGAACAAAGGCACCCTTGAGGGCAGTTTCGGCAAAAATCATGGATACACTTGCACCTCAGGGATTGGGACCACGAATTTCCCTCCCCACTCACGAATGTAGCTCATCTGGTGCATCACCTCCCCCCGAATATTCCAGGGCAAGATCAGGAGATAGTCGGGCTTCGTGGCACGCACTTGTTCTGGATCATAAATCGGAATATGGACACCCGGAAGAAAATGGCCTTGCTTATGGGGACTCCGATCTACGGTGTAGTCGACGAAGTCAGTACGAATACCGCAATAGTTCAGGAGTGTGTTGCCCTTTGCCGGAGCTCCATAACCCACGACACGTTTCCCCTCATGCTTAGCGGCAATAAGAAAAGATAGCAACTTTCTCTTTGTGGCCTCCACTTGTGGGCCAAACGAAAGATAATGACTAAGGTTACCAAATCCGATCGCTTCTTCTCGTGACTTCAGCTCCTTCGCCCGCGTCTCGGTCGGCTTCGATGTATCACTTTCATGGCAGGCATAGATTCTCAACGATCCCCCGTGTGTTGGCAGCTCTTCTACATCAAACAATTGCATTCCATGGCGAGAAAATACCCGCTCAACTGCGATGAAGGAAAAGTAAGAGAAATGCTCATGATAGATCGTATCAAACTGATTTTGTTCCACGAGTTGAAGAAGGTGAGGGAACTCCATGGTAATAAGACCTGTCGGCTTTAAGAGCACTTTAAGTCCCCTCACGAAATCGTTCAAATCTGGAACATGCGCCAATACATTGTTTCCAATGATCAGATCTGCGGCCCATCCATCGTCCACCAGCCCACCCGCCGTCTTCTCACCAAAGAACGCCACCTTCGTGTTGATCCCTTTCTCCCTCGCGACCTCGGCCACATTTGCCGCAGGTTCTACCCCGAGCACAGGGATGCCACGCGAGACAAAGTTCTTAAGAAGATATCCATCATTACTGGCGATCTCTACCACTCTGGAGTTTTGATTAAATCTGAATCGATCGACAATCATATCAACATAAGTCCGCGCATGAGCGAGCCATGAGTCAGAAAATGAGGAAAAGTATGCATAGTCTGAGAAAATGTCCTGCGGAGTTGAAAACTGTTCCAACTGAACCAGCAAGCACTTTTCACACACATACACATGTAAAGGGTAGAAAGGCTCCATCCGATTGGTTTGCTCTGGCTTAATGTAAGAATTAGCCAATGGGGACATACCCAAATCAACGAATGTGCGTTCTAGACCTGCGCCACATGAGCGACACGCCGATGGCTTCATGCCGAGATCTCCTTCCTTAACTCAAACTATAGCGCAACACTGAGGTCTCAGCGACCTACCAGTTCTTTCCATGCAAGCTGATCCGTCAAATGCCCTTCCTCTCTCAATCGCTTTAAAGTGACCAGGCGTATCAACTCGCCCTTCCGAAACTCAGGGTCGTGAAAGCTCATCGACATGAGCCCGTCACGAAGATCCTTCACGGCACTCTGAAGATCGACAACCGGAAGAAAGCCCTGTGCAAGCTTGGAGAACTTATCGAAATTAACCCGGTAAGAACGCTTATCAGGCTGTGCGTCTTTATTAATTAAAACTTCGACACCTGGGACAAGTTGAGTGACCGCCATGGCTAAATCCTTCACCTGATAATTCCACGTATCGCTTCCCACATTGACCGTCAAAAACGCGCCGCCATCTCGACGGTCTCTCTGCACCGCCCAATCAATGGCTCTCGCCATATCCCTCACGTGAATTAATGGCCGCCATGGCGTTCCATCACTGAGAATATTGATTTGCTTCGACACAAGTGCGCCAGCCACAAAATCATTCAACACAAGATCCAACCGTAACCGATCACTCATCCCGCACGCTGTTGCAAACCGGAGACAGGTTACCGCAAACGATTCGGATGCGAGCGACGCCAAATCTCGTTCAGTACCGACTTTCGACTTTGCATAAGCTGTGAGGGGATTAAGCTCATCTTCTTCCCGACGAGGCCCTCCTTCTGCAAAGCCATAGACGCTGCAGCTCGATGCGAACACAAACGCCTTGACCCCGGCTCGTTTTGCCTTGGCCGCAAGATCAATACTTGCTCGATAGTTGATATCAAGGGTAATGTCCTCAAAAATGGCTCCCATCGGATCATTTGATATCGCACAGAGATGCACAATCGCATCAGCTCCCTGGAGGATCTTTTCAGGCACCTGCCTGATGTCCCCGAAATACTGGATATCAGCTCGGCTTTCAGGGAACCGCGATGAGCCAGTTAAGCAATGAGCAAAGTACCCAATATCGTATCCTATTAAGGTCGAGTCGGGATGCGACTCTCGCAGTCGACGTAGAACCAAGGGCCCAACATAGCCCATATTTCCTGTGATCAAAATTCTCATATTCATTTCCTTGGTCTAAATATTAACCGAATTTGGTGACTCCCTGGCGTTACTTAGGCTAACGCAAGCGGAAGCATAAGATTTAGTGATCACAATTCTCATCTGCCTAAAGGCTCACCCTACCATATCTTCCAAGGGGCCCGTGATGATTGCCAAAGATCCTCTAAATAGGTTTTTTCGCGCAAGGTATCCATACAGGACCAGAAGCGATCATGTCGGTACCCCATCAATTGACCATCTTTCGTGAGTTGTTCGATCGGTTCCCGCTCCCACGCAATTTCATCCCCTGTAATGTAATCAATGGCCTTACGCTCCAAAACATAGAACCCACCGTTGATCCAACCCTCCTCAGCACGCGGCTTCTCTTTGAAATCAACGATATGATCCCGCTCAAACACCAATCGCCCAAATCTGGCTGGAGGTAAGACCGACGTTACGGTGGCTAGTTTCCCGTGTGACTTGTGAAACCGTATTGTAGCCTGAATATCGACGTCTGAAACCCCATCTCCGTAAGTGAATAGAACTGTTTCGTCGTCCCCGATCCACTTTTTCAACTGCTTAAGCCGCCCACCCGTCTGAGTGTGCAGACCAGTATCAACAAGATGGACCGTCCAATCCTCATGCTGTTTACCGTCATGAATCGTCGTTTTCCCACTTCCAAGGTCGACGGAAATATCTTTATTGAAGGCATAAAAGTTCAGAAAGTATTCCTTGATCATTTCCCCTTTGTACCCAAGCGCTATGATGAACTCCTTTATACCGTGAGCAGCGTAAATCTTCATGATATGCCACAGGATAGGCTTCCCACCAATTTCAACCATTGGCTTCGGTCGCAAAATGGTTTCCTCCGAAAGTCGAGTCCCCATCCCCCCGGCAAGAATGACGGCTTTCACGCTTATTCCCTCCTATTCATGAACGAGATACATAGTGAGCCCTCGAGCTCATTTCTTCTATTCATCCTGCAAAAAACAAAAGGTATCCGGGCCTACGCTGCAACATAGAGGGTAATCCGATCAATTTCGATTACAGCACGAGATTGACCAGCCAACGTACGGAAGAGCAATATCGCTCGCTGCCCCCCCCCGGACATTCTCCACATAAACTCCGCGTCTAATCCAGCCAAGGGACCATCATGTGATTCGAACTAGCTGACCAGATTCCGCTTTCTTTGATTGTTCGGTAGAATTAGGCCTTGGCCTTTTGACATTCTATTCTTGATCCCATCAATTATCATGGAGTCAACTACTGCATGGCTGGATTCGAATGTGACTAGCTCCCGAACTCCTCTCGTATAAGCCAGCACTCGGTAGTGTTCCATGAGGTTCGCTCGAGCGAACAAATACCCTGAAGAAGAGAGGAGCAATGACGAGCTTTGATTGATAATGAATGACCCGTTGTTCATCCAACAACGAAAACAAACACTCTATTACGATACGCTCAAATTGTTGAGCTACCAGTCCCTCATGTTTGGCTTTTGTGTTCAGTGCATACCAATGCACCCCGAGTGATTCCGTTCCCGTTATCCCCTCACCCCTCATGCCTAGCTTCATAAGTATAATCGGATTCGAAATATAAGCTACCACCCTCCCGGTAGCCACCGGATCCAAGACACCCTATTAAAAAGGTGGCGCCTCTAAATAACAGGATCAACGAGTTTGGGCGGATGCCACGGTCTAAAGCGATAGTGGCTTCCTAATCTAATGGAGGCCACTATCGAATCTGGCTCTCTGAATCCCAAATCCCTGTATTGCGAAATACTATTGGCCTATCAACCGTTTACAGCACAAAGCGCTCTGATCTAACCCCCGGACCCACGACGGATTCATAGGCCTATAACTTAAGCCCTAAAACAACGCACAGATCAAACTTTTCTATGAGTGAGCAATCATTCCCACCCGCAGTGATAATACTACCAGACTTAACATTTTTTGTTACCGGCCCCATAACCGGCTGATTCTCATTTTCTTTGCCTTGTAGTTATATACAACATACCTCTTCACACCTATACAAGCTCGATCCAAGATCGAGACAGTGCAGTGACGCGAGCCATTAAACTTCCCACCCATTCTAAGCAAACTCTTTTACTAAGAACAGTCTGATTAATTGGGAGTTTCGATTGGAAACCAGTAGAGCCTCCAATGGTTTGAGTAGTGCTCGCCCAAGAATCTGAACTAATCAGCCTCCTTAGCCAAATCTAGAACACACACTCGCTTATTGAACTGCCAACTGCCTAATAATTCAGCCATCGTACGAGTAAAAGGGGATTACCTGACCATGAAGATCGTCAAAGCATGTAAGTTTTTCTTCCTGAACACCCTGCCATACTCAGCTTTGGAACCACACTTACCGATAAAGCAGACACGGCAACAACCGGTGGATCATCAGCGACCTCACTCAGGTGCCGCAATCTGGCGACCTCTAGGGAAGTGAGGTAAGCTCGAAAAAGTGGACGCCTTCAGCCTACACTGAGAGGGCTGGAGGTGTGAAATGGAACAGGTCCCGCGACAGCAGTCTACGAAAGAGTTCCGGGAGCAGGCGGTGCGGCTGGTCTTGGAACAACAGGTGACGATTCCGGAAGCCGCCCGACGCCTCACCATGT
>NIUT01000043.1 GCA_002254365.1 Nitrospira sp. UW-LDO-01
CCATCGACCGCATCGTTAACACCTTCCCTGCCGAGGAATGCAAAAACTACTTCGCTCACTCAGGATATGTCGTCAACTAAACGCGAAATGCTCTAGGTAACAATAGTGGCGTAAAGTTTCCTGACAGCATCGAGACGGAAAAGTTTACATGGAAGGCCACGTAGACAAAACCATTTCCCCGCAAACCCTACGCAATGATAGTGCAGTTCAGTGAGACCATTGAACCAACAATAGCCCTGCCCCAGAGGAATGGGGCTCCACACTCTCTACAAAATGTATGAGATCGGTAGTGCTTTGGAATTCGACATCTCCTTCAAATGCCTTCACTACGTACGACTGAAGCCTGGACACGTTTTTCTTCCAGTTCAGCCCATCTGGTATAGAGCCGTTCAACGTCCGCTTGAGCAGCATGGAGTGCGGTGTATCGCTCTTGTAATGCACTCGAGGACGAGGTAATGGCTGGGTCATTGGCTGCGGTTTGACAGAAAGCCACCCTTCCCTCCGCCTCCTGAATCGCTGTTTCAATCTGGTCCCATTCCTTCTGCTCCTTGTACGACAATCCTTTTCGCTTAGACCGCCCACCTGATGTGGTGCGCTCCTTTGATCCCTGAGCTGTGGTGTCGCCCGTCTGGTTTCTCCTCTGCCCAGCCTCCCATTGAGCATAGTCGGCAAACCATTCAGCCCGGCCTGTTCCATCCAGTGCCAACAGCCTGGTAGAGATACGGTCCAGCAGCCATCGGTCGTGGGTCACAAGAACAAGTGCCCCGGTAAATTCCAGGAGACTGTCTTCCAACACATCAAGTGTCGGGATATCTAGATCATTTGTCGGTTCGTCGAGGATCAGGAGATCCGCGGGCTGAAGCATAAGCCTGGCAATCAATAGTCTGGCCTGCTCCCCACCGGACAAGCGAGAAACCGGGAGATCCAGCTGCTCTGGGCGGAACAGAAAACGCTTGGCCCACGAAACCAGATGGATGGACCGATCCTGATACACCACCCCATCGCCACCGGCTGGAGCAAGAGCTCGCCGCAATGAGGCTTGTTGGTCCAGCGACTCTCGATGTTGCTCAAAGGTGACGATACGCAACCGATCAGCGCGAGTGATCGTGCCCAGATCGGGGGGCAAGGTGCCTGCCAACAATTTCAGTAGCGTGGACTTCCCGCTCCCATTCGGCCCGAGCAACCCAATCCGCTCACCAGGCCCTAGCTGCAGATCAAGATCACTCACGATCAGTTGCGTACCAAGTGCCTTCCCAAGACCAACTATCTCAATCAGCTTCTTGGAGCGTCGTCCTGAGGCGGTGAAATCGATCCCGGCAGACCCCTTGGATTGCCGCGCCTCGATATCAGTGAGTTCACTGATCATCCGGCCCGCTTGGTCGATCCGAGCCTTGGCTTTGGTCGTCCTGGCTTTTGGACCTCGCCGCAGCCATTCCACCTCACGCCGAACTCGATTGGCCAATGAGGCCTGATAGTCGGCTTGCACCTGGAGTGCCGCATCACGTTGCTCTAAGAACTCGCTGTATCGCCCCTTCGCCTCAAAAAGGCCATTGGGATATTGGCGGTTCAATTCCCAGATCCGCGTGGTTACCGCTTCCAAGAATCGCCGGTCGTGACTGATCACGATGAAGGCATGGGGCTCGGCTTTCAGAAGGTCTTCGAGCCAGAGAATACCCTCGACGTCCAGATGGTTGGTCGGCTCGTCCAGGAGCAACACATCCGGCTCCAGCATCAACGATCGTACAATCGCTAGTCGCTTCTTCCATCCGCCGGACAGTGTCGCAACAGGTTGATCAGTGCGGGCAAACCCGCCCAGACCCAGGGCCCTGGCGATGCGTCCGCCCTGTTCATGGGGGTCCAGCCCCTCATCGAAAAGCACCTGGGCCAGCGCATCTTCGACGGAGTGCTGTTCGGCAAACGAAGGCTCCTGCGGCACATAGCCGATCCTGAGCTGTCGACGCACAGAACGAGTCCCGCTGTCCGGTTCCTCAACTCCAGCAAGAATTTTGAGCAGCGTTGATTTTCCAGACCCGTTCGGTCCGATCAGCCCAACATGATCCCCTTCGCTCAATCCGAGCGACAGGTCGGTGAACAACGGTTTCACCCCATAACTTTTCTCAAGAGACTCACAACTGAGTAGGATGGCAGGCGGCATAGTTAGCGAGAACCCATTTCCATGGC
>NIUT01000044.1 GCA_002254365.1 Nitrospira sp. UW-LDO-01
GAACAGATCGGGTGGGAGCCGCGGAAGCAGCGGTTTATGGATCACCGCAACGAACCGATCTCGACGCTCTTCAAGCTCTATCCCTGGGAATGGATGTGTCAGGACGTATTTGCGGCTGAGCTGTCTCGGTCTTCGATGCTGGTGCTGGAGCCGGCCTGGAAACAGGTGCTCAGCCACAAGGGGCTGCTGGCGTTGTTGTGGGAGTGGTATCCCGACCACCCGAATCTGTTGCCCGCCTTCTTTTCCGGACCGGGAGACTGTGCGGCCTATGTCAGGAAGCCTTTTTGGTCACGCGAAGGCGCCAATATTTCAATCGTGAACGGGGATCAGGTGCTGACGACCGCCGGGCCTTATGATGCGCAGCTCTCGGTCTATCAGCAGTACATGCCGTTGCCCGTGTTCGAGGGATGGCATCCGGTCATCGGATCCTGGGTGGTCGGGGACGAGCCGGCAGGGATGGGGATTCGAGAGGATCGTGGTCTGATCCATGGGAATCACAGCCGCTTCGTGCCTCATTTCGTGGTGGACGACGAGCCTGCTGCAAGGGGAGGAATCGGATCGTGACCCGTGTCTGTTCGTGAACGAGGACGTTCCATTTCCAACCGTACCTCGATCACAAGACCACAAACCGTTGTATGAGGTGCAATTGCCGAGTTGGTTACGACGTAGTCCGTGCCTATCACATGGGAGGGAGTCGGATTGAGCTAGTCCTGCTGTGCTCGGCATCGTTCTCAGTGTGTAGAGCCGGGTCGTTCTGGGAGCACCCATGCTACAATGCGCTCAGCGAAGGATGGTGGACGCTAGCTGGTAACCGTCATTTCAAGAAGGGAGAATACCAATGACACGATATAACATGCCACGAACTGCCGTACTCACCGCACTGTTCGTCCTTGTCACCTCAACAGTCCTGCCATTGCAGCCGGTGTTTGCGGAAGGCGGGGCACGTCGTGATGCAGTGCGTTCCGAAGACCAGCACCGCCAGGAGGCGGCCACCCTCGCCAAGGAAGCCGCAGACCATAGCAAACTGGGTCATGTGGGGCCGTTCCTCACCAGCGCGGAAGCGGCCCTGCAGCATGCTCTCAAGGCAGGGAAGGATGCGCATGTGGACGCAGCGATCGCGGAGCTAAAACATGCCGTTGAGCATGGGAGCGCGGGCCATACGGACGTGGCCACGAAACACGTGGAACAAGCGGTCACGCACCTGTCTGGGAAGTGATGAGGTAGATGGGTTGAAACATAGGAGAGGCAGGTCCTGCTTGTCTTTCCGACGGACCCAACTTGTGCGTTCTTCAATGGTCATAGGCGGTGATTGCCGGCGGTTGCATCCGACCCTCATCTTGCTGACTCGCACTATTCATGGCGATTCATCAAGAAACCGGCAAGATCCCAGAGGAGACGGGCAGGCGGAGTGCTGGGAGGCCGATGCCTTCTTGAAACAGCAGGGTGAGGCCCCAAAAGGCGGACCTACCCGGCAAGCCCTGCGCAACTCATGGTTAGGCTTGTCGCAGGAGTGTCTTGGCGGTTGCGGTAGAAGGCTCCATGACCAAGTCCAATAGCCTCGAATGACCTTCAAAGGTGTCACGATTTCTGCCGATCACAAAAGTTTGTGTCGAGAGGATTTTACTGATTGCACAAATTCTGCTATACCACACATACAGTATCCCCATTTTTGAAATGGAAGGGAGGTGAGGTTCTCATGGCGACGAAGAAAGCAGCAGCGAAGAAGCCGGCGAAGAAGACGGCGGCTAAGAAGAAGAAGTAGTCATCGTACCCTGGGAGGCGACGGTCACGTCGCCTCCTCACTTCTCGCTTCCTCGACTTTTCTCAGCTCGGCATTGAGCATTATCTACTCCAACCGTTCATCGGCAGCGCCGTTTATAGGGGACACCACCCTGCGAAGGATCTCCGTCAATAGGTCAAGCCCTTCCCTGATCGCCTCTCCATAGGGTCCAATCCTTGATGAGCTCTAGCAGTTTGCTGAAAAAAGCGGCTTCTGCTTCGCACATCTTTGGACGATGAGAGAAGGAACTGTGACATTCTAGAACTCAGAATGCTCAAAAAGGCTGTTCAGCAAGGCCGCAGCGAGCGAAGGGGCGAGGAGGTACATACCAAGCTTCGCTTGACCCGCTCGCTTCGATCACATGCGAGCGGATAGGCACTTTGCCTTCAGTGGTCTCTACAGCGTCGAGCCTCTGAGTGATGCGAGAACGCCGCTGGAGGACTTTTTCAGCATTCTGCTAGAGGTAACCGGCTAGACTGGTGACGTGTACCGCAGGAGATGCCATGTAGAAAAAGGGGAGAGGAGAGAATCGGTAGACTAAGATCTTGGCAACAAACGCATCCGCCTGGAAAAAGAAAGGGGAGGTGATACCCCTATCACCTCCCCCCATTTCTTACCGCCGGGAGAGACTCCATGGCGAAAGAAAGCAGCACGGGGATCCTAGCACGAACCCTTACTCAAAAAAAGCACAAAAAGATTCATGGAATCAATTATTTGCGAATTTTTTACTAGAGAGATGCACGAAAGAGAGGATTCCAACAGGGTATGAGGCTTCGTTGAGCTGCCTCGTCCATATGGACGATCTCAGCCCATTGGGAGAAGAATCTTGATGAAATCAGACCCCGATTCCTGAGTCAGTTGCCTCGCTATTCGTGAAGTAACCACCTGAATCCTGGTCGGAAACGCCCAGACAGCCAGTTTCATGGTAAAGGCGGCAATCATCCTGTGTTAGGGGGGCCTGTCGCCGGCAAAACCCCAGCCATTCCTCATGATAGAACAGGGGGGAGATTCGGAGACTCTCGGGTTGGGAAGGGGACATGCGGATGATACAACCGGCAATGCAGTTCAGGGTCAGATTCGCCACGCTGTTGGTCCTCACCATGACCATCCTATTGCCATCAGAGTCGGTATTCGGCTCCGGTATCGCACGTCGCGATGCAGTGCGTTCCGAGGAGCAACACCGTCAGGAGGCTGTCCAGCTCGCCAAGGAGGCGGCGGACCACGGCAAGCAGGGTGATGTGGGCCTATTCCTGAGTAGTGCGGAAGCGGCCCTGCAACATGCGTTCAAGGCAGGGAAGGATTCACGTGTAGAAGCCGGCATCACTGAGCTGAAACAGGCTCTTGAGCAGGAGAGGGCGGGTCATGCGGATGCTGCGATACAACATGCGGAGCAAGCGGTCACACACCTGTCTGCGAAGTAATGGGGGTGCAGAAGGCTGTTGTTGGTCTCGCTACGGGAGCGGCTCCAAGACGCCGACAGGTGGCTTCTGTTTCAACTTACGATAGACCCAGGGTGGGAGGGGGTGTGGATCGTTCCATAGACCTCGTTTCGTCTGGCGCGCTTCGGTCTCTAATGTTTCAAGCACCGTATCGTCCGGCGCATACTTCCGATACCACCAGCACCACCCATCCTTGACCAGGATGTGGTTCACATTGGTCTCATCTGCAAGCATCACGTCGGCAACGAGGCGTCCGTACTTATCTTTTTCATGCGGGTGGATTGTGACGGCCTGTCCAAAGGTTAAGACAGCCAGTGCGAGTTTGGCCCGGTATCCGTAGGCTTGGCGTTTCTCGGGGCAGTCGATCCCCCGTAAACGAATCTTTGTGGCTCGCCCATTCGACAGGACTTCGATCGTGTCGCCGTCTTTGACGGACACGACTAAGGCCGTAAACGAAAAGGCGGGGGTACTGAACAGCAGGATGAGAAGAGCGAGAGCCAGTGGTAACCGAATGAATTGCATACGTGTGTGGGTACAGCCAAGCAGAGATCGCCTTGAAGGGGGACGCCGCCGACGATCTACGCCTGATTATACGATAAGACACGTACGTATGCATTGCAAACAGTATCGATACGTACGATGGCGGGAGAATGCTCGAGGAGAGAGGTCCGTAGTGCGTCATGTCTGCTCACATCAGCTACGACCATGACCGTGACGGAGCGCTCTCAACCGCTCGGTTGGATGCGCGCTTGTGTCATCTCTTAGGCCGTATTTTCCATGTTGGCTCCAGCGTGCGCCTTCATTCTCATCCATCCAAGCCGACAGGCTACGGTCGGCTGAATAACGAGGAGCTCGTCCCGCTTTTCCGGATTGGATTGAATACAACGGTCGAGGGAGAGACCGGCCTGCTGAATCGCCTGTGTTGATGTTGTGATGGGGCTGTGGTCAGTGGATCCAGTGTGAAAGGAACTGAATTTGCGCGAAACAAGCGCTTCCCTGTTAAGATACAGGCCGCTCACTCACAATGGAAC
>NIUT01000045.1 GCA_002254365.1 Nitrospira sp. UW-LDO-01
ATGAAGCGCTCCGACCCGACCTTTGTCCAGAGCCAGGCGATGATGTATTACGAATTTGCCGGTTCACCCAAGGCGAAAGACATGGCTGCGCAGATTAAGAAGAAGGGAGAGGAGTCTCAGCGGGCCATGGAGAAAGCGGGTGCCAACATGAAAGAGATGTTCAGTCAGAAGAGTGAGGCTGAACAGAAACAGTTTGATAAAAAGAAAGCTGACCTTGAAAAAGAACTTGGGTTTTAACCTTCCATATTCCTGTTTTCCCACCAACCGTAACACGCCCAGACTGACCTGTTTAGTTTCCGCCACCGACCTGCCGGGCAGGATCTAGTGCGCTGTTGGTTCTTGACGCGTACGGTGTAGGCAGGACGTCTGAAGCTACAGGCGTCGAAGCTGGAAGCGACGGCGTGATGTCTGTCTTTGAGAAGACGATCGCTGTCTGCGATTCTTCCGGTTTCGGCGCATCCTCTTTGATGCGACCTGGAGATATGGTGATCAGTTGCTCAACCGCTCTGGCAAGCGACAGCAGACATTTGGCGGCAAGAGACGTTGGCGAGGCCTCGATGACGGGCAGGAAACTCCGAACCGCCTGACTCACTGCGGGATCTTCTGGAATCTCGCCCAGGAGGGTCAAGTCCCCACCGACGTACTCATGGAGAATCTTGCGAAGGTAGAGCACGTTGACTTGAGAACGACTTGAGGAACGGTTGATGACAAGGCCTGGCCGAAACGATTGGAGTGCAGCTGCTGCCACCGCGCGGCCTTCGGTATCGGTTGCGCCTGCAACACCCATGACCTCCTCCACACTCGAGAAGTCACGGTTCGACAATGCTTCAGACAGAGGGCTACGTGCGAGAAAGCATGCCAAGACACGACGGATCGCCGCTAACTTAATGAATCGGTAGAGGTCTAGCACGGACGTTGGTTCAGGAGTGGCAACCGCCAAATGAATGTCGCCTAGCAAGAAAAAGTCGAGTGCGTGGTAGCTTGTGCCGGCTCCAATGTCGATCACCACGACATCCGCGCTAAGTTCTTGGAACTGTTTCATCAGTCGCTTCTTGCGCGCGTACGCCATGTTCGCCGTGGCCAAGGTATCACCTGTTCCGGCCAGGAGACGGAGGTTCGGATGAAAGGTCACAGGAATGGCGACATCCTCCAGTCGATTCACTCGTTTGGTGAGAAAATCTGTCAGCGTGACGGCTGGGTTCAATTGTCCAACCATGATGTGGGCATCCGCCCCACCGATATCGAGGTCTGCCAGCAGGACCTGACGTCCCGTCTTCGCCAGTGCCAGTGCCAGATTTGCGGACACCACGCTCTTGCCGACGCCGCCTTTTCCTGATGCCACTGAGATGAGAGTTGCCACAGTGCGTTCCTTTCATTGAGAAGGCACGATGCACGTTGTGGAAAGTGGAGTCGGTAGGACGTAGACCCCTGTGCTAGAATCATTCTACCGGCTGGAAGACAAAAGGAAAGAAAAATGCAGGATCTATGAGAATGAGAGGTTTCTGTTCAGAGCTGAGTCGCAGGCTCCAAACTAGGTTGTCTTGAATCCCATCCTCACTCCTCATGAGAAACGCGAAGATCATTTGTACGATCGGGCCTGCCAGTTCATCACCGGCCATCTTAGATCGCTTGATCACCAGTGGGATGAATGCGGCTCGGTTGAACTTCTCTCACGGGACCCACGAATCTCATGCGGCCGCGATCACCGCTATTCGCCAGGCAGCTGCCAGACAGGGGGCGACGGTCGCCATCATTCAAGACCTGCAAGGACCAAGGATACGAGTGGGGTTTGTCGCAAAAGCAGGGATTGAAGTTACCATCGGCCAGACCGTTCATCTCCGGGCGTTACAATCGGCCCATGAAACGTCTGAAACTATTCCGTCCACTTCTAGCGAGATTCCGGTTTCGTATCCGCATCTGGCTCGCGACCTTCGTGTCGGATCTCGAATTCTGATTAATGACGGGCTCATTGAACTTGTCGCCGACCGCATCACAGACGATGTCGTAGCATGTTCTGTTATTGCCGGGGGGACGATCACCTCACATAAAGGAATCAATCTGCCTGACACGGCAGTCAGCGCGCCGACGCTGACGGAGAAGGATCGACAGGATCTGCGTTTTGGTGTCCAGCAGGCGGTGGACTATATCGCCCTGTCTTTTGTGCGGGGCCC
>NIUT01000046.1 GCA_002254365.1 Nitrospira sp. UW-LDO-01
GCACCTGCAGATTGTCGAGTGTGACATTGCCGCGTTGGGTCGGCAAACATCGTTCAATGTGACGATACTGAGCCTCGGTGAGTTCCATGGGCGCAGTATCGCATAAACAGCGTTAATAGTGTTAACGGGCCCTAGAGCAGTGCGCCATTCGGATGGGGTATAGCACCGAGGATCGGAAGAAAGCGGTCGAGTCTTTTCATGCGGATCATCAACGCCATACAGAGATTGTGCACGGGACCTTTCAGTCGTTCTTTCTGGAACCGGAGACCTCGCCGATCTTCAAGGCGATGCTCAAAACGATAGGCATACAGTCTTAGGGACAAGATAGAGCCTGAAAACATACAGGCCAGGCGGTTTCCCACAGGCCTTCGATTCTGACTCCGAACTATCGGCTAGTACGCCATGAGCTCTTGCTACCTGATGGCAAGGTGAAATCCTTCAAGCGCACGATGTGTCCGGACGAAGCTGCTTTCCGGTAATACCGATCGTCGGCGGTGATGAAGATCGTGTCCGGTTCGGTGAGGGCTACGGCATGATATAAGGTATCGAATAGGTGGTGTTTGAGCGAGTCGGATAGATCACATGCCTTCAGATACAAGTCCATGCCGCTAGAAATTGGAAACTCTAGTGCGAATAAGAGCGACACCGCTGCACGCGCCCGTTTTGGCTCCAGCCTCGTGGTCACTGCCGCCACTTCTGCGAGCCAATGGGGTGGCTGTATCACTGCCAGGTGAGAGGCCCTGATCAAGTGCAAAATCTGCAACGCATGAAAGGCATCGGACTCTTCAGGACGGTCAGGGAACAGCCACTTGATCACGACGCTGGCATCGAGTACGAACCGGGTCACGGCCTTCCGTGCCGCCGTGCTGCGCTGAAGGTGCGGTCATCGACAGGCCGCATTCGTTTGCGCAATATCAGGATTTTGTCGATGGCTTTTGCGACTCGCTTTCGCCGCCGCCGCTCCTCCACCGCTTGCCGCATGAGCTCTGCCAGGACCGCGCTTTTATTCTGTCTCGCGAACGTCTTGTCGAACGCTTCTTTGACGTCTTGAGGCACACTGAAATTGACTGTGGCCATTACGTCCTCCGCCTGTTGAAAAATTCAACAATAAAATGGCAGGCTTGCCGTATGTTGTCAAGCCATCGCTCGTCACGGTTGAATGCGCAATATCGTGTGATCTATAGGGTTGAGGAACACCTCGTTCAGGTCATCGTCATGGACGTGACCGCACACGATTATCGGAGGCAATCATGACGCACAAGGACATCCGTCCGACAAAGGCGCGCGTGGTTCTGTCAGTGGGAGAATCGGTTCGAATTGTTCGTGAACTCCAGGGGCTCACGCAGAGCGAGTTGGCTCGACGAGCCAAGATTCTCCGCAGTCCACGATCTCAGCCATCGAAAACGATACCATCAATCTGGGAGTCGAACGGGCTAAAGTCCTGGCGCGTGTTCTGCGGTGCCATCCCGCCGTCCCGGTGTTTCCTGGCTGGGACGTGACCAAGCAATCCGCTGCTTGACTGTGGCCACGGTAACTCTGTCGAACAGTGCGTCGTGCTCTCGCACAATCTGCCGACTTCAAGATCCGGTAACCTTCCTCCAATCTATCAAGTACGCATGTGTTCTACAAAATTCCCAAACAAAGGTATCCGCCTCACATTGTGACCGGCAGGGCTTCAGGTCAGTGAGCCATCTGCTGAAAAACTCAATCGGTGGGCTTCGACAAGCCTGTCCTGAGTTCCCCCGTTCTCCTTCGAGAGCCTCAGGACGAACGGAGGCGTCGAAGGGTTCAACACAAACGGATAACCTCAAGGGTTTCAATAAATGCAGAGGCCATAGAGCGGGTGGGTGTGGGGTGACTGCAGTCTAAATATTCCTAC
>NIUT01000047.1 GCA_002254365.1 Nitrospira sp. UW-LDO-01
CGCCGCCGAATGGTCGGCGGCTCCGTCGTTAGGCGTGAAGGGCGTGTACAACAGCAACTTGCTGTTGAGCGGTGGAGACAACGAAGTGATTGGCCATTGGATTACGCCGGCTGTGAAGTTCAAGGGTGCGACGGAAGCACTGGATGTCGAGGGAGAGACGAGAGCGGATTTCATTCATTATTATGGGAGCAATGAGAGAGAGCTCACCAACCTGTACTTTCCGCTGAGAGCTTCGTATCGTTTGGAACGACATAGCTTCGAATTTGATGGTGGCTTTACGCGTGACAATACCTTAGTCGGCGAACTACAACGGACCGGACTGGTTCTGGGCTTCACGCAACGGAGTATGTGGACGGCCATGCCCAGCTGGAAGATCGGAATCACCGAGCGCTTGTCCTGGAAGACGGGGTACCACTTCATGGATGCGCAGTATCAGGACGGCAGCCGACTTGGATTTGCGAATTATCAAGTTCATGGAGTGAATGCCGGGCCGACCTATCACCTGACAGAGTTGGATGAAGTCAGTCTGACGGGTGAATACAACCTGGTCCGAATTCCTTCGGTCGGACTCGAATCGACGTACTATGGTGCACAAGGTGCGTGGGTACATGATTTCGGTAACCAGTGGATCGGATCGATATCGGGAGGAGCAAGGTTGGTGAGTTCGGCGCAGGATGTGCCGGCCATACCAGGCATTCTAGGGATTCTCTTGGGAAGATCCCGTGACCGCACGCTCACTAGCGAAGAGGTGGTGTGGGTGTATCGAGGGTCACTGCGGAAGAGCTTTGAACGGACGACGGTTCAGATCGATGGAAGCCGGGAAATTAATCCTAGTGGGTTCGGCCGCCTGTTGCAAACCGACCGCGTGGGAGGATCACTTTCCCACAGTATCAGCGAGACGATCAATCTCTCCGTGTCCGGAGCGCTCTATTTTGTCTCGGGGATCAGCACCACGGAAGGCAGCCGGCCGTTACCCCGCACGACCTTTTTCTCCGTCACTCCCACGCTCTCGTGGCAGTTCGCACAATGGTGGTCGGCTTCCGTGTCCTATACCTACGGGGAACGAGCCGTGGATGATTTCGATCAACGGTACAATTCAAATTCGACTTTCATCATGTTGACGTACGGAGGCGATAAATGGTCAGTGTCGCGATGAGTCAAGATCGGAGATTGCAGGGACGGGCAGCCGCGCGAGCCCGGACGTTCCCGGACTATCTGGTTCTTTTGCGCCGGCGCCGAACCTTGATTCTAGCAGTTTGGGCGGCACTCATGGCCGCCAGTGCCGCGCTGGCGTTTCTCCTCCCGGCCGTCTATCGCTCGACCGCCACGATTCTGATCGAGGAGCAGGAGATTCCGCCTGATCTGGTTCGGTCGGCAATCGCGACCTATGCCGATCAGCGCATCGAGACGATCAAACAACAAGTCCTCAGTCGGGCCACGCTCTGGCGTATCGTTGAACAGTATGGGCTCTATGAGAAGCTCAGGAAACGGAGCCCAACGGAGGAAGTGTTGGAACGATTCACCAAGGACATTCAGATTGATGTGCTGAACGTCAAGGTGGTCGATAAGCGGACGCAGAATCCGACCCAGGCTACCATCGCGTTTACCTTGGCGTATGACGGCGAAACTCCGGCGTCGGCACAAAAGGTCGCCAATGAATTGACAAGTCTCTTTCTGGCGGAAAACCTGAAGAGCCGCGAACGGCATGCGCAGGAAACCACCGCTTTTCTGAAGCGAGAAGCGGAGAATCTGGATAAGCATATCCAGGAACTGGAAGTCATGCTCGCCGCCGTGAAACACCGGGCAGACGGGGCGCTGCCGGAGTTGATACAGCTCAACATGCAACTGCTGACTCAGGCGCAGCG
>NIUT01000048.1:0-40866 GCA_002254365.1 Nitrospira sp. UW-LDO-01
GTGTTAACGGGCCCTAGTTCTTACCCTCCTCACGCTACTCATTTTCTTGGCATCTTGTGTGATCACCCTTACTGATGGACAGGGCGCCCTGGTGTTCGTGTTGTCTATCCCCACCATGTCGACATTGCTGTTCTGCGCATTGCTGTTAAGTCGAAGAATAAAAGCATCCACTCACTCAACGTGGCGCATGGACTATTTCCCAAAAATTGTTTCGGCGTTACTGATGGCATTCTTCATTTCCTTACTTGTACCAGGCCTCCGAAAGCTCCCTGATACCTTCATGGACCTCGTTGGAACAACTTTTACGTATGCTACTGGAGCGACCCCTTATGCGTTTTTCAAGGAACGCGCGTCATTCCCAAACAAGCTTTCCGCACAGTTAAAAAAGGAAAACCAAAAGGCAATTATCTTCGCTGATCTTGGCGTCACCTTTGCCTGGGATAGGGTCTGTATTTTTGGGCCTTACACCAATAATGAAAAAGCCCAATCGGTACTACACATGAATTGGAATATTGAGGAACGTAGTGAGATACATTTTTCAGATTCCGTCAATGCGCTCGTGTTTTTATATCAAGGAAGCGTCAATCAAGTGGTCGACCTTAAGCGTGGCATTGCGGATTTCAAAGATCTTGATATTTGCCTGCCCCGAAACCAAGCGAATTTCGAACTCAGAACCGATGCGAATGGACTCACGATACTCATGCTTGAAAAATCAGATTCTTGAAAATACCAATAGAGCAAAACCTGTGGTTGGACCACCACGCACATGATTGAATTTCCCAAGACTTCAGAATTTGCAACGCCTGGCTGCGAGAGAAGCTCTTCCGTGTAATCCACGATTGAGCCGTCTCAGGGTTCAATGCGTTTGCCCTGCCGCACCAACAATCCTGTCCGCGTATCAATGCTGACCAGCAACTCATGAAGACTAAAGAGCAGGATGGCCCCTTCACACATAATGCGCCAGACCAGATTGCCCATCACAAGGGCTGCAACCCCCCCAAGGCGAGTGAAAATCGGACCAGCCGCATACTCATCCAGCGCATCAGGCGACAGGATCGACAACAGCCCAGCAGCGGTAATGAAGCACGCTCCAATAAAGTAGATGACTTTAATGAGCTGCGGCGTCACTAATTCCCGAAAGGCAAAATATTCCGCATAGAAGCTCATGTATTTCACCGATTTTGCTCGCGGTGCGTTCAAGGCCTGCTCACACACGGAGCACTTTGTGGCCGAGGCGTCGTTTTCCATAAAACATTGTGGGCACTTCATAGACACTCCCTCCGGTCGGTGGTTCAAGGATAGACAACGCTGCTTCCTGCAGCTTATCCAACTTCCGGCTCAGAGGCGAGAGCCGAATTCACAGACGGGTCATGGGCCGTGTGAGTCGTCAGAATCGATTCCGAAAGAAAACGAAGGAAGGTGTTTACCAACCCCATCGGAACACCGTATACTGCGCGATCTCATACCTGCCTAAAGGGCAAGGCCGGAGGGGTGACGGAGCGGCCGAACGTGCCGGTCTTGAAAACCGGAGATGGGGTAACTCATCCGCGAGTTCAAATCTCGCCCCCTCCGCCATATTTCAACAGGTTGTGAACTTTCATCCGAACTACCTTTCCGCTCGACTCTCCCAGGTATCGATGTGCCGGTTGAGCCACTTCGCGGCCTTACGAAGTTCATCCTCACGCGTGAGGTTATACCGGTCAAAGACCAGTCGGGTCTTACGAACGAAGAATCTACACGCTCGACTCTCTGAAACCACGCCCCCATCGCTGTCCGTGATAGCTCAGACCAAAGAAAAAGTCGTGAATCACATTCTCGAGGGCTTGAATCAGAACGGGATGGACTCCAAGCAGTCGGTGGAGTTGTTGGAGCACATTGGACGGATTATTGAGATGGGCATGAAGATGACTCGGGGAACGACATATTAACTAGAACGGACAGTAGTCCTGGGTCTGCCTCGCCTAATAGAATACGCAACAGGAAGGATAACAGATGGTTCTGTCGCTTATTGTTGCTCTCTTGCTCGGGGGAATCTGGACACAGGAGGTATCAGCTAACCCCGCCCATGGCCGTATACAGCAGATGACATCGGGAGACCGGAACACGCTCTTTGCCAAGTTTCTTCAAGGCAGTGGACAACGCTGTGACTCCGTGACACGAAGCTTCTTCCAGGGGTCAACGAAATCGGATGATGCCGTTTGGAATGTGACCTGTCGTGACGGCCAGATGTTTGCCGTCCTGATCTATAACGACGCCAAAGGGTCCTCCAAGATCATCAGCTGTGCAATGTTGAAGGCTATCAACGCAGGTGACTGTTTTAAAAAAGTTCTAAGGGAATGACTTGGTACACGGTAGAGCCACACTTGCCACCTCTGTTCTTCTGATCATGACGAGCGAGGCCTGTGCTGACTTCACAGGGCCGGTGATCTCAGTCCTCAATGGTGACATTGTTTTGGTCTTGCCTCATAAAAAAGCCGAACATATCCGCCTGCAGGGGATGGACTGCCCGGAGAAGGCCCAGGCGTTCTGGCAGAGGACGGAGCAAGCAACATCGAGCATGAGTTTTTCAAAGACCATCACAGTCGGAGCCTACTGTTAGGACAAGTACAAGCGAGGGAGAAGGGAAACTGAATTGGAAGGATCCGATCGGGCTTGATGCCACGAGTTTTGATCGAGGATACCGGTCAAATGGCTCCAGGAGCCATTAATCTCCTCTTTACAGGCTTATCCACCAAGCGTAGCCTTATGACCGTACGATCCAGCCCACCCCTTGTGAGAAGAGAGGTGACCTATGGCAGTCTCTCTCAATCTATTTCAAAACTCACTCCAGTGGCTTCACAATCCTCTTGTGAGAGCAGCCGTGCTGTGCATTATAGGAATCCTGTGTGTCCTTGCCTTTAGCTATTTCGCGACACGGCAATGGCTTTAAATACGCGGAGACGACCCATCGTTGTATCGAATGCCTTCCTGACCTGACAACAGGCAGGCAGCCACAGAGACTGCCTTTCGGTGCGGATAGTTGGTAGCGCCTGCCATTTTTATCCTAGTGCTGTATACCTCAGAAGAGCCTAAACCCACGACCGGAGCTCTACTTCAGTTCTCACCAAAACTGTCTCATACGGATACAGTGGCTTGTTGACAGTACCGGCCTCAGATCCTGAAGCACCAGTACCCGTCTTCTCTTTGCATTTCTTTGAACAGGATGGGCTCCCCATGGCAGATCAAGACAACCGTGCCATCCCGTCTAACACCCACCAGGTCACCGCGGACACCCCCATTTGATGGGTCTTGCCACCTACGAGGGTAGTAGTCGCATTTCCGTTCTCGTATTACCGTGCAATAACCATCGAGACTTCTCAAGGAGGCGTAATGATGATGCCCCAGGCAATGGTCTCAAAGATCGCAATCGACTGCATCCTGTCGGAAGGAAGCGAAGGGTTACAGGGCGAAGGATGTATTTATGCACTCTCCTCTTCCTCTCCTTCGATCACAAGCCCTGAACAGTTGCACCCTGGTGACTATGTCAAATTACGCCTGTGGTTACCCAACGATGAGGGTTCAGCTATCCAGATAGACCTCGCCGAGGTTCAGTGGGTCAAACACCAGTGGGTCAAGCTCGACCTGCTCCTCACCTCATCCAAAGATCAAGCCCGGCTCAGGCAGTTCATCGCACCGGCAAACCAGGCGCAGCCGGTTCCCCACCGAATGTGGGAACAGATTGTGATTCGCGCATGAAGGTCGAGCCGTCGGTCGGAAAACATGGATAGCGTGAGGCACCGGCATAGGAGGGCGTACAGAACACGTGGGTGAAGGATGTTGTGTGCGGATACCCACCCGCAGACGACGACGGTTTCTTCTCCCTCCCGAAGAAACCTCCCTTCACTCATATTCCTGTGAATGTTTCATACAGAACCTCAGGGTGAGCAGGAGAACCACACGTGGAAAAACAACCGAATTCTAGAGGAGCTATTCGACGGGAACTACGTGGGAAGGCCTGTCCTTTCTGCGGAGGAACGACGTATCACCTGGTGCTTCGCACGACAGGCATTGCAGACCAGTTAGTCCTCTCTGCTCGGTGCCGTCACTGTGGTCACCCCAAAAGTCTCGAGACGGACTTCAAGCACATCTTGTGGATCTGAGCGCATGTAACCGCCGCCGGATAACATGATCGATCACCGAGGAGGGTACACAATGGCAATTACCAGACTCAAAATGTATCTTGGCCGTACCGAACGGAAACGTAAAGCGCTTCACATGCTGATGCTCAGCGGAGTGGTGCGGCCCAGCCACACTGAACTACGATATACGACGCTTCTCTCACAGGCTGAAGAGGAGAGCGATGGTTCCCATAATAACGCGCTTTCTCCTGCTCACGCATCAGACTATCTCCATCAATTTCTCCAATCACTACAGAGACGGATCACACAGCTGGTCCCGCTAGAACCAACGCACTGGAAGCACAGCCTATTCAAGCCTCGCCGTGTGGCAACCTCGAGAATGTGCTTGCGCACTTTAGCCAAGTCCGAATGCGAATCATCCCTTGTGCCTCTCCCTTGAGCTGAGGTAAGATGCCTCCGCGTCGGTGATGCTTCGCCCTGGCGATAATTTCCGCTGTGGATGCGGCCCGATCCCTACAGTCGTGACGTGGAGAGGTGGCCGAGTGGCCGAAGGCAGCGGTTTGCTAAACCGCCGTAGGGACAAAATCTCTACCGAGGGTTCAAATCCCTCCCTCTCCGCCACTGTTGCTATCATGAATTTTCTCGGGTAATCCATCGCTTTTAGCCAAGCCCTCCAATCTCCACCCTGTGAAATATGTGTTGTAGGACCAAGATGCGTGTCGTATGCTTACAAGCTTCTTTGGCCTCTTATAAGAAAGGACCCGATAATCTATGCGAACCCGTATACTGACTCTTGCGGCAGGGCTTTTCCTTCTTGCGGCCCCTTTATGGGCAGCATCGGACCCAGCCAACGATGACCAAAAAACCTTGTATGCCCTTGGCTTGGCTCTCAGCCAATCAATCGGGACTTTCTCCCTGACCGAGGCTGAACTGGACATGGTCAAGAACGGGATGACCGATGGCGTGCTCAAGCGCTCGCCCAAAGTCGACCTCCAGACCTTCGGGCCAAAGATCCAGCAACTTCAGCAAGCCCGTTTGGCCCTTGTCGCCGAGGGTGAGAAAAAAGCTGGAGCCGCATTCACCGCCAAAGCAGCGACAGAAAAGGGCTCCATCAAGACTGAGTCCGGTATTGTGATCACCCCGATCAAGCCCGGAACCGGCGCAACTCCGAAGGCAACCGATACCGTCAAGGTCCACTATCACGGCACCCTCACCGATGGGACCGTATTCGACAGTTCCATCAAGCGTGGAGAGCCGGCCACGTTCCCCCTCGACAAGGTCATCAAGTGTTGGACGGAAGGGGTTCAACAGATCAAGGTCGGCGGCAAGAGTCGGCTGATCTGTCCGTCTAATCTGGCATATGGGGATGCAAGCCCGCCTGGTTCGCCCATCAAGCCAGGATCCACCTTAATATTTGAAGTGGAACTGCTCGAGATCGTGCCTGCAAAATAACAGCGAGAGTGCCGCCTCCGCCCAGGAGGCGGCACTCCATTCAGCCTTCTATCCACTGACCAATCGTGCAAACCAGCCCCGCTGAACACCACCCCTCAAGACTGCCGTGAGTGACAGGGTCTCTCTTCCTCGCACCGAATCGACCTCGCCCTCACCAGTGCGTTGGCTCATCCTCGGCTTACTCTTCTCCATCAGCGTCGTCACCTACATCGATCGGGTCAACATTTCCGTCACTGCTCGTCAGATGATGCCCGCTCTGGGACTGACCGACCAGGAAATGGGCTGGATTTTCTCCGCGTTTGTCGTGGGGTACGCCTTCTTCCAAATTCCTGGGGGATGGCTAAGCGACCGCTGGGGAGTGCGTATCATCCTCACTATCGCCCTCATCTGGTGGTCCTGCTTTACGGCCTGGACGGCTGTGGCAGCGACATCGTTCCTCGCCGGACCATTGGGAATCGTGAGCGCACTTGCCTTGATTCGCTTCTTGCTTGGGGTTGGAGAAGCAGCAGCCTTGCCGACCTTTAATCGAGCGGTCACGGACTGGCTTCCACGCCACGAACGAGGACTTGGTATCGGCATTGCCATTGGAGGAATCGGGGTCGGTGCGGCCATCACCCCTCCAATCACCGCTTGGATCATGGTCAACTATGGATGGCAGACGGCATTCTATCTTTCAAGCGGTCTTGGCCTAGGTCTGGCCGTCGTCTGGTGGCTGCTTGCCACTGACCGACCCACGAGTCACCCCGGGCTCACTCCTTTCGTAGACCCGATCGCCACGGCACCCACGCCGACACCCAAGGCTTCGATGCCCTGGGGTCAGCTCCGACACACCTCCACGGTCTGGTGGCTCATGCTGAGTTACGGATGCCTTGGTTATGTCGCTTATGTCTATATGTCCTGGTTCTATTTGTACCTCGTCAATGAACGAGGCTTCAGCATCTTACGCGGTGGACTCTTCGCCGCCGCTCCATTCCTGGCCATTCTCCTGTCATGCCCCCTTGGCGGATGGGTCACGGATCGACTGGCGGCCCGACATGGCGTCACGCGAGGGCGTCGGATCGTCGGCATGGCCGGTATGGGTCTGGCCGCTCTGTCCATTGCCATTGGCGCCTTGGTCGAATCACCCTACCTCGCCATTACCTGTCTCTCATTAGGAGCAGGATGGCTCTATTTCACCATCGGCGCCTATTGGTCCTCTATCAGCGACTTGTCTCCGGCCCATGCCGGGAGCCTGTCCGGCTTGATGAACATGGGAGCCAATCTTGGTGGGGCAATCTCCCCGACCCTCACGCCATGGATCGCACAGCAGTGGGGATGGCCCACTTCGCTCGGCCTGGCAGCGTTCATGGCACTGCTCGGCGGATGCATGTGGCTCCGTATCGATCCGGAAGAACGGCTCACGGAAGATAGTGTAGAGTGCTGAGACCTAAGTGCTCAGCCATCTCAGAGTTCAGCGTTTAGAACTCGGCACTGCAGTACTCCTTGTCACCAAGAGGATGGCCTTGTTACAGTCAGCACCATGACGCTCCAATTTCAGAAAAAGGATCCTCGGATCACCATTACCACTCAGCTAGGGGAGATCAGGATCCGCCTGTACCCTGATGCTGCACCTCGGCATGTCGAAAACATCATCAACCTGGTGAAGATGGGGTTCTACGACGGCACCACATTCCATCGGGTGGTACCTGGGTTTCTCATCCAAGGTGGTGATCCCTTGAGCAAGCAGCCGGATCGTATGCTCCATGGCACCGGTGGCCCCGGGTACTTTCTCTCTCCTGAACCGAACGATTATCCCCACAAGCGGGGTGCACTCTCCATGGCCAAGATGCCGCGCGAGAGTAACAGCACACGCGACTTCAACGATAACGGCTCACAATTTTTCATCTGTGTGGACGACAACAGCGGATTGGATCGGCGCTATACGGTGTTTGGAGAGGTCTTTCGCGGGATCGACGTGGTCGACAAGATCGTCGCGGCGCCACGAGATCAATATGACAATCCCCTCGATCCAATCAGAATGACCATGACCGTCAAAGAATAGCCGGTCGACAGGAACAAAGCCTCGTTCAATACCACCATCAAGCCGGTGAACGCTCAAACCCTTCCAGCCTCAGATCCAGAATCCATTCGCCTGGCCGGCAACACCATCCGGCGAGGGGGGCTCGTGGCCTTTCCAACCGAAACGGTCTATGGACTCGGCTGTGACGCGTTGAATCCTGATGCAGCGGCGAAAGTGTTCGAAGCCAAACAACGACCGCAATTCGATCCGCTCATCGTCCATATTGCCGATCGGAGGCAACTGGACAACGTGGTGAGAGCTCTTACAACAACAGCCAGGCAGCTCATCGATCAGTTTTGGCCTGGACCACTGACGTTGGTCTTGCCGAAACAGCCGACTATTCCGGATCTCGTCACCGCCGGCCTGGATACCGTCGCCGTCAGAATGCCGAACCATCCGGTGGCACAGGCACTGATTCGAGAGGCAGGCACGCCGATTGCCGCACCGAGTGCCAACCCCTTTGGCTACGTCAGTCCCACAACGGCTCAACACGTGGCAGACGGGCTCGGGCGTGCGGTCGATCTCATCCTCGACGGAGGACCTTGTCCCGTCGGCGTTGAGTCGACCATCGTCTCACTGATAGGCCCCCAGGCTGAATTGTTGCGACCTGGGAGTATCACACTTGAACAACTCAGCGCCGCCATCGGCCTACTCAGCCGATCGTCTTCCGTGGTCGATCAGCCGACCGCTCCAGGGCAACTGGCTCGCCATTACGCAACCCAAACTCCCGTCACAATCCTGACCTCCGCCAAGACACGACCGACACCCACCAAAAACGAACGGGCTGGATTGTTGATCTTCTCGGAAGCCAGGGCAGCGGACAAGCGTTTTGCAGCGGTTGAGGCCCTCTCGGCAACCGGCGATCTTCGGGAAGCCGCACGCCATCTCTTTGCGGCTCTTCGGCGGCTGGACGCGCAAGGTTTGGATCGAATCTATGTGGAACCTTGTCAGGAAGAAGGGCTGGGAATGGCGATCATGGACCGTCTGCGCCGCTGCGCCGCCTTATGAGGCTCGCATCGTCCACCTTGCCCGATAGACTGATCAGCTAAAATAGACGACAGAACAATGAACAACTGTGTTGGGACCGTCTGTAAGGAACTCACACCTGGTGGGATAAAAATGGATGGCGCTAGAGGAACCGTACACCTTTGACCGCTTTGGCGACAACGTACATCCGAATATTGTTACTTCGATCGTCCGCCGGAAAGAGAAAGAAGCCGGGCCGAGTTGAATCGTAGCCAGTGGTCGTGCCCACTAAAAGTTCGCCGTCCTGGAACGTGACCTCTACTTTTCGCCCGGACAAGGGCTTGCCCGGAACGAATGACTTGCCCTCCTTGTAACTCCCATTTCCCACAAAGTCGCGCACGAAAAACACCGCCTTCAGCTCCTGCATGATCACGCGCGTAGGCGGGGCTGATGTCTTGGCTCCCTCTGCCTTCACGTGAAAATATTGGGCCCCGGGAGAGAAGTCCTGGGCATAGCCCTTCAACATTGATCCATTCTGATACCGCACAACGATCTTGGCTGGACCGGTCATACACCCTCCCTCATTCACAAAGGCCTGACGTTCTGCTTTCGCAGTATCGCCGTGGCGGGCGTTATTCCCAAGAAAAATGTGATTCCTGAGGGGACTGAGCGGATCTACCCTGATTATGTCGTGAGGACCTCCCGCCACATCACGGCAAGATCGCGAAGAGCGGTACTTCCATCGCCGACATAGACTGAACCGTGCATCGTAGCGAGCCGTTTCGGCTGGAGTGCCGCCAGTCGGTTCAGAGTCACCTCTGTCAAGGAGCAATAGGGCACATAGTTCGCCAGAGGACCATGCTGATACCCCACCAACGTGTCTCGACATCGGCCGATGACATCCGATTCCGTCATTGGTTCAACATCCCCGTCTTGATGAAAAAGGTCCGAGCAGAGGAGCGTTCGTTGGGTCTCCTCGAACAGCAGTCCTGCTTCCCAGCAGTGCGGCACGTGCGGCGTGGCAAGAAAACGGAAGCGGTATCGTCCGGTCTCGAGCACTTCACCATCGACCATCCCTTTGGCAGGACGCAGCGCCAGACAATCGTCGACGCTCACTATCTTGCTGACCACACTGCACAACACTTCCGACTGTGGAGCCAGCTGCTGCCACTCCGGCACCGTTGCACACTCGTCAGACTCGAAATGGCTGAACCCGATCCAGCGCAAAGTCTGCGGATCAATAAGCGACGCCACAGCAGATTTGACCTCCTGAAAGAGTGCCCGCGGGCCGGTATGGAACAGCAGCGGCTGATCGTCACGGACCAAAAACTGACTGAACTGAATATTGAACGGTTCAACGAACGTCGTGATTCGGAAGAAATCAGGAGCGATCTCGGTAATCTTGGCCATGAAGCCTCCTCAAGAATTCGAGGATGCGATCATACGCATGGCATGGTGGAGGTTCAACACAGGCCCAGCAGGAGGAGGGTAATACAGCGAAGGGGATACGCGTCCGTCCAACAGTTCTTTCACACACAGATATCCCGCCCTACTCCATCATTCAGCTTTGATCTCACGATTCACTACACGCAGAGAGTCGGCAAGGCCTTGCTGAGACCAGAAATTCTTAGGGAATCGCTTCAAATCTTCACAAAATACTTGCTCGGCCTCCTCCGGACGCCCTGCCTTGAGCAGCATCACACCGAGCTCCTCTCTCACTGGCACCGTCCACTCGGGTGGTTCCCCGTAGGCAAGCGCATCTTCTCGCCGCACGGCCTCCCGGAGATGAGTAATCGCGCCAGGCAAATCACCTTTCGCCTCGTCGATGTGGCCGGCAAGCACTTCAACGGCAATATCCAGCACGAGGCCGGAGCTGTTGAATTCAAGCCGCAGAGGCCTCACCTGACGATCCTGAGCGATGGCGCGCAACCGCACCAACGTGGCATCGGCCGCTTTGAGGTGACCACGTGCCGCCAACGCTCGCCCATGCGCGTACAGCCATATAGCACGGGCATGTGGCAGATCCTCAGCTGGCCCCTCTGCACTCAATAGCTCGTCCCATCGACCGAAACGCACGCGCATCTGCAACTTGCGCGTCTGGTGATGCTGAAGAAAAGCCATCCCGGGCTCGTGTAACAATTCCTGGGGAACTAAGGCCGCAACCTTGTCTGCCGCAGCGATGGCCTGCGCTTCACGGCCGATCATGCTCGCGGCAAACGCGAGAAAGTCGTAATTGTGGGGGTAATATCCCAGCACGTAGATCCCGACGGCTGGATTGTGATCACGAATGTAGGTTTCATCCGCGTGCACGGCATGTTCATTAGCCTTGATGGCATCCTCGTACCGACCAACTCGGATGTAGATATGACCCGGCATGTGCACCAGGTGGCCGGCGCCAGGCATCAAGCCCGCGAGGCGCTCGGCGGTCGCGAGTGCACGTTCCGGTTGCACCGCCTCAACCGCATGAATGTAGAAGTGGTTCGCACCCGGATGATCCGGCTCGGCGGCCAAAACCTGTTCAAGCTGTGACAAGAGCGTGGTTGTATTGGGCTTGGGTTTACCGTCGGCAGCCCAGTAGGCCCAGGGGCTCAAGTCCATCAGCGATTCTGCATGTAGCGTCTTAGCTTCCGGGTCATCTTCAAAACGCTGCGCCACATCGGCCATCGCGCGCGAATAGGCGGTATCTAATTCTGCACGATCAGCCGGCGGCTCGGCTGTGTACCGTGTCGCAAGAGCTCGGATCAGGGCTTGCTCACGATTACTCACCCTGTTCACATGCTGACCGGCCTGCTGAATGGCGGCATAGGCAAAACGACCACTCGCGGCATCCATCGGCGCATTGATATTGGGACCGTAGGCGAGCGCAATACCCCAGTAGCACATGGCGCAGTCCGGATCGAGCCGGGCACCTTCTTGAAAGGACCGAATAGCCTCCTGGTGGTTGAACGCGTAGTACAGGCGTAATCCCTGGTCGAAGTACCGCTGGGCGAGCGGCACTGCGGTGGTGATTGGATAGTGAAGCGTACCCAGGTTGTCATAGAGCGGCACCTGAGCTGCAGCAGGTGCCTGAGTCTGGGCGCCGGGGTCTCCATGCGTGGCCTGCACGCCGCTGAACCAGAAGAAGAACGCAGCAAAAAGAACGGTCAGCTGTCGCATTAGCCTACATCCGATGGTATTCAGAACCACTAACACATCATTCCACGTTGCCAACACACATGGTACGACAAGGAGACAAAGGCGATCATGGTGTTTCATGCCACAGGCCGTCTGCTGGAATGATTGGCTATCAATTATTCCTGATCTCTACGATTGGTTCTTTGGTAGAAACAACATCCAGACTGTGATTCAAACAGTAGATAGCCCAGTGTTTGAATGGACCTGGGAAGTCTGAGTTCGCAAATGTTGCAGTTGTGATGAAATCTAGATATTTTGATTTTGTGTATTGAACGAAGATCTGTCCTTCCCCTTCCTCAGACTCTGGCAGGGAGAAGCTTTCGTCTCTGACGGAATAACCAATATAACTAGGCCAAACCAGCTCAAATGTGCGACAACCCGGATGATGCTCAATTGCTCGGACTCCAGCACTGGCTAGCGCTGCTCGAATTTCAGGCTGATGATCAGACAGACTCTCCTCCGTCAACGGGCGTCCTAAGGCGGCCTCCGTAAGAACAATACGAAGGACGTTATCTGTCGGCTCACCAAGCTCAGTGAGGTAGAGGTATTTACAGGAGTTCAGAACCGTGACGTAGGCACTCATGATGGATTACATAGTTTAGGTCGATCCGTATAAGAATCGGATTGACTTATTTATGTCGTGATATCACGCCACTATGATTTGCGAACAATATGCCAGACCTACTGCCATTTCAGCAGGACACGTTCTGTCGGCTATTTATCACAGATTCTTACCCGGGTCGAGATAACCACCTTTACTGAATACGTTCGTATCTCTCCTGGCGAACTGCGATACCGACAGTCTATACCGTACGGTGCTAACGCCCTTTCAACGATCCATCATCTCCCATACCCCGCCCGAGCGATTAACTCCTTCAGCCCATTCAAATCCAACCACCCTGGCACTAGTTCGTTCCCCACGATGAAGCCTGGCGTCCCTGAGATGCCGAGTTCGCGGGCAAGAGCCCGGTTCTTTGCAATGACAGACTGCCACTTGGGATTGGCCATGTCAGCTTCCAAACGTTTCGTATCGAGACCAACCCTCGCTGCGATCTTTAAGAGCGACTCTTTCGTCATGTCAGCGTGCGACTCGAGCAACGCCTCATGAAAGGCCTGGTGCTTCCCTTGCGCATATGAGGCGAGTGCAGCCTTCGCCGCAATCTCAGACGGTTCACCCAGAATGGGGAAATCTTTATAGACGACCCGCACTCGCGGATCGACTTTCTGTAGTTCCGTAACGGCTGATGCCGCCTTCTTGCAGAACCCACATCGGTAATCGTAAAACTCGACTAGGGTGATTTCGCCTTTTGGGTTGCCGCTGATCGGTGACAGAGGATCGTGCAGCAACTCATCCTGCTTCGTTTTAAGAGCCACCTTTTGACGTTCCTTCTGTTCCGCTTCTCGTTTGGCTTCCATCGCCTGCAGTGATTGTTCTATCACCTCGGGATGGGCACGGATATAGCGCTCAATCGCAGCATCAGCGACATCCGGAGAAGCAGTTGACCCACTCTTGGTATCCTTCGCCGTCGTAGAACATCCGGACACGAACAAGGCCAGACCGAGAAAGATGCTCGGTGACAAAGAAAAACATTTCTGGACACTGAAACTGTTCATGAAAAATTACTCCTCTACTAGGGGGGGCCCAAAGAAGGCCGCGGATAATTATGGAACGCGAGTTCCCTACAGCGTCCGGGCACAGAGCACTTCGTCCTGACGAAGCGCTTCAAGTGCAGTTGCAGGAACGGTCGTCACGGTAAGCGTACTTCCGAGGGCAGTAAAGACTTCGATCGAGTAGCCTTCAGTCCCATCCGGTGCCACATGATGCTCAACAAGCTTGACGATATCACCCCGACGGAGCTTATGCGCTGGTAGGTCGCAGGCTAATGCTACATCGGTATAGAGATCAAACCTCACACCACCCTCCGATTATCAGGAATCAGTGTAATAAACTTTGTTATTCCCGACAAGTGTTCCGTCATCCAGATTGTTCGAACCGAGAGGAGACTCCCATTGGGGCCCGTCAATGCGCCCTTAATTTCGTAATACTGTCCAAATTGGTTCTTCTCCAGAGCCACAGCATCTAACGAAAGAATTTGTTCGCGTAGGTCATGTAAGAGACGAACAACATTACCCAACTCATAACCGGCTTGACGTAAAAACGCCGACTTATCGCCTCGAAGCTGTGGCACCAGAAGATATCGTACCAACTTGTCCTCAGAAATGACTGTTTCAGCAGGCAATTTCATGAGAGTGTCTGGCCTAGTGGACTGTAACGATTAGATAGGTAGTGCTATCGTGACCGTAGGAAAACATGATCTGGCCTTTGATTATTTGGAGTTCCTAGAGCTAAATCGAATTGGCAAACTACTCCCGAATTAACTGATACAGTCCACTAGATCCTCACCGCCAATTTTCCCCGCTGGTACCGCCGCCGAAGCCGCCCCAATTTCCGCCGAAGCCACCTTGGCCTGTTCCCCAATACTCGCCCTGCTGAATCCGCCGATAGGGATGCCGCAGATCAGGACGGCTGAGCCACCAGAAAAATCCAACAACCGCAATGGTCGTACCGAGAGTAATCCAAATCCCGAGTCCTTTGATGCGACGGCGTGACGGAGTGTCAAGCCTCACTTCTTGCGCCGGTGTCGCCAGAGCCACCGCAGTGCGGTACAGCCCCTCACCGAAATGGCCCCGTTCGATCGCAGGCTGAAGATACTGACGACTCACTTCATGCCGAATTTCCGGAGTGACCGCCGGCAGCATTTGTCGCCCCAAGGTCATCGCCGCCTGGCGCTCTTGCACCGCGACCAACACCATCAACCCATGTTCCTGCTGCGTCGAGCCGATCTGCCATTTGGCGTACAGGGCATCTGCATATTCCTTGGCGGAGGGATAGGGCTTGATGCTCGGCACCGTGACGATCACCATCTCCACACCACTCTTCTTTTCGAGATCAGTGCAGACGGATCGAATGCGGTCTTTCCACTCCCCCTCGACAACCTGCGCATGGTCGCTGACATAACCGATTGGGCTCGGAAGCGGAACCCGCTCCTTCGATCGATCATAGAGTGCGGCATGAGCGAGCGGTGCGACAAGCCCGGCGAGCACGCTCAAGCACGTAATCCCAAGCCATGCTGTCTTCGGCAGTGACCTGATCACGTGATCCGTGCCTCTGCGGCTGTGACCAGTCGAGTCAGGCCTTCGAGGTAACGATCCATGAGTCGCGGAGTCTCCTTCTGGCCCGGAGAAATCTGCCCCCGTTTGAGAAGTAGGGCATCGTGGAGACCAGTCAAATCCACCGCGAGAGCTGCCTCAAGATCTTTCAACAGCGGCTCCGCGTGGCCGACAACCGGTCGGTCGAGCAACCGCTGCAGGCCGCGCAGGGCCGGAAGGAGTGCGGTAAGCGAGAGTGCCAAGAGAATGGTGATGGCCTCTTCCGTGCTTCGGCCTTCCACCAAGCGTTGCCGAAGCCGAAGCAGATTTCCACGCAAGGACTGAAGCACTTCAGCAGGCAAGTAACGAGCATCGATCTTGAGCCCCACAAAGGGATCTTGCCCCCACAGCAACCGCCGACAATCATGGATGTCTTGGTACTCCAGCGGGAACGCCATGGAGGCGGATTGAATATCGTCGACCGTTAAGAATAAGGGCACGATCACATGGTCTTTACTCCAACGCTTGTGCAGACTGTCATACTTTTTTAACGTAGCAAGGTCGTAGGACGACATGATCAAAACGAGATTGAAATTAGAGCGGCCAGGTAAAAACTCCCCTCGCACCGCGCTGCCGTAGAGGATGATACCTTCCAGTTCAGATCCATAAACCTTGGTGACATCCTTCACATAGGTCCGCAAGAGCTTTTGCGTCTCTTCCGGCAATCCATCGATGGTCCAATCAACCGACTGCATATCCTTACCGGATGCCTCCCACCGCCATATCGCGAGCCGAAGGATCCGGTAGAAATCCTGCCGCCATCAGGCGGTCCAGCAGGCCGAACGGAGGGTCCTTACGAAGCCCCGCTGTCGTCGATAAGACTCGATAGCGGAGG
Organism: Nitrospira sp. UW-LDO-01; assembly: GCA_002254365.1. Classification (GTDB taxonomy): domain Bacteria; phylum Nitrospirota; class Nitrospiria; order Nitrospirales; family Nitrospiraceae; genus Nitrospira_D. The sequence goes on from NIUT01000048.1 coordinate 15,815, forward strand.
CGCGCGTTGCGATCCAAGGTGCTGAAGACCCGGTCCCGAAGAAAACCAATGAGAGGATTGGCCGTGTTCCAAAAGAGCACCTGCTCGTCTGCCAGTTTTTGCAGCATCGCAACGTGAGGTCGTCGTGATTCTTCATAGCGCTTGAGTGTGGCGGCGGAATAGTCGTTCGTCGCGAGACATTCCGGTAACAGATCGGCCAGCGTCATAGCATCCACCATTGCCTGCATGCGTCCCTGAGACGCGTGCGGGTTCATGGCATGCGCGGCATCGCCGACTAGCACTGCCCCATCAGCGACCCAGGTCGGAGTACGAACCCGCCCGGTCGGTAAAAAGGCCGTCTGCTTCCAATCGATCAAGGTCCGGAATATCGGCTCGCTCGATGGATCGATCGCGATCCACGCGTTCTGCAGACTGGAGAGGCCTTGCGCTTTGACCTGGTCATACGAACCGGTCTTGATCATGTAGAACGCATAGACCTTGTCTCCAGCGGCAGGAAACAAACCAAGAATCGTTCGCTTGCCGACAAAATACTTCGCCTCACCCATGGGAATCGCCGCGTCCAACAGCGCGATCAAGTACCCCTGCGGGTAGAGGTAGAGATCAGCGGGAATCTGCAACGCCTCACGGACTTTCGAGAAGGCTCCATCGGCCCCCACCACTACCTTCGCCTTGATCGTCCGCTCCTGGTCTCCCTGCTTGGCAGTCAAGCCAACCACACGTCCCTTTTCGCGAAGCAATCCGGTAAAGGTCGCTCGATACCGTAAGGAGACCGAGGGTTCTCGCTCGACTGCATCCACAATGGCATGGTGCGCGACATTCGGCAGCGTCACCACCGCCTGATTATACGGAGGCGGCAAGTCGCGATAGTCTATCGTGCAGAGCCGTTGACCACCTACTCGGCAGAAATGAAACTGATGCACCGTCCGCGTAGAGGATACCGGCAGCTTGTTCAGCAATCCCAAACGATCGAGGACTTGTTGCCCGTTCGGCTGAAGAATTTCTCCGCGCAATCCCAGCGGTGGTCCCGGCGCCTGTTCCAGAACAATCGTCTTGATCCCCTTCTGCGCCAGCGCAAGAGCCAGCACGGCTCCACCGCCACCGGCTCCCACAACCGCAATGTCGGTTTCTTCGACCATAGTTCCTCAACGATACAGGTACGGAGCCACCTTACCGCCAACGTTCCTGCTATTTCCACTCCCGGAATCGGTCCTGGTCTTTCCACAAAGAAAGAAACTTTTCCCGGGCCTTCACGGTGATGGCATGGTCTCTGATGACATCAAGCCGTTCGTCGTTGTACTGATTGCCACTGGTCGTCTGATTCATCGAACCGCTCGTATTGACCTCATCATCGACTACGACTTGCTTCAGATGCATGAGGCTGTCGTGTTGATTGATCCTGATGGGGATCCCGGCCTCACGCAACGCTGAGAGGGCCGCTCGTTGCTTCGGATCGTTGAGACGTTCTCGATCCGTCAAGATTCGAACTTCTACACCCCGTCTGGTGGCCTCGACCAATGCCTTCACCGAGAGCGGCGACGTGAACCCATAACTCGCGACATAGATATAGCGTTTGGCACGATCATACACTCGGACAAGATGTTCAAGTGGCCTATCCTCTGGGCCATACCAGACGTCTACCGTTGCGGCTGAAACCGTTCTCCCTGGCCCAAACAGAACCGCGGCCAGTAGCCCGACGGAGACCAACCGGCAGGACCACGTGAATACAGGAAACGGTGACGTCCGGATCATTCCAGCTCAAAGAGATCGCGAAAGTGATCGTCTGCTGACTCCCAGGCCTGTGGGGCTTGAACCTGGAGCCATTGGCGAAGAAACTGTTTTTGGTCCGGCGTGAGCAATTGTTTGATCTGATGGGAGCGCCCTTGAAGCGGCTGCAAAAGACTGATGTGTTTCTTCACATCCAGCATCGCGGTTCGCACATAGAGGCTCGTATAGGCCGACGGCTGCTCCTCGGTCCCATCACCCTGGACCCACACAGAGAGGAACTTGTCCAGAACCAGTCCGGCGCTGTCCAGGGCTGGTTCCGTATCGTGGAACAGCTCGTTCTCAGACTCGGCGAGCGGCGTTGACTCTGCGGCACGAAACAGAAAATTCTTTTTCCACATCCCAGCCGTCCTAATCCCTCGGCATAGTGGCGATGAGGCGGATCTAAAGTCAAGCAATCTGCTCAGGATGATCGCTTGTTTCACACCAGCCTATGGGAAGCGATGGCATCCTGCGTGGACGGGTGAATCCTTTTGCTGGTTCCGGTCGCTCCTCTGCATGACGCAGCCTTGACAAGCAGCGCCTGCCTTTGTTACTTTCGAAATTCTTTAATCTCTAAGCCAACTTGGGAGAATCCGTGCAGGTCAAAATCAATGGAAAGCCTGAAGAGGTCACAGGCGGAACCGTCCTCGATTTACTCAAGACCAAAAACATCGAACCGCAGATGGTTGCCGTCGAAGTGAACGACAAAGTGTTGGACCGTGACCATTTGGCCACGACCCACCTCAATGAAGGGGATCATGTTGAGTTCCTTTTCTACATGGGAGGCGGTCGGTGAGCACGACCTTACACCACGATATCACGGAACTAATCGGCAAGACTCCGCTCGTGCGACTGAACCGTCTCTCGAAAGAGGGTTCCGCCACGATCTACGGGAAAGTCGAATTTTTCAACCCCGGGGGTAGCGTCAAGGACCGGATCTGCCTCAACATGATCAATGAGGCGGAACGGCAAGGGAAACTCAAGCCTGGCGGAACCATCGTAGAGCCGACCAGCGGCAACACAGGGATCGGACTGGCCCTTGTCGCAGCAGTGCGCGGGTACAAGTTGATCCTTGTCATGCCGGAAAGCATGAGCATGGAGCGGGCTAGCTTATTGTCGTCGTATGGCGCACAGCTTGTCCTGACACCGGCCTGGGAAGGGATGAAGGGATCTATCAAGGAAGCGGAAAGCATCTTGGCTCAAAATCCGTCGTACTTCATGCCGGATCAATTCTCGAATCCAGCCAACCCGGCGATGCACAAGATGACGACGGCGGTGGAGATCTGGGACGCACTCGGAGGAAAGATCGACGCCTTCGTCGCCGCAGTCGGCACCGGCGGGACTATTACGGGATGTGGCGAATCCTTCAAAGAGAAAAACCCACAGGTCAAAATCATTGCCGTGGAACCGGCGACGTCACCAGTGTTGTCCGGCGGCGATCCAGGACCGCATAAGATTCAAGGGATCGGAGCCGGCTTTGTACCCAAGGTGCTCAATCGAAAGATTCTGGACCGCGTGGTCACCGTCACGGATGACGAGGCCTATCAGACCGCGAAACAGCTCTCGAAGAAAGAGGGCCTGCTGGTGGGCATCTCGGCTGGCGCCAATGTCTTCGCGGCACAGAAGATCGCCGAGGAACTAGGACCAGGTAAGAACGTCGTCACCATCCTGTGTGACACCGGCGAGCGATATATCAGCATTGAGAAGTATTTCAATATATAAGAACGCTGATTAAGATGGAATTTACTGACGAGCAAATAAATCGTTACAGCCGACACATTCTCCTGCCCGAGGTCGGGGGCAAGGGACAGAAGAAGATCGCCAAGTCCCGCATTCTTCTCGTCGGTGCCGGAGGTCTGGGCTCACCGGCTGCATTGTATTTGGCTGCCGCCGGCGTCGGGACGATCGGACTGATCGACAGCGATGTCGTGGACCTCACCAACCTGCAGCGCCAGGTGCTGCACTATACTCCCGACGTAGGACGCCCCAAGGTGCTCTCCGGTAAGGAAAAGATCCAGGCATTGAATCCTGATGTGTCCGTCTCGATGTATGAAGAGCGCCTCACCGCCGGCAACGCGCTCAAAATCTTCAACGACTACGATGTCGTCATTGACGGCGTGGATAATTTCCCGGCCAAGTTTCTGATCAATGATGCCTGTTTCTTCGCGAACAAACCATTGGTCCATGGCGGCATTCTCCGATTCGACGGACGTGTCACGACCATCATCCCGAAGAAGTCGGCCTGCTATCGCTGCGTGTTCAAAGCGCCTCCGCCGCCTGGCCTTGTCGCCTCCTGCCAGGAAGCCGGTGTGATTGGTGTCTTGGCGGGCATCATCGGGACGATCCAGGCTACGGAAGCCTTGAAGCTGGTCCTCGGCATTGGACGGCCGTTGACCGACCGTATGCTGGACTTTGATGCCAAGAAGACGCAGTTCCGAGAAATCAAAGTTCGCCGCAATCCGAATTGTGCTCTCTGCGGAGAACATCCGACGATTACCGAGCTGTTTGACGATGGGGATCCTTATGCGGGGTGTGCCGTACGTCCCTCTGCATAAGATTTGAGAAGGTGGTACCACGATGAGCAAGATGAAAGCGCTAGTGTGCCGCGAATGCGGGAAGGAATATCCGACCAAGGCGATCCACGTCTGCGAAATGTGCTTCGGTCCACTCGAAGTGAAGTACAACTATGACGAGATCAAGCAGGCGATTTCGCGCAAGAAGATCGAGGATGGACCGGACAGCATGTGGCGCTACCTCGACCTGTTACCGGTCGAAGGTACCAACTTCGTGGGTCCGCATGCGGGATTCACCCCATTGGTCCGGGCGAAGAACCTAGGCGCATATCTCGGCATCGACGAACTCTACATTAAAAACGACACCGTCAATCATCCGACGCTGTCATTTAAAGATCGCGTCGTGGCCGTCGCCCTGACTAGGGCGCGCGAGCTCGGCTTTGAAACCGTGGCCTGTGCCTCGACCGGCAACTTAGCCAACTCCGTGTCGGCCCATGCCGCCTCCGCGAATCTACATTGCTACGTGTTCATTCCCGGTGACCTGGAAGCCGCCAAAGTGCTCGGCAACCTCATCTATAAGCCGCACGTTGTTGAGGTGGAAGGGAACTATGACGACGTCAACCGGCTGTGCAGTGAGATCGCGGGCGAACATGGCTGGGCGTTTGTAAATATCAATATCCGTCCTTATTATGCCGAAGGTTCCAAGACTCTGGCCTTTGAGACTGTCGAACAATTGGGATGGAAGACTCCAGATCAAGTCGTCATTCCCATGGCTTCAGGTTCATTGCTGACGAAAATCTGGAAGGGCCTGCATGAAATGAAGTATGTGGGGTTGATCGACGACGTACGCACCAAGATCAACGGCGCCCAGGCCGAAGGTTGTTCACCGATCTCGACAGCCTTTAAGGCTGGCCGTGACTTCTTCAAGCCGGTCAAGCCGAAGACGATCGCCAAATCGCTCGCGATCGGCAACCCGGCAGATGGCTACTACGCGCTCAAGGCTACGGCTGAGAGTAAAGGGTCCATGGACATGGTGACGGATGAAGAAGTCGTGGAAGGCATCCAGCTGTTGGCCCAGACCGAGGGCATCTTCGCAGAAACAGCCGGTGGGGTCACGATCGGCGTACTCAAGAAGCTGGTCAAGCAAGGGCTCATCAAGAAAAATGAGGTGACGGTCGCCTATATTACGGGAAATGGGCTCAAGACGCAGGAAGCGGTGATCGATGCCGTTGGTCGGCCGACCCGTATTCAACCCAGTCTCGTCGCCTTTGAGAAAAACTTCAAACTCGGGAAAAATGGTGGTGGTGAGTCATGATTAAAGTCCGTATTCCAACTCCGCTGAGACCGTTGACCAAGAACCAGGGAGAAGTCGACGTCGCAGCCGGTTCAATTACTGATCTGGTCAATACACTGGAAGCCTCTTATCCTGGCATTAAGTCCCGCCTCTGCGACGACAGCGGAGAGCTGCGCCGGTTCGTCAACATCTACGTCAACGAGGAAGACATCCGTTTCCTCAAAGGCAAGGATACGGCCTTAAAAACCGGAGACGAAGTCTCGATTGTACCGGCAATCGCGGGAGGGTAATCATGGCGCACTTGCGATTCCATATTCGCTTTCCTGAAGAGGGCATTCGACAGCCGATCATCTATCAGATTGGCCGTGAGTACAACGTCGTCACTGACGTCCGACGGGCCGATGTGCGCGACACGACAGGCTGGGCGGATGTCGAGTTTTCAGGTGACACCGCAGAGATCGAGCGCGCACTCGAAGGCCTGCGTAAAAAAGGCTGCAGCGTCGATCCGATTGAATTGAATGTCGTCGAATAGCAGATGGCACAATGTGAGAAGCAAGAAGTAAACGATAACGTTCGGACGTCGATAGCACCTTTCACAAAATGATCATGGAACTCTCTGAATTAGAAATTCAACGCTACAGCCGGCACATTATTCTTCAAGATGTGGGTGGCAAGGGCCAACTCAAGCTCAAGCGAGCGAAGGTCCTCTTGATTGGTGCAGGTGGCCTGGGGTCTCCAGCTGGGCTGTATCTCGCTGCGGCTGGTATCGGAACCATCGGTCTCGTCGATGGAGATGTCGTTGATCTTTCGAATCTTCAACGGCAAATCATGCACTCAACGGCCACGCTCGGAAAACCGAAAGTTGAGTCCGGCAAGCAGACGCTCTCAGCCATCAATCCGGAAATTACCATTAACGCGTATCACCAATTAGTCGATGCCGACAATATTATCCCGCTCATCTCGCAATACGATATCGTGCTCGATGGCTCGGATAATTTCACCACCCGCTTTCTGGTGAATGACGCCTGTTTCTTCGCCAAAAAGACCCTGATCTCCGCCAGCATGTTCCGATTCGAGGGGCAGCTCACGGCAATCAAGCCACACCAAGGCTATCCGTGCTACCGCTGCCTCTATCCAGAACCTCCACCAGCCGGACTCGTGCCAAATTGTCAGGAGGCCGGCGTACTTGGTGTCCTAGCCGGCACGATGGGAATCTTGCAAGCGTCGGAAGCGATCAAGGAGATCCTTGGCATCGGCGAAACGATCGCGGATAAGCTGGTGATCTACGACGCGCTCGAGATGAAGTTCCGCAAGGTCGGCCGACCCAAAGATCCGGCCTGTCCACTGTGCGGGCCAAATCCTTCCATCACTGATCTGGGCGGTGATTACGCCGTCACTTGCACTATTTAATGTAGCACCAGACAAGTTTTATCAGAATCCGTTCGCCCTGAGCCTGTCGAAGGGCGTGTTACCTCAGGCAGTTCGTTCATGGTTCGACGAGCTCACCACGAACGTATTTACAAAACTCTACACTAGTGGGCTATCATGGCAGACCTTGTTATTCCCAAAGCAATTCTCGACGACATCATCGCCCATGCGAAGGAGCTGACTCCGTACGAATGTTGTGGGCTCCTGGCTGGAAATAACGGCGTGGTCAGCCGTCTCTATCGCATCAAGAACATCGTCGCGATGGAAGGTGCACAGAACCTATCGTCCTTTGATTCAGCCAAGGCGGCGCACCTCGAGCGGCTCTCTCCCGAAGAACGAGCGGAGATTGCCTTCGTGATGGACATGCAGGACTTCTCAACTGCCAAGAAAGATATGCGCAACAACGGGCTCGATCTTCAAGTCGTCTATCACTCCCATCCACACGATCCGGCTCGTCCCTCTGTCACTGACATCAAAATTGCCACCGACTATGAAGAGATTTGGCCCAAGATCAATCTCCCCCTGCCCGCCTATCTCATCGTTTCGCTCATGCATGCGGAACCGGATGCAAAGACCTATTGGATCAAGTCCGATCACGTCACCCCTGCTGACATCGTCATCCGCTAAGCCTACTTTTCTGGTTCACATTCCACTTCGAAATATACTAATGTTCCTCAAGCATCTAGACGAGGAGCATCGCTCATGAAGCTATTGAACTTCAGCCTCTCGCTGTTCTTACTGACCATAGCGGTTGTACCTGCCTTTGCCGAGGACCGTAGCTTTTACAGCCCGGTGATCTACATCGATAAGGAAAAGAGCCAGATCCTTATCTCAACCAGTGCCACGGTGTTCTATATTGAAGTCCCGGATGCCGCGAAACCGCATATGGACAAGCTTCCCATTTCCAGTCTCGTAGATTTTGTCGTTGAGATGCGAGGCGAGGACAAACCGCCGTTGATCAAAACCTGGAAAGTGAAATCAGGTGAGTCGACATGTATGTACTTCAATGGGACGGAGTGCAAATAGAGGGTATGATTTTCTGGAGCTATACACTACCGAGTTGAAGCGTCCTTCTTCCGTTCCGGTTGTTCACAAATATTTTCCCAATATTCCTCACGTACGTCCGCATCGATCTCGATTGGGACAGGCTCACCGTAGAGACGATCCTCCCCGTTTCGTTTCGGATATGAGATCCAGTATTCCTCTTTTGAATGTACGTCGAAGGAGTTGGACTTGAACCCCTTTCCTTTCAAACTGTGAACAATCCGCCCCCTTAATAAAGCGTCTTGCCTGTTTTCGATAGCGTTACCCTTCCAATCCGTGCCGGTCCAGTTAATCCATTGCTCTTGTTCTCGATATACATGATACGAGTTTTCACGCCCTAACTCCGCATGTTGGCAATTCCTAGAACAATTCCTCTAGCCCAACCGATCATCAACCGGACACTACTTTCTGTCTATGGATGAGCTCCGTCCAGAAATGCAATGTGTCCAGAAGTGTGCGATCATGAGAGAACACTATGTCCCGTCGCTGGCCATGTCGGCGATGAGGGAGGGGTTGATTTTGAGATGCCTCTGGTAGGTGCCACGGGGGCTTGAGATTGTCCCGTTCTGACATGCATATGATACAAAGAAAAGAAGCGATCCTCCCGACTAGTCAGAAAGTCTTCGATGGATTCACATTCCAGTTCCGTGCTCGCATTCAGTGAATGCTGAGCTCAGCAGGCATGAAACGGGAGTATACAGATGCGCGCTACCAGATTGACTCGACCCTTCTGCGTGCTGGTCCTGTGCATGACCGTCGGATGTACCACCGTGCCGCGGAAATATCTGAGTGAGGCTGTCCCAAATCTCACATTCTCAACACTGGCTGCCGCGCCGCAGCTGTATCACAGCCGACTGGTTGTCTTAGGGGCTGTCATTGTGAGGGAAGAGCTACGAGAGGGGGGCCTTTGGTTGCACGTCAAGAATCGCCCACTCAATAAGGATTACCGCCCTCAGCTTCCACCCACTCCGTACGATCCTGAAGCCGGGTCCTACTGGATCGTCGTCGAGAACCCTCAAACCTTACCCAATTCCTATCGTCATTGGGGCGACATGACTGTTGTCGGCCGTGTCATCGGCCAGGGACCCGACAATGAGCCGCTCCTGAAAATGGTCTACGTCCGAGGATGGGGAGTCACTTCCACTCACAATGGGGTATGGGAGCACGTGGTGGATATGAACTATGTTCCATCGATGCCAGCGGCAGTCCGCGGTGAACTCGGCCAACAATAAGAGGTCAGATGGAAACGTCGGTGTGTGCAGTATCCGTGCACGCACCGACGACACCAGCACCTGGCCTGCCCTCGCTGCAAACACATGATCCGGAGGAGCCGTGTGACTGATACGACCGTCACCGTGTGCGCGTGGTACTTCTCCGACCGTACAGCTCTATTGGCAACAGCCGATTATTGATCTCACACCCCGCACTATTGGATGATTGGCTCAGTAATGAACGAACAGTGAGCAGAACAATATAAAGACAATGCGTATTTGGTTACACAATGATGAATGCCCTGACATTGTTGTACTGCTCATGTTGGAAATTATCAGGCTCCCGATCCCTACTGAAACCCTGCCACTATTTGTCGGCCATGTGAGTTTCAAAAACACACGACCGTTGCCTCTCTCCCTGTCAATCGCCTTGTTGGGCAGCTCCTTTGGAATCACGATCAGCTACAGGCTCGGCCATCTCTTAAGATCGCGCGTCCCCATGACACTTAGACCATGGCCCCCCATCAGTCTGACACACGTTCTTACCGCACAACGGTGGATAAGCCAATGGGGAAAGTATGAATGAGGCATAGCAGCAACGAGGGTTCCATGGACCGTAACCCTGTGGACATGGCTCATCCGACGCAGAAAGGCACTTGAACGCTGTTGGTGCTGAGTTGCTGCTCTATTCCACGCGCCCACAGGAAGGTTGATTAATGCTTGAACGTCTGACTCAGGTTTCACTTGAGAAAATGGTGGCGATGGGTTTTGGGGCCGTACTCGTCCTCCTCTTCGGAATTGGGTTCGTCTCGTATTGGAATACAACCGACCTCATCGGTCGTGAAGTCCGGGTTGTGCACACCCATCAGGTACGAGAGGCGATCGAACACCTGCTGCATCTGATGGAGGATGCTGAAGACAGACAGAGATTTGATCTTCTGATCGGCGAAGACCAGTATCAGCGCTCGTATCGTGAGGCGAGACGGAATATCGACGCCAAGATACAACACCTTGCGGATCTCACATCCGATGACGAGGCCCAGCAGGCACACCTGCTCGCCTTGCGTCAGTTGATCGGTCTGAGATTAGCACAGCTCAAAGAAACCATCGAGATACGGAATGCCGGACGGCTTGGACCAGCTGAACAGCGAGCCCATCTGAATGCCGGCAAAGCGCTCATGGACGAAATCCTCATGGTATTTAGTACGATGCGGGAGGAGGAGCAGCGTCAGCTGATGACCTGGTCGAGGCAAGCCGATCAGGCAGCGGCGTTCACGCTCACGTTCATCGTCATTGGAACCTTCTTGACGATTGGGCTCGCCATTGGTGGGGGAGCATTGATCTATTACGACCTGTCGAAGCGCCGCCAGGCTGAACAGGCTGCGATGATGGGCCATGTGCGACAAACCTTGATTTTGCGCAGTCTCCCCGTTGTGCTGTACTCCGCGAAAGGTTCCAGAGACTATGGCGCCTTGTGGGTGAGCGAGAACATTGAGAAGGTGGCAGGGTTTCCTGCACAAAACTTTCTGGATGACTCATCACTGTGGGCATCGCGGCTTCATCCTGACGACCGAGACAAAACCTTCAGGACGTTCGACACGCTCTCACAAACCAACACACTGGCGACAGAGTACCGGTGGCAGAGACGTGACGGCGAGTACCGCTGGTTTCGTAACCAAGCCATGCTGATCCGACAGTCAGACGGATCTCCACAGGAACTCATCGGTCTCTTGGCCGACATCACCGAAGAACGGCAGGCGAACGACCTGATTCGCCGACAGGCTGACATCATCAATCAAATCCAAGAATCGGTGATCACGGTTGATATGAATGGCTACGTCACGAGCTGGAATCACGGAGCAGAGCTGCTGCTTGGCTATATGGCAATAGAGGCGCTCGGCAAGCACATCTCATTCGTGTACCCGGAAGAGGACCGTGAGTTTCTGGAACGGCATGTCCTGGCTCCCGTGAGAGTCAAAGGCACTCACCAGATCGAAATCAGGAGGCGCACCAAGTCCGGGGCACTCAGGTACGCTCACCTCTCGCTGACCTTGCTCCGGAACGATCGGGGTGATCCCACCGACATCGTCGGTTATTCCATGGACATCACCGATCGGAAGCGAGGCGAAGAGGCATTACTCAAATCTCGCAACCAACTGGCTGCGCTTGCCGTTCGCTTGGAGACGGTGCGAGAAGAAGAACGAGGAAGAATCGCCCTCGAAGTTCATGACGTCTTGGGACAAGCCTTGACTGGCCTCAAGCTGGATGTGTCATGGGTCTACAAGCAAATACTTGAATCCAAGGGCTCGCTCGAGCCATCTCCTGTCCTTTCAAGACTGGCGAGGTCACAGGAGCTCCTTGACACTACCATTCGATCGGTGAGGGAGATCGCAACGACCTTACGGCCCAGTGTGTTGGATCAACTCGGCCTGGAAGCGGCCATTGAATGGCAGGCACAAGAGTTTAGCCATCGGACTGGAATTGCCTGTACGACTAGTATTTCACCGGATCACATTCATGTGGACGCACAGCAGTCGACGGCGCTCTTTCGCATCCTCCAAGAGGTCTTGACGAACGTGGTACGCCACGCCCATGCTACTAACGTGAACATCAGGCTGGAAGAAACCTGTGAGCATGTCATGATGCAAGTCAGGGATAACGGCACAGGCATCACCGCTGTTGAACAGTCCGGACCTCAAGCTTTCGGCCTCCTAGGGATGCGCCTCCGTGCCCAACAGCAGGGCGGGACATTCGACATTCAGGGCACATCAGGAAAAGGAACAACGGTGACAGTCAAGATCCCGCTCGTGCACATACACAATGATTAACATTTTACTCGCAGACGACCATCCGTACCTTCGCCGAGGTCTCAGCCAGATCCTCACCGATGAATTTCCAGGAGTCGTGATTGGTGAGGCATCGAATGTCCCTGAGTTGCTGGAACAGGCACAGAAACACCGATGGGATGTGGTGGTATTGGATCTCACGATGCCGGGAAGAGGCGGATTGGAGGGGTTGCATGAGCTGAAACGGCTCCTCCCACACCTTCCCGTTTTGGTCTTGAGCGTGCACCCGGAAGACCAGTTTGCCGTGCGTGTGTTGCGTGCCGGTGGTGCGGGGTATCTGACAAAGGAAAGCGCTCCGCAGGAATTGGTGCACGCTATTAAAGTGATCTTGAGAGGGGGGAAATATATCACACCCAAAGCGGCTGAGCTGCTGGCATCGCACCTTCAGCAACACGGCGATCACGACCAACCGCTCCACAGTTCGTTGTCCGATCGAGAGGATCAGGTATTCCGTTTGATCGCCGGCGGCAGCACGATCACGGAGATTGCCGACCAGCTGTCCCTCAGCATCAAAACCGTCAGTACCTATCGAGCCCGCATCTTGGAGAAGCTGAATCTCAAGACCAATGCAGACCTGGCACGCTATGCGGTCCAGTATCACCTCGTGGAATAATCACGATCGCTGCCCCTTCCCTATTCTTCCCAACATAGTTCCTCGCTCCTGACCGATCACCCATTGATCCCTCTCCGCTACCGTGCCCCATCCCTATCGGACGATTCCTACAGACCACACCGGACAACTCCCACAGGGACGAGCGCCCCAGTCCTATCCTCCAGAATACGTGGATGGGGTTTACTTTGGCCTGCACGCTCTGGACGAGGATGACCGCATGGCAGACCATGCAAGGCAAACCTGTCCAGATACCAAAACCGGAAGAAGGGACAAATACAATGGGTTGTCGCCGTTGCGGAGGAATGTTAGCGGCCGAGCTTGTTACCGCAATGTACCAATTGGTGTGTGAGAAGAGAGTCATGACGGGTCCCTACTGTCATTGCCACGACATTGACGGTTCAATGTGGGCCTCTTTGTTGCCAGATGAGAAGGACCCAGCTGTGGAGCCGCCGAATGACGGCAGGACATCGGAATGGAAACAACCATGACCGACGTTGAAACATGTAGGTTGCTTCTGACGGTCGTACAGAGACACGGCTCCAAAGCGACCGCGAGAGGCCGGACGAGTGTACCTTACGAAACATATACAAGGGAGCCTCCAGCATAGGTACGCCTCACGCTGTCGATAACCCATTATTCAGAGAGCTCATACGAGGGCACTGCTTACGGAGGAGGGAATCGTGAAGGGGACCACCATAGTGAATCACACCGCTACGACCGTGCCACAAGGACCACACAGAAGCGCACTGCTCCAAGGGCTTCTCGACCGGACGGATGTTCCGAGCGAATCTCGTCGGATACAACAAGAGATGAACCACCATGTACGTGCCGGAGAATCCAACCTCAACACTGAGATCGTCATCAGGTTGCTGAATGAGGCCCTGGGTATGGCCGTTATCTCCATTCTTCGCTACAAGCGCCGTTACTTCATGACTGCCGAGATCAGGTCTCGTCGGGTGGAGACGATGTTGGTCCAACATGTCGCTGATGTGCAGGCATATGCCGATCAATTGGCTGAGCATATCGAGCAGCTGGGCGGTCAGGCGCTTTTGCCATTTGAACGGCTGCTGAACCGGAGCCACGCAGAGCAGGTCGAAGTGAATTCGTTAGCAGAGATGATCATGGCCGATCTGTTCTCCGAACAGGGTGCGATCCATAACTATCGAAAGCTCATCGCCTCTATCGGCAACGATGATCAGAGGACCAGGCAAGTATTGGAGAGGATTCTGGCGCAGGAAGAAGCGCACGCGGAGAGTCTGGCCGGTCTCTTGAGGGATAGACCGTCACAGTCTTGCTGTGACGATGCAATTGCACCACATGGAGCACAGAAGGAGAAGTTATGATGTGTCACCGCTGTCGAGGGTTCCTGGTATACCATACCTTCTATGGTTTGAATCTCAAGGCAGACGCTCGCCACACCACTACACGTTGCATCAATTGTGGGCACGTCGAAGATGCTGTCGTTCGTGCCAATCGGGTCCGCGCTTCGGTGAGTACACCGGCAACGCCGCACGAAAGGGTCCCGACGGGCGACGTGGAATGCATCAAGATGCACTCGAAAGAGCCGGCATCGATCGGATGAGCAGGTATTGCTGACACTTGGGCTCCTCTCCCAATCACTCATGGCAGGGGAGCCTGAGTACCTATGTTGAGTTGTCGTTCTAATCCTAGGTCGAGAGGTGCGATGATAAGCGAAAGCATCAGGCGACATCACCCGATATCACAGCGGCAGCTCGGACAGCCGCCGGTCGACGAAGTAAGCCCTCTGAATGACTCGGCGCGCTACGGGTCCGGCATTCTGCTGTTCTCTCGCCGAAAGAAATTGCTGCATGCGGATCGCCGAGCTTTGGAACTGATAGCCCATCCCGATCAACTTCTGTGTGATCCAGGCTGCGGAATCCATGTGGGGCCAGCGTGCGAACTCTTGAACGCCGTTCAAGCAGCCTTGGACCATCGCAGAGCGGCCAGTATCTGGGAGCCCTTTGAACTGAAGCATGTCATCTTTGAGCAAAGGCGCAAACTTGTGATGCGCGGTCTTGGACTCATAGATCGGGAGTCCCACGATGACTCACGTATTATGATCCTCCTGGAGGAGGTTCACCTTCGACAAGAGCACTGTGAGTCCCAGGAACAGGCAATCAGGATATTTCCTGGGAAAAGCGGCACAGGAATTCTGGGATCAGCGTACCTCGGGTCTGCTCACGGAGTGTTTGATAGGGGCAGTGATGGAGCGCCTTGACCATGCGTCCGACAGGAACTGACCATGCATCGGATACCAGCGGAGGGTTCAACAATGAAGCTCTGGAAGCATGACGTACCAGGTTCATCACAGATTTCGTCGAGCATCATCGAGGATGAGCGCCGTCAGAAGCCTGTTCACGAGAAGCGGGTCGGTCTATCGACGAGAGTGCGGGGAATCGATTGTATGCTGGCGGATATCGAGATGCAGATTCGGAAGCTTCGGCAGGAGAGGATCCATCTCAGTCTGGTGCGAGAAGGATTGACTAACAGGCTCTCAGGGTTACGCCGGAACGTAGAGGTTGCATGAGATGCCTGAGTGCACACAGAAACCATTGATTGCTCTCCGACATCTGTGAGGTTCTGAAAAGCGAGCGGCCCTGTATCCGCAAGATAGACATCCTGGTCTCAGAGGGGGAACATATGATTGAGATCTTGAACGGATTTCCTCCAACAGTCATGGGGTTTGCCTGCAAAAACCACGTGACCAAAGAAGATTACGAACATGTTTTGACTCCCACCCTCGCACAAGCTCTTGCAGACTACCAGAAGGTCCGCCTGTATTTTCAGATAGACCCCAACTTTGCCGGGGTGGAACCGAGCGCGTTGTGGGAGGACTGCAAACTAGGAATGAAGCATCTCTTTCGCTGGGACCGCATCGCCGTCGTGACCGATGTAGAGTGGATTCGGCATATATTCAAAGCCTTCAGCCCTATGATTCCCTGCACGGCAAGGGTGTTTCGGCTCGACGAGATATCGATAGCAAAAGACTGGGTGATTGAGGGGGCAGCGGAACAAGAGCCGGCCACACTTACGAATAGGAGAGAGAACTTCCTGATTGCAGTGGAGGACTCTGCAGCATCGCTCAAGGCGGTCTCCTACGTCAGTCAGATCATTCGGGGACGCACGGATATCCACGTGCGTCTCCTGCATGTACTCCCCCCCATTCCACCAGGACTTCTGGAGTTCGGAGGGGCTGAACAACCTCAACTCGAGCAGCGTCTCAGCGGCGAACTTCGTCAAGACCAAGCACGATGGATTGAAACGGCGAAGCACAACGCCCAGGCGTCGCTCGATAAAGCTCTGGCTATCCTCCTCCAGGGTGGATTGTCCCCAAACACAGTCAGTACAAGTTTTTCTTCCCCCATTCACCGTCCTGATGTCGCTCAGGAGATCCTTCAGGTGGCCCAGACTTGGAAATGTGGGACGCTGGTTGTTGGCCGACACACCCGTTCGTGGATCAAGGAAATTCGTTCCACGCATGTCGGCGAGGATCTCGTCCGGAAGGGACAAGGATTTGCCATTTGGGTGGTCGAGTAGCCTGTGCCGGGTGTATGACGAAGCACAAAACTTTCGCTGTTCTTGCTCACGATAGAGGGAGCATATCTCGTTTGCTCATCATCGACTGCTCTACACGGCAGGTACTCTTATCCTGACAGCCTCTTTGGAACACATGGAGATGAACGTTCATGATCATGCAGTTGCCTCGCCGACTCATGGACGCGGTCAGGCCATACTGGCGGACCTAATCTTGATAAGCCTGGGCACAATACTGGGCGCCACGATCGGAGTGGTGGATCAGTCCCGGGTGTGGGCGTTTCGCCCCCACTGCCATGATCAGCGCCTGACTCACCAAGTCCGTCGTCATTCGGCTCTCCATCGCATGACCGACCACCTCGCAGGTAAAGAGATCCTTGACCTCGGCCACATACAACCACCCTTCCTCCTTGTGGGCATAGATGAGGGCGGTCACCCAGGTCTCGTTCGGGCGTGTCGCGACAAACATTTGGGCCAAGACATTCTCCGCCACCGGCTGGGCAAGGGTGAAATTCAGGATATTCATTCATACCTTCGTTGGGAATAGCCACCAGGCACCCACTTATTTTTCCGAGGAGTCTTACCGTGACAAGCTAAGACATTTCCTTTTCCACTAGGCCAGAGACCGCTGAGTCCAGAGTCACACCAGAAAGGAGTCGCGATATGCGGATGTGGCTGATACTTGGACTCTTGGCGTGGCATCTTTCGCTCGTTCCCGCCGCGAGCGCGGACGATCAGATCCAGATCCTTGAAGAGCGCGTGAAAAAGCTTGAACAGCGTCTCAAGGAGCAGGACCACCGCGAACAGGAAGGCCTTCCACTTGGGGTTGAACGACCTGAAATGATGAAGCCTCCGGGCTCCTCGGCTGAGCCTGGCCTGGGCCCCTTACCCGAAGTAGGGCGCGACCAGCGCACTCCCCAGGCCAGCCCGTTGTCCTTCGGGACGACAGGCTCGGGACGTCTCATCTATGCCAAACCGTTTGTCTCTTCGCCTAAAGCCATTGTCGGCGGCTACATGGATTTCTTTTATACGATGACGCAAAAGGGGCCCGTGACCCCGCAGGGGAGTATCAACAATGGCGCCGTCGGGAATCCAGGCTTGGGCCAACTCAGTAACTCCTTCGATCAACAGCGGTTTGTCCCCTTCATCTATGCCGACATTTCCGAGCATCTAAAAATGGCGGCGGAAGTCGAGTTCGAGCATGGTATTCGAGAAACGTCCGAGCACGAACTCGAGGTGGGAGTGGAATTTGCCACGCTCGATTATCTCATCCATGAGCGGATCAATTTTCGTGGCGGGATCATCTTATTACCCGTGGGAAAATTCAATTTACTCCATGACTCTCCGCTCAACGATCTCGGGCCGCGCCCTCTCATGAGCACCTTCGTCATTCCCACCACAATGTCGGAGACCGGCGCCGGCTTCTATGGAACCTTCTATCCCGGGAGGACTTCCAAGCTCGATTATGAGCTCTATCTAACAACCGGCTCAAACGGATATGAGGCCGATGGCGCGCCGCTGATCACAGAGCTGGCTGGTCTGAGCGGCACGCGCCAACGAGCCTCGTCTGCCTCGGACGGCCTCTCGAACCACAATGGGAAAACGGTCGTCGGACGCTTAGC
Source organism: Nitrospira sp. UW-LDO-01 (assembly GCA_002254365.1). Taxonomy (GTDB): domain Bacteria; phylum Nitrospirota; class Nitrospiria; order Nitrospirales; family Nitrospiraceae; genus Nitrospira_D. The sequence continues at coordinate 33,705 of NIUT01000048.1, forward strand.
CTACAGTCCGATGCTGGGAATCGAAATTGCCGGCTCGGGCTACCATGGGAGCTACGGTCCACAGGGTGACCAGAAATTGTCCATTATGGCCGTGGACTGGACGTTGCAGCGTGGGCCGTTTGAGCTGATTGGAGAAGCAGCGTGGACCTATGCCCAGGGGAACTCAAAATTGCTGGATGGCACCCCAAATATCGATCCGGTGACCGGGCGGTTGGCCCCGCAGCGGAGTGCCGGCTACTATATACAGGGCAATTACCATTTTATGCCGCCGCTCTTCACGAATTTCTCCAAGAAGCACTTTGGGGAAGGTTCGATCTTTACGGCGGTGGTGCGGTACGACCGGGTGAACACCAATTTGGATCACCCCGGAGGCTTGGGAGATTTGGAGACGCTCACCATGGGCCTCAATTTCAGACCGTTGGAGGACGCGGTCTTTCGGCTCGCCTATCAATTTAACATGCGCGCCACCAATGCCTATACGCGTATGCCAATCGCAGGAGATAACGCCTTAATCCTTTCCATGGCCACGTACTTTTAAGCTCTGTCGCAATGCAGGTATTCCGCACCATGATACCACCAACTCCTGCTCATGCGTTGTTCTTTCTGATGACCCGCACCAGAATGGTGCGGGTCATCAGAAAGCCTCATGATCCCACTGCATGCAGCTCACGATCGAGTTAGGGGATTGAGGTTGAAATAACTGCGCGACACACACCACCCGACTACACAATTAGAGTGCCATCCTTGACGACAGACTGTCTCGAGAGAAAGGTGCGTGGCGCTTCTGAGATCAGCTCAAACCAATCCTGTTCTCGCCGCACAACGCAAAAGCTGTGCTCACAATTCTTGAACGGGATACCTTTTTGATCACCGAGAAGTTGTGCGGCATCGTCACTGGATCAAATGAAGAGTCATCTGACGCCCCCTCACCTACTGTAGCTGGGTGCTTTCTTATCAGATACTTCCTACAGACCGCATCAGCCAATTCCCACAAGTATGAAGGCCCCTGTCCGATCCTCTTGAATGGGGAAATCAGGTGTACTTCATGCAACAGTAGTGGATGTCGAACAGGTGTTGGGCCAGCCGACCTCCGGCCAATTGCTCGACACTGGACAACGACGCTTCCTGTGTCACCAGGATAGCGGGAGGACAGGATGATAGGAGAGAGCACATGTGTGCTAGTCGTCGACAATGAGGCAACGGTGCGCCATCTCATTATTGAGCATCTTGAGCGGCACTCGATTGCCGCGGTGGCAGTGGAAGATGGATTGCAGGCCTTGAGACTACTCCACGAACGTCCGTTTGACGCCGTGATTACCGATCTCTGTGTGCCGTATTTTGATGGTTTTGATCTCCTCTGCCAATGTCACCTTGTGTGGCCACAGCTACCCGTGATTCTCATGTCCGTGAGTCTGGCTGATGAGATCCTTCAACTGGCGATAATGGAGGGAGCTGCCGCATGTCTACCGAAGCCAGTGAATACGGGCAAGCTGATCGATGTTCTTCGGGAAGTCATCATATATCCTGTCTCGTCAATGGAGGCCACAACGATCCCACGTTCGCCATGAATGGTCTCGAACTGCGATCGCCGACGGGAGCTCCCTCCTATCTTTGGAAGAAAGGAGTGTCACCCATGCGTATCATTGGATTGATCGCGATAAGTCTGTGGTTGGGTGCGTGCTCAGGTACTCCGATGTTTCCCCCCGAAGTGACGAAAGATGTCGAGGCCAACAGCTTTGACGCCAAGGCCTGGGAGCAGGAAGCCTATCAGCCCTCACACACCACATTTGTTCCACACAAGGTAGAGTTGGCCGGTGAGATTATACGAGTCATTCAGAAATCAGATCGACTGGTCATTCTGGCCGAAGAGAGACCACTCGATACCCACCTTGCATCGAGATCAACGAACGATCAACAGAACGGCGCACCCTGGTTTGCCGTCACCTTCGAAGGGTCCGTGGAGCCGAGATTATTACAAACGGGGAATCGGCTTTTTATAATCGGCACAACGTACCGAGCCGGCCCAGAAATGTTCGGCGGCGCACCACGGGTGCTGCCGCATCTGAAGGCGCAATGCCTCCACATTTGGGATACTGAGGGGGTAAAAAACAAGTATTGGGTTTCCGATTCCGGCTCGGTCCAATACAAGCCGGAAGAACGCACGATCTGTCTTGAGAACAAGCCAGTTGGATCCTCGTCCATGAATAGCGACCGTTATGTGAAGCATGCCCTTGATGGCTCATAACGCAGGCCCGTTTGTGATGCGAAGGCTTGCACCCTATGCTGGTAACCAGAAGAACCTCCGTACGGATGCCACGGAACGATTCAGGCGCATGTGATCTGGCAGATGCCGGAGGTGCAACGAAATCAGTCACCTCACCTCAAGCAGGCAGGTGTGGCGAACGATGGATGGCAACCGATCATATTGGATCAAGGGGTAGGCCCTCGGCAGGAGACAGTGTGTCCTGCAATGCTCATTGGGTATCACACGCATGGGAGCATCGTTGCTTCTTATATGATGGTGGACTCCTAACTCTTCGTCGGCATCGTCCACTATCACTCCATCGAAGACACCGGAGGTGACTTCATGAGACCCTCTGCCCTCAGTTCCCTCCTACTTGGCGTCCTCCTCCAAGTAAGCTGCGGCGCCACACCTACCCCTCCGCTGGAGATGACGACGCTTCATCCAGGAGGCGATCATGAGACAATCGCGTACCACTACCACCATGAAGCAATGCTCGCACGTCAACAAGCCGAGGAGTTGGCCGCCCAGGCCGTCGTGTATGCACAACTTTTTGGACTAAAGTCCGACTGGGTATCCGGCACCACGCTCTTAGTCCAGTTCTATCAAGAAATAGCACAAGAACAAGACCGACTTGCCGAACAGCACCTGAAACTCGTGAACGGTCGGTCTTTTCATGAACCGGCCGATCGCAAGATCGTTAACTTGCCACACTAAGAGTGGCGCTATGGGGAGGAAACTATGGCACGCACATCCCTGACCTGTTTTATCGCCGCGCTCTTGTTGTTGATCACAGCGTGCGGTACCACCATCCATCCAGGTCAGCGAGGGCTGTTCTGGCATCCGCTCGGCCAGGGACTTTCCCAAACGCCTCTAAAAGATGGTTTTTACTGGCTTGCGCCATGGAACAATGTCTATGTCTACGACGTCCGCTGGCAAAGCCATACCGAGGAGATTGACGCCTTAAGCGCAGATGATCTCCAAGTGCTCATCAAAGCGGCAATTATCCTCCGGCCGATCGCGGACGAGCTGTATTTCCTGAATCAAGAACTCGGCAATGATTACTACACCCGTGTTGTCAGACCCCAGTTCATGGCCGCAGTAAGAAGCGTCGTGTCCGGCTATAACATGGTCTCGGTGCCGGAAAAGAGTACGGAGATCTCTGCTAAAGTGAGAGCGGTCGTGGTGGAGAATCTGAAAGGTCGGCACTTAGAAGTCCAAAACATCGCCGTCTCCGATGTCGACTTTCCGCAAATCGTCCTGCGGGCTATTGAGCAGAAGCAGGCGAAGGAACAGGAGAAAGAACAAAAGGAATTTGAGCTCACCATCGCCGCAAAGGATGCCGACATTGCTCGTACCAGAGCGAAAGGTGAAGGCGATGCGATCCGGATTCGAGCTGAGGGTGAGGCCGAGGGACTCCGCATTCGGGCTGTGGGCCAGGCGCAGGCCCAGGAGACCATTACCAAAACACTGACGCCAGCCTATCTCCAATACAAGTTGTATGACAGTTCGAATGCGAAGATGGTCATTCTGCCGGAGCATATGAAGGTACCGCTCATCGTCAATCCCTGAAAATCATCGATAGATGAGACATGAGATCTCGTTGATGCGCAAACCGACACAACCCTTCATCTGCAGGTCACAGAGACGGCCAAATGATTGCGTGACCCACAGCACCCTGCTACACGATCGCGAGACCAATCCTGACAACCGAGCTGGATCAGGGAGATGTGACCTGTCAATTCTGGTATCACGGCAAACTAATCGCGTTCTTGCCGCACGACACAAGAACCCTGGTCGCTCTTTTTGAACGGGATCCCTTTCGAGTGATTAGGCAGTTTCTCGACATCATCTCTGGATCAGTTAGAGATTTTGGTGACGCTCCCACATCGTAGATCGAAAAATTGTGTTGTGCGGCTCTGGAATCCACATGTCATACGCATGACCATCAATTCATCTCAATCCGATCTGGATGACACCCGCGGAGAAGAGCCGGGATGCCCTCAGTGGAGCCAGACTAACATATCGACGAGAGAGGCAGAAACCGCCGCCCACGCGACAACAAACAAGCGAACTGCCTAGGGCACAAAGTCCGTTGCCATCGATGAGAGCTCCCGCTGGGGCCTGTCAAGGGCTGATGCGCCTTCCGGCGGGAATGAACTCCTACAGGGCTTGAGTCTGTTTGTGTCGGATACTTCCTGCAGACCGCATCAGCCAATTCCCACAAGTATGAAGGCCCCTGTCCTATCCTCTTGAATGGGGAAATGAGTTTTACTGCCCTACAGAGATGATCGATGGGATGGACCTCCTGCACTGGCTGATGAACCACATGAGGAACCCTCCGCACGTGATGAGTTCGAAAAGAGGGGAACAGTTGGATGAGCTGTCCGCGTTGTGGAGGAATGTCAGCAACCGAGCTGGCCGAAGCGATGGACGCATTGGTTTGTGAAAAGACAATTTTTGAAGGCTCCTACTGCCATTGTGACGACATCGAGGGTTCAAGTCCGACAGGTTCTCGGCCAGAAGAGAAGACCAATCCTCTGGAGCAAACGAATGACCCCATAACATCGGAAAGGAGAGCACCATGATCGGCTATGGCAAACGTGTATTGTTGTTCAATGATACGAGAGCACGAGGGGTTTCACTCGTCACGATGCTTGAGCACGAGGGATTTATTGTTGTGCATGCACAGGATGAAGCTCAGGCACGCTTCGAGATGCAGTGCCGTCACTTTGATGCGGTCGTCGCCGATTATCCCCTCCCTGATCTCGCTGGGCTCGACATCCTAAGACAACTGCAGATGGCGTGGCCGGAGACACCGGTCATTCTCTTTTCGGAAGTCGACTGGAGTAAATGTGATATGGATATGTATCTAGGAACATTTTCATGGATTCGGAAATCACCAGCTCCGGACATTCTGCTGAGTATGCTGGCCTGTGCGATGGACCAGAAGATGACCGGCAAAGACGTACAGGTACCAGAACTGGTTGGCAGATAGCCTCGAAGAGGGCAAATCATGGCCATGAGACATCGTGAGACGGAACAAACCATCCTGAAGATGCTTCAACAACATAGAGTCATGACGATGGACGACATTTTGGCTATCGGGAAACCAGCCATCACATGGAGCGAACTGTTTTCCGCCGTCGATCGCCTGAGTCGCAAGCGGCTGATCGCACTCTCTCGAATAGGTAGCACCTATCAACTCACCTTCGATATCCGGGAACGATCGTGAAGCTCGGACCTCAGTCCGCGGGGCCCTGGACATACCTGGATTCACCGACCGTCACTCAGACACTACGCTCATGCGACTACGGAGGTCCGGAGCAAATCGATATCAGTAAGGCAGATCAAGTTGTCCGGTTGCAAGACATGTCAGAACATCTTCGCTCGGCTGATTTTCGACAGGTTCCCCATCCCAGACATGGCACCCTGCATGGCACGATGACGAGCGGCAACCCGAAGTACTTCAGCGGTGAGTACCTCTTGCCATTTAAATGTTCCAACCGGAGAGGTTGGATTCTTTGCGAGATAAGACGCGGACCACAGCTAGCAACAGCGTGGTACCTTCCCCTACTTCTCGAACCGTCTCTGATTTCAATGAGGATACATGCCTGACAAGAGACCGTGAGTACTGATTGTAGGCGGTGGATTCGGCGGGATGTATGCGGCGTTAGAATTTGAACGTGCGTTGGCGCGGGGAGCCGACCAGGACGTCACCCTTATCAACCATGATAATCGTTTCTTTTTACTCCGATGCTGCACGAGGTCGCCGCAACCGACCTCGATAGTACCAATATCGTCAGTACGATTCGTCGACTGCTCCGTCGGGTAACCTTTTTTCATGGCGAGAGCGACGCCATTGATCTCGAGCAGCGACGGGTTGAGGTGTCGCATGGGCATGAAAACCATTCCCATGCATCGCCCTACGACTACCTCGTGCTGGCCCTTGAGTCAACCACAACCTTCTACAATATCCCCTGCTTGGCCGACCGCGCGCTCACGATGAACTCGCTGAGCGACGCGGTTTTTCTGTAAAGCCCCCTCATCACAAACCTGGAAGAGGCAGACTTTGAATGTGCGGCATCTCTCCGCGAACCCCTCCTGAATTTCGCCGTGGCTGGAGACGGGTTTACCGAATCGAAACCATCGCGGCCATGAATGACTTTCTGCGGGAGGCGGTGCCGTTCTTCCCACATATTCGAAACAACATGCTTCGGCTCATCCTGGTCAATTCGGGAAAGGCAATCTTGCCTGAATTCAGAGAGAAGCTTGGGACCTATGCGCAGCGAAAGCTCACGGAACAGAAGTTGGAAATCCATTCTAACTGTCAAGTCACCGCCGTAACGGACCGGGAGGTAACGCTCAGTAATGGGACGGCCGTGACGACCAATACGCTGGTCTGGACTGCCGGAATCAGCCCACACGCACTCTTGGACACACGACCGTGCCAGAAAGTGCGGGGCCGGATCCCTGTCAACGAGTACCTGGAAGTTCCCGAGTGGCCTGACGTCTTGGCCTTAATCGACTGTGCGGTCATGCCTGATCTCAAGACGGGGACATCCCGCCCTCCGACCACGCAACACGAGCGACCTGAGGGAAAGGTAGCAGCAAAAAATACCCTAGTCAGCGTGAGAGGCGGTCGGATGAAACCGTTCCTCTACTCGACGATTGGGCTCCTGGCGCCCATCGGGAAACGAACCGGCGTCGCGAATATTCTCGGCGTAAACTTTTCAGGCTTCATTGCCTAGTGGTTGTGGCGGACAATCTATTTGTTGAAACTCCCTCAATTTAAAAAGAAAGCCTAGCCCGCATTATTCATGACGGTTCGTCACGAAACCGACAAGACGCCTTGCGAGACGGGCACGCGGAGGCCCGAGGGACCAAGGCGTACTTGAACAGTACGTCGAGGTCGCGAGG
>NIUT01000048.1:40887-75069 GCA_002254365.1 Nitrospira sp. UW-LDO-01
TTATTCATGACGGTTCGTCACGAAACCGACAAGACGCCTTGCGAGACGGGCACGCGGAGGCCCGAGGGACCAAGGCGTACTTGAACAGTACGTCGAGGTCGCGAGGGACGAGCCTGCCCGCCTGGCCGCCGCACACGCGCAACCCGGCTTGTCGCAGCAGCGTCTTGGCGGTTGCAGTAGAAGTGTTCATGAATAATGCGGGCTAGTGGCCTTGGACTGGCCCTTGGATGTGCTCTTTTCGAAAGACCTAGTCCACTTTAGAACGACTCGCCCTCATACCCCGCCGCCGGTGAGCGAATTGATAAAGCTTGGACCAATACCAGACTCAGGTGAATCCCCAGAACAATGTGCCAAGCTCACAAGTCAGGCCGCTCCTTCTCGACCGATCCTCCACGGCACGATGCAATCCATTTTGGCGAGACACACCTCCCGTCGCTTTCTCTTCGGGACCCGCCCAATCGTCTACACAGTCATCCTTCCTGCTGACCCCGTACTCTTCTGATCCCAGAACTTTTCAAGACATGTAGGCTCTATCCTACACCATGCTTGATGAATATCTGATCTCAAGATTGGGCACCCTCTGATCCTGTCCTGTGCAGCCATAGCATGTAATGCCACCATGCGATCAGAAATAGAAGGAGGATCTCATGATGACTCACGGCGCTCAGGCAAGACCGCACATGAAGCCATTGTGGTTCTCACCTCTGGTGGGCTGTCTGTTGGTCACAACGGTCGTCATGGCAACTCTGCAACCCACAAGTCTAGTACGCGCAGCAGGGTGCCTCGTCAATGAAGAGACTGTGACATTCGAAGATCGGCCACATTGGGAAATAATCGTCTCACCCATTCATGAACTCCGTCCTACACTGGCGTGGAATTGCTTCTGTGGGTATGCCCCATACATGAATAGCGTTCAATATGGTTTGGGGAAAACGGGTATCCGTGGAATCAGCACACTCACGACTTGTCCCAGTCTGAATGGTGTGAAGATGGCACGCGTCGATCGTACCACGCTCACCCCTATCGGTAAGGCCAACTCGAAAAGGCAGACCCTGGGAGTGGCGACACTCCCTTACACCGGCATGAAATCAGTGCTCGTAAGACGAACGTCTCCTCTGGAGAGCAAGCGCTCAACATACTCTACTCCCTATACACCAACTGCCACCATTGGACCAGTTCAGGAATTCCAGAGCTCTTCTCTCTCCAGTGAGCGCAACCTAATCCAAACAATCCCAGTGGTACCTCTTAGAGACACGTCTTCTGTCCTATTCGGAGATCATCGTTGGAATCTCTTAACCCAATTCCAGGGACTTCAGCAACTGCCGAACGGCGAATCTCATCGCATGAACATGACGACGACGTTGGCATTACATGGCAGAGACTGTGTGAGCGGCTGTCCCTAAGAGAACAGGGAAAGCCAGGCACAACATACTGACACCTGACCCTTCAGGGATTGAGGTCGCACATGGCTCATCGGAAAGTAGACGCTCCTCTCACCCAGGCAACTCACACAAATAGCTATGACATTTCTCCCAGCCATGCGGAGTCTACGCTCAGAGACTTTTCAAAATGCGTCGTGGCATTGCGTATCATCTTTTACCAAGACCGACTCCTAACGAGGAGATGAAGTCCTGTTCATGGAAAAACATATGCGGGTCTTACAAATGGGCTATCTGCGTTCGAAACGGAAACATGTTCGCTCCATGATCCACATGACTGTATCGGACACCATGGCCAGGCCGGGCTCCAAGATTGTGAAAGGTGACGTGCTGAAAACCGAGAGGGAGTACGACATCGTTCGCCAAAGGTCTCGTCAGGACGCGCGCTTGCAGGTCGACGAAACAGCACACTTGGAGGGTGGTGCCTTCCGAGTCAGAGATAAGCTCGAGACCTACGTGACGGATAAAGGCCATGTGCGATACCGATATCACTATCGCACACGTGTAGACGCAGATGGCCCAGGGGTACCCCATCGCAACAACACAAGGAGTGTGATGAATGCCGCAGTTCTATGACTTCGATCTGATAAGTCTCGGGAGTGGTCCGGCCGGCCAACGCGCGGCAATTCAAGCTGCAAAACTCGGAAAACAAGCAGCAATAGTAGAACGCAGGCAGACTGTGGGAGGAGTCTGTGTTGCGACGGGCACAATTCCCAGCAAAACATTCCGGGAAGCCGTGTTGTCATTCATGACGCAAGGCAGCTTGCTCGACGGAAATCTTGATCATCAATTCAAAGGCCGTCCGACTGCCGAACAATTACTTCGGCGTGTGAACAGTGTCATTCAGCGTGAGGCGCAAGTCGTGCAAGACCAGCTCTGGCGCAATGATGTTCAGTTGCTACGAGGAGAGGCCTCGTTCATCGATCCCCATACGCTGATAGTAGCGTCCCCAGAGGGGTCAAGGAGAGTCACGGCCGATAAGATTGTAATCGCGGTGGGCACCCAACCGGCAGTACCCCCCGGTATAAATGTGGACGGAGAGCTCATCTTGACCAGCGCTCAGATATTGCACATCAAGCACTTGCCTCGAAAGATGGCGGTAGTGGGAGCTGGTGTGATCGGTATTGAGTACGCCTCCATGTTTGCCGCGTTAGAACTCGACGTGACGGTCATCGATAAACGAGCACACCCGCTCGAATTTGTGGATGAAGAAATCGTTGAAGAACTCATGCACCAAATGCGCAATCATGGAGTAACATTCCGACTTGGCGAAGCCGTAGAGAGCGTGGAAGTCGCCGAGGGTTCCCGGCCTCAAGTCATCATTCACTTGGAATCCGGCAAACTGATTGTTTCTGATCTTGTCCTCTTTTCTGCCGGACGCACCGGAGCGACCGCGCAGTTGAATCTCGAGGCGGCAGGACTGACTGTAAATCCTCGCGGCCTGCTGACCGTCGATCCACAGCTTCACACCCAAGTGCCGCATATCTTCGCGGCCGGGGATGTCATTGGCTATCCCAGCTTAGCGGCGACCTCTGCTGAGCAAGGCCGTCTGGCCGCCTGCTCAGCATTCGGAGTGGAGTCCAAGCCCATGGGCACCCATTTCCCGGTGGGGATCTATTCAATTCCAGAAATCTCGACGGTAGGAGATCGTGAGCATGAATTGACGGCCAAAACAATTCCGTACGAGACAGGGATCGCCCGGTATCGGGAAATTGCTCGCGGTCAAATTCTGGGAGACAACAGCGGACTGGTCAAGCTTTTATTTCACCGCGACGACCATCGGTTACTGGGTGTTCACGCCATCGGCACGAGCGCGACCGAACTGATTCATATCGGCCAGGCAGTCCTGGCGCTCAATGGAGGCCTTGATTACTTTCTCAACACGGTATTCAACTATCCCACCTTTGCGGAATGTTACAAGGTGGCAGCGTTGAACGCGTCGAATAAGATGACGCGCGTGACTGGTTGATACGATGAACGGTTCCTGGCATCGAGTGTTCTCGCTAAAACCAATCAATACATGACCGAATGGAAGATGTATCGACCGACTAGGCTGCCGTACACAAGAATGGGATCTATGTGATTTCTAGAATTGCGATGTCAAGGCAGAAGGCACATTAAACCACATAAGGAGGCTCTGTGTGAAAAAGCGCGTCACCACACCGACTCGAACGAACACCGTTAGAAACGATCCTGCCCACGCTCCGGATGCGTTGACCACGAAAGACTGGAACCGCATTGCGATGAAGGCCTATGAGTTGTACGAACAACGAGGGTGTCTCGATGGACACGCCTTGGAGGATTGGTTGAAGGCGGAAACTATCATTAAAGGTCCAGCCGAGTGAGGCGGTTGCTGATGATTTCCGACAACTCCCCCCTGATGAAGAGGATACGCATATGGCCATAACAACAGAGCTGACGGAAACCCGCCGTTCGTTTTTTGCCTGGATAACCGGCTTAGCTACGAGTTTAATCGGTCTAGGCTTAGCCGTTCCCTTCACAGGCTATGTGATTGCCCCGGCACTGAAACGGCGGGAGTCATCCTGGGCTACAGTAGGAACGATCGACCGTTTACGCACGAGCGAACCGACAGAGCTTGACTATGCCGGCACTGTCAGGGACGGCTGGCGAACAGTTACGGCCAAGAAAGCGATTTGGGCGGTCAAGCAGCCGACTGGCGCGGTGGTCGTGTTCTCTCCCATCTGTCCGCATTTAGGTTGCGGCTTTCGATGGGATTCAGTCGAGCGTGCGTTCAAGTGTCCATGCCACGGCAGCGTCTATGACGTAACGGGCAAAGTAGTTGCCGGGCCAGCACCGCGCTCCCTGGATATATTGCCGTCCAAAGTCGAACAGGGAAACCTGTTAGTCATGTATAAGGAATTCAAGTCAGGCCTCGACCATCCTGTAGAATTATGACCGGCAGGCGCGTGGGCTTCGCTTGTCTATGTGCATGCCGTCAGGCGACCTCCGAGGGTGTATCACAAAGGAATGAAGATGATGGCTGAGAAGCTCTACAAGTGGCTTGATGCAAGACTGAAGCTCACGTCCTTGAGCCACACGCTTCTGGATGAACCGATCCCCGGCGGCGTGAGTTGGATTTACGTGTTCGGATCGGCCACTCTTTTTCTCTTTTGTCTCCAGGCCACGACGGGCATGTTTCTCGCCCTCTACTACGTTCCCTCGCCGGACACCGCCTATGACACGGTCCAATTCATTCAGCATGAGGTGCTGTTCGGATGGTTTGTCCGAGGACTGCATCATTGGGGCGCATCAGCGGTGATGGTGGCGATCGGACTTCATCTGCTGCAAGTCTATCTATTCGGAGCGTACAAACGGCCGCGTGAGCTTCTCTGGATGGTCGGAGTCTGCTTGTTGCTTATAATGATGGGGTTTGGGTTTACTGGCTACCTCTTACCCTGGGATCAGAACGCCTACTGGGCAACGCAGGTAGGCACGAACATGGTGGCCTCGGTCCCGCTGGTCGGCGATGTACTCGTGCGTGTGCTGCGAGGTGGAGACACCCTGGGAGCCTTGACCCTCTCGCGATTTTTTGCTGTCCATACGTTATTCTTGCCAGCTCTCATTGTGTTCGGCATCGCCGTTCATCTCTTTCTTTTGCGTCGGGTTGGCCCAGCCGGTCCATGGAGCCTCGAGCAAGCGCGGCAACGGAGCGAGCCATTTTATCCGCGCCAGGTTTACATGGATGCCATGGTCATGCTGGGCGTATTTCTCTTGGTTGCCACACTGGCTTGGACGGTGGAGTTCCCACTGGCTGATCGTGCCGATCCCGCCGACCACACGTTCACCCCTGTTCCCGAGTGGTATTTTCTATTTTTCTATCAGTTTCTGAAGTACATGTCGGGCCCGCTGGAACCATTGGCGACATGGGTGCTTCCGGGACTCTTCATCTTAGGACTGCTGCTGTGGCCCTTGATCGACCACAATCCAGAACGACGGCCAAGTTCCCGCCCGATAGCCCTGGCCGCAGGGGGAGCCTTCTTACTCGTCGTGTTCGCACTGCTGGGAGTCTCGCTATGGAATCTGTACACGCTACCCAAAACAGATCCCTCGGTGGCACGCGGAAAGGCCATCTTTGCTCAGCATCAGTGCGTGGCCTGTCACCGCATTCACGGAGACGGGGGCATGGTCGGACCTGACCTTTCCTATGTGGCTGATCGGCGGCCTGACCGCCAGTGGCACATCAAGCACTTGCGCAATCCTCAATCCGTATCTCCAGGTTCCATCATGCCGTCGTTCCCCTTGAACGAGAAGGATCTGAACGACCTGACCAGTTACTTATTGAACCTGAAGAGCGAGTCTCACAAAAGTTAGGAACATCGTCATACAGACCCTACCATGTGCGGGAAGGGGAAGAGAGGTAGCCCATCACGCAGCCTCGGCATTTTCAGAATACAGATACGTTCCCAGCCCCACCCTATGGCACAAATCTAGCACATATACGTACATAAATTTAGAGACACCGCCTAGCCGTCAAGTCCGACTTGATGATCTTATGGAGCGATCGGCCAGAAGGAACCTACTCCCCGCTGCCGGCCATGTCATCGATGAGAGGACGGTTGATGTCTGTGCATCCGCAACAGATGGTATCGAAGAGCGTGTCCGCGTCTGCGACAAAATTCTTTTCGTCCGTGAGTTTATCCGCAATGACCTGGGCATAGCAGATGTCGCAGAGCATCATCAAACCACGCGATACTCCGACGGTTTTTCGTCCTGTACTTGAAGCCATGAGGTCTATACCGATCCTTTCTGGAGAGCCATAAAGAAATCTTCTGCTTCGAGGTCGATACCGCATTGCTGACATTCATGCGGGCGATCTTCGGGAGGCACTTCTAACGGCGTTCGATCGATGCGCCCTCGGCAGACATGGTAAAACCGCCCACGAGCATGCTCGTCATCCAGCGGATCACTCTCGTATACCAGCACCATAAATCTTCCCCATTCCCTTGTTCTTCTTCGGAAGTATAACGACTCTTGATTTCTGACCGCAACCACAGAGGTCACGACCAGTTCACACCCGCGCGTACTCCGACCAAGCAGACACTATCCTCAACGGGTTCTTATACGAGACGCTGGAAGATCTTGACACTCCAGAGAAGCCTCACAGGAGGCTCAAAAAGACCGTCTGACAAGGCCGCAGCGAGCAAAAGGCCGAGGCATACGCGGTTGGTATGTGAGACCTTGAGCGAAGGGAGAACGATGCCGGCGGACTTTTTCAGCATCCGGTCACACTTGGAACTGGGCTTCATAAAGACCTGCATACACCCCGCCTCGGGTCAGCAATTCTTCATGCCGACCATCTTCAACTAACTGACCATGGTCGAGCACGAGAATCCTATCCACATCGTGTAATGTTGATAAGCGATGGGCAATGATGAAGGTGGTGCGTCCGGCGGTCAGTTCGTTCAAGGCCTCTCGGATCTTGACCTCCGTCTCTGTATCGATATTGGATGTCGCCTCATCGAAAATAACAATGGGCGGATCTTTGAGCAAGACCCGGGCGATCGAGACTCGCTGTTTTTGCCCAACGGAGAGTTTCACACCCCGTTCCCCGATCCAGGTCTCATAGCCTTCCGGCAACGCAGCGATAAACTCGTGCGCCCGAGCGGCTCGCGCCGCCGTCTCCAGTCGATTCTGATCTGCTTGGAGATCGCCGTAGAGCAGGTTGTCCCGAACGGTGCCATTGAATAGGAATGGTTCCTGTTGGACAAACCCAATCTGCTGGCGCAGATACGCAATCGGTAGATCGCGGACATCCGTCCCATCGATACAGACCGCCCCCTCTGTGACGTCATAGAACCGCATCAACAACTTCACAAGCGTGCTCTTCCCTGCTCCACTCATTCCAACCAAGGCCACACGCTCTCCCGCTGGGACCTTGGCTGAGAATCCTTTAAGGACCGGCACATCCGACCGATAGTGGAACCGCACGTGCTCGAATCGCACGTCGCCCTGTGCGCGATGACCTGGAGCAAGTACGCCTGAACGATCGGCCACGTCGGGAACCGTATCCAACACATCGAACACCCGCTCGCTCGCGGCCAAGGCATGCTGCAACATGTGATTGACGGAGTGGATCTGATTAATGGGCACATAGAACATCGCCAAATACGACAGAAACAGTACCAACTCGCCGAGCGTCAATCGCCCATCCATCACTTCACCGGCCCCATACCAGAGGATCAAGACCGTCCCGAAGGCCCCAACCAAGATCATTGCGGGTGAATAGATCGACCACAGCACCATGGCCTGAAGATTCTTGTCACTATAAACTTGGCTGAGTCGGTCGAAGCGAGCCTGCTCATGACCGTGACGCCCAAATCCCATCGTTTCCCGGATACCAGACAAGGCATCTTGCAGGTAGCCGTTCAGCTCTGCCGCGCTCTGACGAGTCTCCCGGTAGTAGCCATGCACTTTGGAGGTGAACCAGCTGGCCGACAGAGCGAGCAGCGGGATTGGGAGCAGCGCAAGTGCCGCCAGTTTCCAATTCAGCATGAACAAGAGTCCCGTGATGCCGACCAGGGTCAAGGAGGCCGTCATCATCCCCTCAAGTCCATCGATAAAAATCCGCTCGACATGTTCGGTATCATTCGTCACGCGAGACATAATTTCGCCCGTCGAGCGATTCTCAAAATAGGTGATCGACAGGCGTTGCAGAGCGGCGAAGATATGACGACGAAGATCGTGGACCACCGTCTGCTCAAGTTGATTATTGAGCCGGATGCGCAACGAAGCAAAGAGGTTCTTGAGCAGATAGGCACCGACCAGAAGCCCGATCACCCCCGGTAATAACGAGGCCTGCTTCGCCTGAATCACATCGTCGATGATGATCTTGATGACCCAGGGCGGCACCAACTCCATCGCCGTCGAACCGGCGGCACAAAGCAAAGTCAGAACGGCAAGCGTACGATGGGGTCGAAGATATTGCAGGACACGAAGAAGGACTTTCACAAATGGTTCAACAAGGCGGGTCTCAAATTACGTTCGTGGGTTCTTTCTGCCAGTACTGAGAAAATTCGTCCAGCTGCGTGAGGGTGGACATGTCCGTCATACGATCGAGAAAGACCTTACCGATCAAGTGGTCGAGCTCGTGCTGGATACAGACTGCATATAATTCCGTCGCCTCAAAATCCAAGGGCTTGCCCTTCCGGTCCAACGCCTTGACTCGCACCAGTGACGGTCTGGTGACTTTCCCCCTCAACCCATCGACACTCAAACAGCCTTCCCAGTTTTCTACCTGTTCTGGTCCATAATAGACGATCGACGGATTGATGAGGACCGTTTCGGGGAAGCCGCCTTCCCCTTTGCAACCCATGACAACCAATTGAATAGACCGTGAGACTTGCGGCGCCGCCAACCCGATCCCAGGCTCATCATACATCGCCTCAAACATGTCATCGATCAAGCGCTGGATTTCAGACGACTTGATCTCTCGTGGATCGATTGGCGCCGAAATTTTCCGGAGGATCGGATTTCCGAGCTTCGCAATCTTCAGCATGGTTCCTGTCTTCAATTTCATAACGTATGCGATATTCGTAACATAGCCGTCTTCGCGCTCGCAACCTCCTCAGCGTCCCGTCACAGACGCCGTTTTGGTCGGCGAGGTTCCGGAATCTCAAAGGTCTCTTTGTTGATATCCCACCACTCGACCCATTCGCTCGACCAGGCCGCTCGATCCTGCTTTGTCGAGGTATCCCAATCGTGAAACTCGGTTTCATGGCGAGTCAAAATCCAGAGCGATTGCAATGCCGACAGCGCCACGAATCGTTCGTCATCGCCCACCATGGAAATCAGGATCGGGATGACAGCCTTCTGACGGATATACCGCGCTTCGAACGCGGCTGCCTTTCTTACTGATGAATTGGGATCCTTGGCCATGACGTCGACGGCTTCGGAGGCTTTGGCCGCATCCAGACGAACGGCCACCCGTAACGCATGTTCCCGCACGCGTGACAGTTCGCTCGGCTCCTTCGCTGTCTCGATGAGAGCGGGCACACCTGCCACCCCCTTCATCATCAACAGCGTCTCAATTGCATTGTACCGGATTCTTGGACTGGGCATGGTCAAGGCCTTGATCAACACCGGAACGGACGATTCGCCTAAATGCACGAATTCTCCCATCGCCCAGAACTCTTGTTTCCCTTCCAACAACGGCAGCAAGGTCTCGGCTCGCTTGAGCTCTTCCGGGCCGAGCGGTGTCGTATTGGGAGGAATCGAAACATCCGGCACATCTGGGTTGGCCGGTGGACCCTCATAGGGAACCTGAACGCTCCAAGCTCTACCCGGCTCCTCCCCTGCGTACAGAGGGTCTGCCCCACACAGCACAGCGAGCAACCCGATCACTCCCAGTCGAAACACATGCGATTGGTTCACGATAGTGACACTCCTCTTTCGCTGGTTCAATGCATCCCCTTTTCATGCATCGAGATGTTCATCGATATGCCCAGGACGTGTGGCTAACGGAGCTCGTGTCGGCGGCGAGTGTTGGATCAGAGCGTATTGGGGGCACTCAATCCAACGGTCTATGTGAGATCAGCGATCTGCGGCGACCTTATGAACTGAGTGCTCGAAGATGCTTCCGCACCCGGACCTTCTCATGATGTTTTCGAAGCAACTGCCGGCGAACCACATCCTGGTTCTCAGCCACAATCCGAACCAGTCGATCCATATCTTCCGCATGGTCACGCACCAGTTCAGACAACTTCTGGATCTGCTCCTCTAATTTCTCCAGTCGCCAGGCCATGTTCTCGAGTGAGTCGGAGGTTCTCTCCCCCAGCTTCGTGACTCGCCTTGAATCGACTCGCGGCAAAGCCGCGACTACGACATCTCGCTTCATGCGCACTCCTTTATTCAGGGCCAATCGAACCGCATGGCTCAATCCGGCGTTCTGGTGGCTAGTATTATCCGCATGGCACGGGAAGTCAACGATTCCCTTTTCTTTCTATTTCAAGACGGTCCTGCTAGAATCCGCATAATGAAGAATATTTTCACCATGGTCTTAGCCGGAGGAAAAGGTGAGCGACTCAATCCCCTTACGGCGCAACGGGCCAAACCCGCGGTGCCATTCGGCGGGAAATACCGCATCATCGACTTTACACTCAGTAACTGTTTGAACTCAGGGCTTCGCAAGATCGCCGTCCTCATCCAATATAAATCCCATTCGCTAGACCGTCATATTCGAGCGGGCTGGAACATTCTCAGCGCCGACCTCGACGAATACATCGCTTCGGTTCCTCCCCAGCAGCGCATCAGCGAAGATTGGTACCGCGGCACAGCCGACGCGGTCTATCAGAACATGTTCTTGATCGATGATGAACACCCTGAGTTCCTGCTGATTCTCGCAGGTGACCACATCTACAAGATGAACTACGCGGAGATGTATCACTGGCTCATCGCCACGAGCGCGGACGCGGTCGTGGGAGCCATCGACATCCCCATCCAAGAAGCCTCTCGCTTCGGCGTCATCGCCGTGAACGAAGACTACCGGATTACCCGATTCGATGAAAAACCGGCGCATCCCATTTCGCTGCCCAACGATCCGGACCATGCCTTTGCCTCGATGGGGATCTATCTCTTCCGCACCAAGGCGATCCGGGAATACCTACTGGCCGATGCGAAAGAAGGCAGCGCGCACGACTTCGGGAAAAACATCATCCCGAAAATGATCGCGGAGAAACGGGTGTATGCCTTCAAATTTCAAGATGCGAACAAGAAAGCGGTCAAGTATTGGCGTGATATCGGAACGCTTGATGCCTACTGGGAAGCGAATATGGATTTGGTCTCCGTGGACCCGCAGTTCAATTTCTACGATGCTGAGTGGCCGATCCGAACCTATCAGGGACAGTTTCCTCCGGCTAAGTTCGTCTTCGCCCAGGATTTTCAGGGAGGCCGCATGGGTGTCGCGCTTGACTCGATCGTGTGCGGCGGCTGCATCATCTCGGGCGGGAGGGTCCAGAATTCCGTCCTCTCCCCGAACGTGCACGTGCACGACCATGCCGATATCCGTGACTCTGTCGTCATGGAAAACGTCATCATCGGTGCACAGAGTCGCATCAGACGCGCCATCATCGACAAGGATGTGACGATCCCTCCTCAGACAGAGATCGGGTACAACCGAGAGACCGACGCGCAGCGGTTTACCGTGACAGAATCGGGCCTCGTGGTCATCTCAAAAGGAATGAAGCTGCATGCCTCCGTCGATCCATCCGGTTGATCTGATCTCCGCACTCCGTCAGAAACATCTTACGCCTGCGATCGTCTTTCTCACCTCACGGCGAGCCTGTGATGAAGCTATGGAAGCCTTCGACCACGCGAACTGTGTCTTGCCGACGACACGCCAAGAGGCAATTGCGAAGGCACTCGAGCAGGTCATGGCTCGCCACCCTAGCATTGCCGAGCACCCACTGATTTCCATCGTCCAACGAATCGGCGTGGCCGCCCATCATGCCGGGCATCTGCCGACCTGGAAAATCGCCATCGAAGAATTGATGCGACAAGGGCATCTCGATGCGGTCTTTGCCACGACGACCTTAGCAGCCGGCGTCGATTTTCCCGCACGTACGGTCGTGATCACGCAGTCCAGCATCCGAAAATCCCGCGACTTCACCGACCTGACGGCCGGCGAGGTACAGCAGATTGCGGGACGAGCCGGACGCCGAGGAAAGGATCACGTCGGATTTGCCGTGATTACCCCTTCGCCGTATATCGATCTGTCCGTGTTGACCAAAGGGCTGACCGGACAGCCGGAAGCCATCGACAGCCAGTTTACAATCAGCTATCCGATGGTCTTGAATCTCTTGAAAGCCCATCCTCATGAACACATCCAAGGAATCCTGGCTAAGAGTTTTGCTCAGTTTCAGTTGAATCAGCGAGCCGAAGTCCTCGAGCAGAAGCTCGATGCCCTCCACATCAAGATGGAACCATTCGGCCCTCGCGTCTGTACGGACTGGATCACCCAATGGCACACCTTCGACCATGCGCGAAGACACCGCCATACGCGCCATCCGACCTATCGCGCTGAACCACCTGAAATTTCAGCACGACTGCCGTTTCTCACGCCAGGACGGGTTGTTGGGTTCAGTAGAGGACGAGGAATCGTGCTTCGCCAATATCGGAGCAAAGGCCAGAGGAATTCGATGCTCACCGTGTTGAGGCCGGAAAGCGCCGTCACGGAATGTCCGGTCACGAGCGTGAAAGAAGTCTACGACCGCACGTACGACTGCCCGGAAACATCAGCCTATCCCTGGTGTTCCACCGATACGTTCGATCGACTCAGTCACCAACTCGAAGAACTGCCGCTCCGGTTACCCCTGCTCCCCATTCTAGTATCCAGCAATAACGAGCCTCTTCCCGACGCCATCGTCCAATCGCTGGAAGATTTCTCTTGTCCGACCTGTCCATCACGATCCGCTTGCCAAAAGGACTTTCTCACAGCATCACGCCTCCGGCAGGAACAACAGCGGCATACCAAATCCATTCAGGCCCTGCGTACCAGTTTATGGCATCGATTCCAGGAGCGCGTCGAAGTCTTGCAGACATTCGGCTATCTCACCCTGACGACTCAACTGACGGCTGAGGGGGAATGGGCACGACTGATTCGCATCGACCATTCGCTGCTCATCACCGAACTCATTCGCGCGGAGGCCTTCACCGGCGCAGACCCGTCCCTCCTCGCCGGCATTCTGGCCAGTCTGGCTCACGATGATGATCGCCCCGGTGCATTTCCTCGCATCAGTCCAGGACTGAGTTCCTTGCTCGGGCAAGTTCGCAAACTCGCGGAAAGCTTATCGCCCTACGAAGATCCCCCGCTCCTCCGCGCGGATGTGGCGGCCCTTGTGGAGCGCTGGGTCGCCGACCAAACCCTCACTTGGATCGGACTCTGTCGGCTGACCACCATGGCTGAAGGCGACATCTATCGACTACTGGCCAGGACCTTGGAGTATCTGTCGCAAGTGCAAACCCTCAAAGGAACCCACGCTGGCCTCGCCGAATCCGCATCCCAAGCGATCACGGCAATCCGACGCGGTGTATTGGAGGAATTGCCCTGAGCCCTGTAGGACTAACTAAGGAACGAGGCTTCAGGACTGAGTGTGGCTGCGACTTTACCCTCAGCACTTAGTCCTCAGCACTTCAAAATATGACCACCGACGAACTCGAACAGCTCTTAGCGCAACAACCCGTGGCAGTACTGCATCGCTTGGCCCGTGGACGTGTCCAGCGCCACTTTCGCGCCGGAAAACGCCGCCTGATCGAGCTACTGCTCCAACATTCGAGCCAAAATCGTGCCGGCTTTGAGTCCGATCTGCTGACGCTGATCGGAGAACGTCAAGCCGGACCCACATCCGGATCACCACGTCGCCACGAGGCTCCCCCGATCGCTCATAAGAAAGCCGCGATCAGGTCGTCGGAATCAGAGCCGTCTGATCCTCCCGTCTCGCTCACAGAATGGCTGCAGGGACTCGGCGTACCGGCGCCCCAACCCTTCGTCCAGGATCCCTGGCAGATTGAAGCCCTGGCAGCGGTAAGTGAAACCGATGTGGTGATCAGCGTCCCGACCGGAAGTGGGAAGACCTATGTCGCGATTGAAGCGGCACGACGGGCTATGGAAGAAAATCGCAGCGTCATTTACACCTCGCCGCTCAAGGCCTTGTCGAACACCAAGTATGCAGAGTTTTCGAAGATCTTTGGACCGGACAAGGTCGGCATTCTCACCGGGGATCGCCAGGAAAACGGGCAGGCCCCGTTACTCGTCATGACGACGGAGATTCTCCGCAATTTGCTCTACGATGCGGCGAGTGGTGAGATCGATGTCAGATTGGACACGCTCGGTTTGGTCATCCTGGATGAATCACAGTACCTGGCTGATCCCGAACGCGGTGTTGTGTGGGAAGAAACGATTATCTTCTGCCCCTCCCAGGCCAGACTCTTGTTACTCTCGGCCTCCATCGGCAATCCACAAGATATCGCCGATTGGCTCACGTCGATTCGCTCAACCCCCTGTCGACTGGTGCGGCACAGCAAGCGCACCGTGCCTCTGAGAGCCGGCTATCTGCACCCCAATGGGAAACTCACTCCCTTGTTTCGCACGCTGGGTATTCCACAGGGACATCCCGGCCACCTCCATCCCGAAGCGAAACACCTCTTCATGGAATACGAAGAAGAGACCTTGCCCTCCGGACGACCAAGACGGTAGTCGCTCCAGGACGCCCGACACTTAGCAGGCTGCGGAAAAACTCGTTTTGACCTCTGTCGCTGTCACAGATATCGAGGGGTGAGATGACTCTGAACAGCCCAGCAGGATGCGCAAAAAGACTGTCCAGCAAGACCGCAGCGAGCGAAGAGGCCAATCGTACTCCGTGCCGTACGTTGAGCCTCGGACCGATGCAAGAACGCCGCTGGCTGACTTTTTCCGCATCCTGCTAGAATGAGGCCGTCAGCCCAGCCGTCAGGCCATGTCGGAGGGATTGAAACTCCGTCAGCGGAAAGGACGCAGACCGACCATCGGCAAGATGACTTTCCCATGTGCCATCGATCAAGCGATTCCACCAGACCCGGTAGCCGACCTGAGCCGCAAGCCACCGCGTGAGGTGCACCCTTACGCCGATGTCAGCATCTGCCCCGAACCCGATGCCGCGCATGGTAAAACTGGGGGCACTCAACTCACCACCCGCCACCCTCAAATGATGGGTATCTTCATTGGTAAAGAGGTTGATGGGCTTCAGCACGATCGACCCGTAGAGGCTCACCCATCGTAGCAGGTGATACTCGCTTGTCGCACCGACTCGAAGCGAGTACCACGAGCTACTGTTGGAAATGACCTCTACACTGGGACTAATGCCGATATCACCTGGAACACATAACGGGTCTAATCCAGGGGTGCCCCCATCCAAATCGGTCGAGGCCCCAGCTGCTGAACAGCTGATCTGCTGGACTCCATAGGCGTTGTGCTTCTGACGCCAGTATTGAAAGCCAAGAAAGCCATCCAGATGACCACGACTATTGGGAAAGGCTATCAAGGCTCCACCTAGATCGGCATTCACAAACCACAGTCCGGATCCACTGATGTCGCTATGGGTTCGCAACGAGGGGTTTCCTCCGTCGGCTGCGAGAAAATCGTCGTCGGTTAGCCGACCGCCTCCGATATGAGCCCCTCCAACCTGGAGTCGACCGAAGAAATGAGGTCTGAGATAGACCTTGGCGGTCAGCTCTACAATATTCGTGGAATGATCGGCATAGGTCAGCCTCGAGGTCGGGTTGCCCAATAGTCCCTGCGACGATGCATTGTGGCTCCACCGAGTGTCTCCCACGCTGATCCAGGTCCCGAGCGTGAGATCCACTCGCTTCTGGAAAGCTAGAGGTGACTCTTGGGCAAATCCGTAAGTCACCATGCTACAAGGCCCTGAAAGAAGAACTGCAAGCGCGATCAATAACTTGGCAGATGCAAATCTGTTCACTATCCCGCCCCTCCCTGCTCGATGAACATGCATTGAAGCTAACGTCTTCGTCTGCGTAGTTGGGAATCGCTCCGAGAAATCATACCTGAGACATGCCCACCTGAATAGCTATTTAGGCCTTGTACCGCACGGGTGAGGGAAATCAAGGACTGTGCATACGGCTGGTAGAGGGATCATCTGGATACAGCGAGACATGATCACAGGCACAGAGTCACCGTAAGAGAGATCCAAGAAAGAAGTAGTTCACAAAACAGGACGGCCATCCCGATAGTCATCGGGATGGCCGTCTTGACGAAGAGCTGAGCTATATGGAGAATGCCGACGAGCTACGCGCTCTTACGCATCTTCCGACCCCACAGCCCAAGACCCAAGAGTCCTGAACCCAGTAGAAGCATGGACGCAGGCTCCGGCACCGTGGAAATCTCCGCATCGAAGGAGCTCGACACATTATTTCCAGACAGGTGGGTAATCGTCACCACTTGTGTCACAGAAAATGGGCCGACTCCACCGCCAAGACCACCGCTCGTATTAGAAAATGCTCCAGGCCCCAAGAGTCCAGAGTTCGTCAACGGCGTGGTTGTTGCGAATGCATTATTCCCGGCATCCCAGTAAGTCTGATATTGAACCCGGTTTGATGCAGTCCCACCGATCAACGCGAGAAAACTAAACGCGGGCGGAGTGGTAAAACCCGTCTCGGTTAGCATGAGTTGCATAGTCCCACCACCACCGTCAGAGACATTGACGCTATTCAAGTCCAGATGTGGTTGAGTTGAACTCCCAATGTTAATTCCTGTGGCGACATTAATGCGCCAGTTACTCACGGAACCAATGAATGTGATCGCATCAAGGGCCCCATTGGCATCTCCTGCGCCATTGTCGCTGAGATTAACTTCAACAGCCCCACCTCCAGCATTCAACGAGAGCCTCAAGGCTGAAGCCTGTTGAGGAATTGCCACACTTCCTACGAGCAGAGCAAGCACTGCCACATATACCATTCGCTTCATATGCATTCACCCCCTTCTCAATTATTGAATGACTACTTTGTGAACTTCATGATCGCTCTTCGATAAGGCCATGAAGTCCTCAATACAGTCAGATTCAGTGAGCAATATACTTGCCAGGCCATTTAAGCTGTTGAAAATGCTACATAGTTAAAAATACAGCTAACAGATCCATGACTCATTTCGTCAGATAATTTTACACCCCTACCAGGAGAAATCATGGATATGACGGTATTCTGTTAGTACAGCTGTTATAGATAAGCTTTTCACTTCAATTAGTTATCATTTGTTCACGATAGAGAATCGCGTCAGCTCTGTACTGTAAAATATTTTTACACTCGCATGTTTCCTGTTTAATCCTGCCTTCTGGCTAGGCATAGAGCCGTCTGGTGACTCTCCGGTTCGGAACGCTATTCGATCCGTTCCTCAGAACCATTCCTTAGACTACCCCGTTTGAGACCTCGCTACGCACTAGACAGCATGACAGATCGCTCTATCCTGGAAAGGCGTCATCTCACCCTTTCCATGGATCCGGTCGCAAACCTGCACCATCGGTCCCACCAACGTACGTCGACTCGAACGACTCCACATCGCCTCCCCCCTGGACCGATCTTTCTCTACGCTTGGCAGCTATGAATTTGTGCAAGGGCTGTCGTAAGATAGCCGCTGATTGGATGGCTCGAACCTCCTGACCAGAAAGGTTATCCATGTCTTTTCGTTCCACGATGATCATCCGGAATCTGCTGCTCGCTCTCATCATAGTTGGCCATCTCGGGTGTGATTCGAAGACACCGGGGGAAAAGACGGCCAAACATCGCGAACGAGCAGAAACCTATATAAAGAATGGCCAATATCCAGAAGCGATCATCGAATATCAAAACGTGATCCAGTCAGAGCCTAATAGCTCTGACACACATTACCGATTAGCCCTGGCCTACCTGAAACACGGTACGATTCCCAGCCTCCAGGCCGCCTTCTCTGAGCTCACGAGAACAGTGGCCTTGGACAAGGCGAATCAGGATGCCCAACTCAAGCTTGGCGAACTCTACCTTCTGGCACAGGATCCCGGCAAAGCCCGTGAACGCGCCGAGATCGTGTTGGCGTCTGCTCCTCAACACCTCGATGGACTGATCCTCCATGGACGGAGCTTGATCAATGAAAAACAGTACAAGGACGGTATTGCTGAGCTCAAGAAAGCACTCGAGCAAGACCCTAAGAATATCCAGGTCTACATTGACCTGGCCCGAGTCCATTTCCTCCTGAACGATAAGCCGGCAGCGGAGGCCACGCTCCGCCAAGCCTTGTCCGTCGATCCTCACGCGCTTCCGGCGCTCCTGGCATTGGCCGACTATTACGATGTCGTGGGACAATCAGCGCGGGCTGAGACGCACTACCAGCAAGCTATGGAAGCCGATCCCGAGAATGAGGCGGTCTACCTTCACTTGGCAAGCCACTATCAACGTCATGCCAAACCGGTTGACGCAGAAGCCACTCTGCAGAAGTTGGTGGCGCGTAAGCCTCAAGCGGACACTCCGCTCATCCATCTCGGGGACTATTTCACCGCCCTGGGGCAACCAGAGAAAGCCCTTGTCAGCTACCGGCGGGCCACAGAAGTCGTCCCGTCGTCGTCCAACGCGCGAGATAAGTTGATCGGCCACTATCTGGATACAGGAAAGATCGCGGAGGCCGAGCCGCTCGTGAACGCTCTCCGGGACAAAGACAAACACGACCTTATGGGGCGGTTCTTCGATGCGCGGCTGAAGCTTGCCCATGCAAAACCCGATGAAGCTCTCACGCTGCTCCAGGCTGTTCTGAAGGACAGTCCTCAATTTGCCGGAGCTCACCATTTTCTCGGGATAGCGTACCTGCAAAAGCAGCAACTCCCTCAAGCCAAAGCCGCGATTGCTGACGCCGTGAAGTTCAACCCCCAGCTGAGCGATGCCCGAACGGCGCTGGCACAAATTCACCTGGCGGAAGGATCCGTCGACTTGGCGCTTGAGCAAGCACAAGCCGCCATTCAGATCAACCCACGTAACGTGCAGGCTGCCATCGTCGCTGGTACCGCCTACCTCCGGAAAGGCGATCTGACGAAAAGCCGGAAGGTCTTTGAAGCCATCGCGCAAGCCGCCCCCAAAGAACCGATCGGCCCCTACAACCTCGGCTTAGTCGCCCGGGCGGAAAAGAATACGACAAAAGCCCTGGCATATTTTGAAGAGGCCCTGGCCAAGCGCGCGACGGCTATCGAGCCGATTCTCCAAATCGTCGCCATCAAGAGCGTCCAGGGCAAGACGCAAGAGGCACGGGAACGAGTGATCAAGCAGTTGGAGACCGTACCGAACAGTCCCTTGCTCCATAATCTGGTCGGACAACTCTGGCTGAATGCCAAGGACCCTGCTCAGGCAGAGCAATCATTCAAGACCGCGATTGAAATCGACGGTTCAGCGCTGGCTCCATATTTGAACTTGGCGCAACTCTACTACCAAACCGGAAAGGTGGATCAATCGATCATAGAATATGAAACCATCCTCGCCAAAACCCCCAACGCCCCTGCCGCGCTGATGATGTTGGGCATCATCCATGAAGGCCGCAAAGAGTACGACAAGGCCAAAGAACGATACGACCAGATCCTCAAACTCAATCCCCGCTTCGCGCCGGCCGCCAATAACCTGGCCTGGTTGATCGCTGAGCAGGGAGGGAATCTCGACGTGGCTCTCTCTCATGCCCAGACCGCCCGAGAGCAGAGACCGGAAGACCCCAATATTGCCGATACGTTGGGATGGATTTACTATAAGAAAAACGCCTCCCTCCTCGCTGTGAGCCTGCTGAAAGAGGCTGCAGACAAATTACCAAATGAGCCGCTCGTTCACTACCATCTCGGAATGGCACAGGCCAAGAACGGTGAGGTTGCGGCAGCCAAAGATGCGCTGCAGACCGCATTGAAGCTCAACCAGCATTTTACCGGAGCTGAGGACGCGAAGAAGACTCTTTCAGGGCTGTAACGGAACGTGATCAGTCGAGTGGGGCAAACTGAAACTGCAACGATTCACCACGTTGACGTTTATGTTGGATTTCCGTGAAGGTTTCCTGAAATGCAGCCAAGCGTTCCGTAGTGGTTGGATGAGTACGACTTATCTCATGCCCAGACGTGGATTGTGCCCGTTCGAGCTGCCGTAGCCGTTCCCATACCCGTCGAACCGCATCCAGATCATAGCCTGCCCGGGCCATGAGATACGCCCCGACATGATCGGCCTGCGCTTCGAGCATGCGAGCCTCTGGGTGAGGCGTATCTGGGGTCCCAGGCCCGACTGCCGCGTGGAGAAAAGCGTTCAGCATCACCCTCAGCTGAGCATTCTGGGCATGATTGAGGATGTTGTGCGCAACCTCATGCGCCAGAATCCAGGCCAATTCGTCATCCCTGACAAATGCTCGCATCGCTCCCGTCGTCACCGCAATGACTCGGCCATTAGACACCCCGTTGATGAGGTCGCTTTCAATCAGTCTCAACGAGAATTTGCAGACCGGCAGCGCCCGCATCGTCACGGTTCGACGCGCGGACCCACGCTGGACTTCTAACTGCAAGGGTTGAATACGGGCCGCCGTCAGCCGAGACACCAGCTGCATGATTGTGTGCGCGTCGTGTGCTTCGACATTCGCCGTATTGACTTCAATGATATGATCCCCCAGAACAAGCCCAGCCTGGGCCGCAGGCAGGCGCGGATGCACATAGGAGACGATCGGACCTGTCACGCCTCGACTTGTGCCCCCTCCCTTTCTCGGATGGTTCTCAAGGAAGAACCCATAGGTCGCCTCCTGTTCGAACGGACACCAACCGACGGCTACGGCTAGGAGGGGCAAGCCGACATCATGCAGACGGCGTTGCAGTGCTTCCGGATCATTCGGGAGCGTGAGTTTTCGAACATCGTAGAGGCTGGAACAGGCGCTTAGGACAGCAAGCGCGAGAAGCAGGAACCCGATAGCGAGATTCCTAGAAAGTTTTAACACTGTAAACCGATCTAACAACGTCTTGACAGGCTATTTGGACTCATCGCGAAATCGTGTTCAGGTGAGATTAAACGTTTTCCGTTTGGCCTTCGGCTTTTGTCTTCTTCAACCCATAGCGGTCCAGTAATTGATAGAGAGTGGGACGACTGATCCCCAACTCAGCAGCCGTCTTGGATACATTCCCCTCATGCTTATCCAAGGCTAACCGAACCAGATCCTTCTCGTGACGCTGGCGAGAGGTTTTTAAGCTCAACGCTTCATCGCCTCCCATAGCCAGGCCACAGAGTCCAAGATTTCCAGGGGTGATATAAGCCCCCTCAGCCATCAAAACCGCCCGATTCATTCGATTTTCCAATTCCCTCACATTCCCGGGCCACCCATACGCCTGTAATGCCGCCACCGCCTCTGGGGAAAAACCCTTCAGCTGTTTGCGTTGCTCGGCTGCAAATCGCATCATGAATCGGCGTGCGAGTAGAGCAATGTCGGCACCGCGTTCATTCAGCTGAGGCACCGCAATTTCGATCACGCAAAGACGATAGAACAGGTCTTCCCGAAACCGCCCCTCCTCAATGGCCTTGTGAAGGTCAGCATTGGTAGCCGCAAGGATCCGGACGTCGACGGAAATCGCATCCTTTCCACCAAGCCGCTGGACTTTATGATCCTGCAAAAACCGCAAGAGCTTGACCTGTAAGCCAAGGGGAATATCACCGATCTCATCCAAAAAGAGCGTGCCACCATCAGCATACTCAATTCGCCCTTTCTTTTGCTGAGCCGCTCCGGTAAAGGCGCCTTTTTCATAGCCGAACAGCTCGCTCTCCAGGAGGTTGTCGGGAATGGCGCCGCAGTTGATCGCCACAAAAGGCTGTTCGCGGCGCGTACTCTGGCGATGAATCGCCTGTGCCACCAGCTCTTTGCCGGTGCCACTTTCCCCCATGATCAATACGGGCATGGCGGTTGGGCCAACCTGACGAATCGATTGAAAGACCTCCTGCATCGGCTCACTAACCCCCACAATCCCTTCAAACTCTTCCCCTTCCACCGACGCATAATGGGCGCGGCGGTCTTGCTCCACACCATAGCGATACAGCGCTCGCTGCAGCACGACCCGTAAGACATCGAGTTGAATCGGCTTCTCAATGAAATCATACGCGCCGCTTTCAATGGCCGTCACAGCATTCGTGCGGTCACTGTTACCGGTCACGACAATGACCTTGGCTAATGGATTCAGGTTCAGAACTTCACGCAAAATAGCCAATCCTTCCGAGGCGCCATCCACATCCGGAGGCAGACCAAGATCCAATAGCACCACCGGCGGCATCGCCGATCGGATCTGCGTCACCGCGGTTGCGCGGTCCTCTGCCTGAAGCACCTGGTAGTCGGACATCAGCGCCCATTTCATCTGGTCACGAATATCAGAATCGTCATCGACAACTAAAATGGTGGAGAGTGTGCTCATAGAGTATGCGGCTCCATCTGAATATTATGACGAAACAACCGATTGCCCTCGGGTATTGGAGGCCTGTGCCGCGGACAGGGATGAGAGAGGAAGTTCGATTCGCACGTTGGTTCCCTGCCCCACGGCACTCCGAATCTGAATCATGCCGCCATAGCCCTCGACGATTCGCCGACAGTGATACAACCCGATCCCAAGGCCGCCTGGCCGACTCGATTGCACCGGACGAAACATCGATCGCAGTCTCTCCGGTGCAATACCACATCCGGTGTCTTCGACCGTCAGCACAAGAACCCTCTTGAGGTGCATGAGCGCGATTCGAATCTCTCCCTCTTCACCGACGGCTTGTTTGGCATTCAACAGGATGTTGAGCAACACTTGTTGGATCTCTTCTCGGACGATCATGATCGGTGGAACTGGTTCCATCGTGATCTGCCAGCACTGCCTCCTCTCCCCCAAGGAAGCGACGATGTCTTCAATCATCGAGAGCATATCCACCAGCTCCGGTGCGGCGGTGGTGGGTGCCTGGAATGCTTTGAGTGAGAGCTTCGACATCAGTGCTGTCATTTTCTTCGCGGTATCACTCACGGTCTTCATGGCGGACTCCTGAAACGCAGGATCCTGACCATGCAGATCGGCGTTCTGTGCGACCAAGGACAGACGAGCCGCTAGATTCTTCAAGTCATGCAGACAGAAGGCAGAAAACCGATGCAGCGCTTCCAGCTCAGCCGAACCCTGGCGCTCTTCCGCCAACCGTGCATGGGCCAACAACACGCCGGCATGATGTGCCATGGCCCTCAATAAATCATGATCATCCTGCCCATACGGTACCCCAGCCACATCCCCACTCAGGGCAATAAAACCGATTAGTTCTGACTCAGAACGAATCGGCACACACAAGACCGCACCGGTCGCCCTTACGAACGGATCTTCCAGCAACAATTCGACCATCTCCACAGTCAACGGCCTATCTGTCTCTGCCAGCGAGCGAATCAAACGATGAAAGACTTCTAGCGGTTCAGGCGGAGACTCGGTGTTCGTAGACCGCACCTGATGAAATCGTCCTTCAGCCTCGATTTTGTGCCAGAGCGAAATTCGGCCTGCAGAAAATGTGCGGCTCAGCAGCCCCAGCAGTCCATCCCAAATCGCATCTACGGAATCTCTGCCCCGAAACACTTCCGTGACTTCCAGCCACTGCGCCCGGTAATCATACTTCGACCGGTAAAAATTGCGCGTCACAGTGGTCCGCAACGCTGTCCGTGTACTGCGAGACAGCACCAGTATCGCCAATGCTATCAAGGCCAACAACACAAAGAGCACGCTCAAGGCGACTCCGAACGATACCCCCACGGAGCGGACAACTTGACTGACGACACCAACTCCAAACAAATACAGTCCTACCACCAGAAATGTCAGTGACCCGGACAGCACTTTCGGCGAGATATAGATCCGTTCCGTAAAAGACTGAAACCTCGCTCGCATGAATCCATAGGCCATGAGGCCCACCACCATAAGAATGGCAAGCCCATGTGTGGCAGCATCAAGCCGCTGTCCCTGCGGAAAGACTGTTTGGCTCAATGCAAAAATCCGGAATCCGGCCAACGCAACCAACCCAACCAGCACAAACTTCAGTTGATAGAGGAAGGGGTCTTTCAACGTGCGTAGAAGCCCTTCCATGTAGGCAATGCTCACGACATACATGATGATGAGGAACAGGTAGGTGATGTTTCCACTCAGCCCCACTTCATTCCCGAGCCTGTCCCTCGATGCATCGACATCCAACATAGCCACGACAACCCACATGCCCAAACCAATAGACGCAGCGGTTGAGAGGTATTGCAGCCAGCGAATGCGCGTTACATCTTCGTCCAGCTCCTGCTCGAACGCGGTCGCCGCATGAAACAACATCACCACCAGTAGCAGTTCACTGAGAAAACACAGGGCAGACCCGAGTCCCGACACTGCCTGAGGAACGCTCACCAGCCACTCGCCGACACAGACACCTGCTGCACCCAACAACACGCCGGCAACACTCCGATGAAAGCGGCTTGCCCACCCCTTGAGAACAGTGGTGAGAGTCAACGCCAAGCAGGTCGAAACCGCGAGCAGGACGATGATGTCAATCATTGTGAAACCCGGAGATCCTGTAACCTATGAAACGACAGCGGAACACCCGTGAAAGGAGGACACTCTTTATACGTATCGATACTGAACGGACAGAGTGAGCTCCAACGGATCGTGGGGACCTCGGCGGTCGTACGCTATAAGAGTGCTTCAGCTTGCTGGCATGAAATCAACGATCAACGGCCATGAGTCTTGAAGGAACATGCGCGCCTGCGCTTGTGCCGCCTCCACCGTCGTCGTCACAGGCACCGAAATCCGAACCAATGCGCCATCCGATCGATGCTTGGTTGCGGCATCCCAGATCAGATACGCTTTGGCCCAGTACTCGCTGGCAATCACCCGCCCACGATCATGATACCAATACACGATCACCTGCTTATCAAGCCCTTTTTGTATCGTCACCTCGTTGACCGTGATGGAACGATCAGCTACCGAAACAACCATCTCCGTAGACTCGACAAATTGCCATCCGGCCCCGGGAAGACAGTTCTTCGGTGAGTGATATGTAGCACCAGTTCGTTGTGACTCATAATAACCTACATAGAGCCACACCGGCCCATTCGAAGATGAGCGATCAGCGATTACCCGGGCGACAGGTCTTGGCGTGCGCTCCGTTGATGAAACCGGTCGTGCTTCAGGTACCATGGGAGAAATCGGGACGTACACCCGCATGATGTATTCAGACAGTCGGAGAACCTTCAAGACCTCTTCCTCTAAACCCAATTCTGTTCCAGCCCAACGCTCGGCGATGGTGAGTGGGAAGTTCTGAAGGGACTGCTTTGTGGGAATGCGTTCTCCTTGAGATACTGACTGCACAGCAAGGAGAGCACAGCACAGGAAGCCCATCGCAATCCCGATCGGTTTCTTCTGAAGGGCAAACGGCTGTGGGCGTGAAACAGTAGGCGTATTGTGTTGGCCTGCGCCAACCTGATCTCGGCCTAACTTCGAGAGTACGAAACCTCCCAGGAGAAGAAACAGAAACGCCACCAGAAAGATCAACCAGCCCTCAAAGGTATGATAAAACCCTTGAGCAGCTTCAGGTCCCCAGTAGTGGGCCAAGACCCCTGTGCCACTCACTCGCACCGCATTCGCCGCAATCGCGATGGGAACAGAGAGCGTCACCAAGACCCACCGTTTCCACAGCATGGTCTGGGAAAAGTAAGCAAACACTGTCCCTAAGGCTACTAACGCCTGCAGAGAACGAATTCCGCTGCAGGCCTCCGCGACTTCAAGTCTCGTGCTGGCCAACACGATGACGTTCCCCTCCCGCAACACGGGAATTCCGAACGTATCGAGACAATACGTAGCCGTCTTGGCAGCAAATACCTGTAACGGGAAGGCGATAGCATTCACCACGATGGCAGGAAGAGGGATCATGAACAGCATGAACCCGATTGGAAACACGAGAACTTTGAGCGCTTCACGCCCGAGAATCAGAAGCACTCCGCCAGCAAGGACAATCAGCAGCGACACACGTTGCATGTACAACTCGGCTCCGAGAAGGCCGACCAGCAAAATACTTAGTCCAAGCCCGATCAGAGGCATGCCGAAACGATCGAGCTGAGGTGGGCAGGCAAGAAGATGCTGACGTCGTTCCCAGATAAAGTAGGCCACAATGAATGGAATCAAGAATCCATGCGAATAGTCCGGGTCATCATTCCACTGCACGACCATGTGATAAAGAACAGGATAGTACAGTATCGCCAGCAAGCCCACGAGGCCGACCAGCAAACTTCCGGTCACCATGGCATCGGACCCGATGGGCTCTCTCATCGGTTGAGAGAGATGATCTGCTTCTTTCATGGTACCATCCTTCCGCGATCGAGCATCCTACCGCCCCCGGCTCTTAGAGGGCGTGGAACTGTTCAACCCGTCGACCAATTCTGAGATGTACTGAACCTTAGAAACCCACGTTTCATCGGCTACGGCATCCAGAAAGACCCGGGAGTCCAACCCCTGACGAATTCCGACCGCCTCGTCCAATGCGGCAGTAAACTCCGTAGCCGTCGAACCAAACCGCACCACATGCTGGTACGCTCTCGCCTCTCGCAACGGCGTGGAGACGACCGGAAGCCCGGCGGCCAAGTATTCACGTAGCTTGATAGGATTCACATTGTCCGTTAGCCGATTAATCCTGAACGGCATGATGCCGACCGTAAACCCCTTTGCAAATGCCGGTAATGTGTCATACGACCGAACACCCAAGAGGTGCACATTGGGTACCTGCTCGAGCACACTGCAATCGACGCCGCTCTTTCCGATCAGCACAAAAGACCACCGCGGTCGCTTCGCCGCAACCTCTGCGATCAGTTCGAGATCGATCCACTCATGAATCAGTCCCCAAAACCCGATCACAGGATGCGGCAGTGTTGCAACCTCTCTCGGAACAGCGGTATCAGAGGAAGTGGCTTTCCCAAAATGCTCGCTATCAACTCCATGGGATACCAGATAGGTCTTGGGGTGAAGGGCTCGCTTACTCTCGTAGAGTGTTTCTGCCGATGTGATAACGAGATCACTCTGTCGAATCACCTCAGCTTCCATGTCTGCCATCAGCTTCGCATTGAGGAAGCTGAAGGCAGACCACTCGTCCACACAATAATAAATAACTTTTTGGGGCCGTAAGTGGGCAATCACCGAAGCCATCGTCGGCATAAACGTCCAGACTTGAAAGTCACTCATCCCTAAGCGGGTGGCCTGATATCGTATATACCGAGCGAGAAACCACGCATTAAACGTCGGAACTCCCTTGATGTCGTGAAAGGGAATCACCAGAGGAGTCACGACATGTAAATTAGGCATGACACTCACAGGCCCTTGCATGAACTTCTTGAGCTTTTGCAGCATTCTCGATGCATCTCCCGCAGATGCCCCTGGCCGCCGCAATCCGATAGAATTCACCCACAGAACACGATTGCTTCTCGCAAGAATCTTCATGACCTGGTGTTTGCTGGTCGGGTCCGCATCCCAATCATTTGCAAAACAGATAATATTCTGCCCATGCATCATGTCCGTACTCCAAATCGTTGAAACCAATACTCCAAGACCAACAACCCCCAGAGTTCATTCGAGAAATCAACGCCACCTACTTTATGCCGTTGTAAAAGAGAGGCTATTTCGGCTCTGTGAAGATAGTCAACGATGCGGCTGTTCCGTCCCAGCAATACATCATGCGCCACGTCATATAACCCTCCTCGAAACCAATCAGCCACAGGAACAGGAAACCCCTTCTTCGGACGATGCACAATTTCACGCGGCAGATACGGCTCGACAACTTGCTTCAGCAAGTACTTGGTTATTCGGCCTTTGATCTTATAATCGGTGGGAAGCCCTGCGGCAAATTCCACGAGCCGGTGATCAAGAAACGGCACCCGCAACTCGACGGATGCAGCCATCGTCATCTTATCTGCCTTAATTAACAGATCATCCGGCAGCCACGTCTTCGAATCGATGTAGAGCATTTGATTGAGTGGATCGCAATCCTGCACACGGGCGAAACATGATGAGAGAGTGTGGGAGAGATAGTTGTACCCTCCCTCAGAGGCTCCCCACTCTGGTCTGATCAACATGTGCCGCATACCTTCGAGAAAATGCCCGGAGACACCACGATAGGCCTGCGAAAGTGGTTTCCCAAAGAGGCGACAATACCGAGATAGTTTCCCCCCTCCACCGACAATCTCTCCAAGCCGACTGAGCAAAGTGGATACAGACGCAGGCGTCAACGCTCGCGTCCGTGCCATGGTGAGCATCTTGTGATAGATTGAGTACCCTCCAAAAATCTCGTCCGCCCCTTCCCCTGATTCAAGAACTGTGGCACGCGGCTTGGCATACCGCGCCAAGAAATACAATGGTATACAAGCTGCATCTCCTACAGGCTCATCAAGATGCCACACGAGCTGAGGAATCCATTCAGCAAAGTCTTGAGCCGATAGGCGCAACTCATGATGCTCAGATCCCGTAACCCGACTGACGAGCCCAGCATAGTCGAATTCATTCACATCTGCAGCCTGCTCATACCCAACGGTAAATGTCCGAACCGGATCCTTCAGGATGCGATGCAGCACAGCCACAACAGTACTGGAATCAATCCCGCCGCTAAGAAACACACCATACGGCACTTCACTCATCAAATGATCTTGACAGACTTCAAAGAGTAGTTTTTCCAACTCTGCTTTGAGCTGGGACTCATCTCGAGGTTCCGGATGGAAAGCAAGATCCCAATATTGTCGGACCGCCCACCCCCCCTCGTCCACCACCAGGGTATGTCCCGGCAATAGTTTGAAGATCCCCCGAAATAGCGTCTTCTCTCCCGGCACATACCGTAAACTCAGATACGCATCGAGTGCGTCGTAATCCACCTGACGTTCTATCCCCTTAATGGTGAGCAGCGCCTTGATCTCTGAAGCAAACACCAGCTGATCGCCAACGATGGCATAGTAGAGTGGCTTAATCCCGAGTCTGTCTCTGGACAACACCAATCGTTTCCGCACTCGATCCCAAATGGCAAAGGCAAACATGCCAGTGAGCTGAGACTCAAACTCATCTCCAAATTCTTCATAGGCATGTAGGATAGATTCCGTATCGGAATGTGTCCGATACCGATGGCCGGCGACCTCCAATCGACTCCGTAGTTGAGCGTGATTGTAAATCTCTCCGTTGAAGACGATTGCGAGGCGATCGTCTTCGTTAAACATGGGTTGATGCCCTTGACTGACATCAATAATGCTCAACCGTCGATGCGCCAACCCCACGGGTCCGTCAATAAAAAACCCCTCATCATCAGGCCCCCGATGCACAATGGTATTCGCCATCGCGTGAAGCTGCTCCTGTCGAACAGTCCCCGCTCTGTTTAGATGTACAATTCCCGCGATTCCACACATGGACTAGTTCCTCGGAAGGCGAAGTCGCGCCAGATTCTTGGTGAGCAGAAAAGCACTATAAATTTCGGCCTGGTCGAGCCAGGATCGCTTCGGTGGAAGCCATCGGTGCGCACGGACCACCAGCTCCTCATCACCTACCAACGTCCCAACCAACTCGAGCAAACACGCATTCAATTGATGATAATGAGGCGGACAAAGATACCCATGCGTCCCATACCAGCTCCACTTCCCGCGATAGTCCCACATACCAAGGGCCTCGCGCAGACCGCACACGCCATCCGCAAAGAGACCATGAATCTGTGGCGCGCCCGTTTCGACCGCCAAATCGTACAGCCCTAACAAGCTGAATAAGAACCCATCTAAGACCCGAGGAAGTGGATACACTGGATACTCCTCGTACAGCGCGCCGCGCCCCATCACAGTACGTACTCCTCCATCTTCAATCGAGAGGGAAAATACTTTTGTGGCCTTGAGACACAGGTCGATCAACTCGGAATCCTTCTTCAAGCGATAGGCCCGCACAAGCGCGCTGATCACGACGCTTTGATACATCGCGGAGATCCAGGGGGACTTTAGTCGCGCGGCTCCTTCTTGCCAATCAAAGGCACAGGGCCAGACAACCGCCTCATCCTGTCGTCGCAGGGCATGCAATCGCAGCCACTCGATTTGCACCCAGAAATCCTTTAACGCGTCCGAGTCCCCGGTGGCATGAAAGACCCCTAGCCGATGCAACCCCCACCACGCAATAAACAGAGGATTGTATTGTGGACCCTGTGCTCGATACACTTTCTGCACCACGCCTTGCGCATCGAAGCGCATATCGTCTAAAAAGAGAACATCGCTGACAATGTAGTACTCCAGTGCCCCTGCACACGCCGCGTGCACGCGCGCCTGTAACGGAAACGAGAAGGTGAATCCGACCGCTTCGCGCTTCAGCGCGCGTAACGCATGCTGAAGTTGAGACACTGTCCGTTTCCCACTCATCGTGTTACCTAACATGTTCTCCGCATTGCCAGGTGCACAAATAGATCATGGCGACAGATGCCATGCAGTGCGTAATCATCGTCTTAACGCCTTGGATAAATGTGAACGACGTTGTTGCGTCTGGCGTTCACAACAAGCTACGGTGCTCACACCACTTTCGTGATTTGGAGCAGTTGGGGGTGGTTTTTCTCAACTGCAGAACTAGTCGGGTGGCACGCCTATTGCGTGCCTTGAAGGAAAGTCTATGCCACCGGAAGCATCAACGGATAGTCCCTTGACAAGATTGATACAGCGTTTCGATTAGGAGAATTCATCCCACTGGGCAGATAACCTGGAGAGCTACGATGATCCATCTCACGCGATTCAATCACCATGCGATTTCAGTTGGACTGTGCCTCTTAATGGGGTGGCCAGTCCTGGCCCTCAGTCAGACGCTTCCTCAGCTGCCAGTGATCCCGGATATTAGCTGCGGGACTTCGTCCGGTAAGACAACGATGGTTCCCAGCGGAGGCAAACTACAAGCGGCAATCGATGCCGCTTCTCCTGGAGATAGAATCCTGCTTGAGGCCGGTGCGACATTCGTCGGTCCCATTACCCTGAAAGTGAAACCAGGCACCGGCTGTATCACCATCCGCACCTCGGCCCCAGACTCTGCCCTGCCACCGACTGGCGAGCGCATCTCTCCGGCCTATGCCAACGTGATGGCGAAAATTGTGTCACCAGGATTGAATCAGCACGCGATTAAAACCGAATATGGTGCGCATCACTATCGACTGCTGGGCCTCGAAGTCACAAAGCAGAACAACGACGCATTTGTCTCCCAGCTGATTGAGCTGGGTGACGGGCTAATGACCGAGCTCTCACAAGTCCCACACCACATTGAGCTGGACAGAATGTACGTCCACGGGTTGCCGACATCGGCGCTCAAGTTTTGCATACTGCTAAACAGCGCTTCCTCCACAGTCAAGAACTCGTACATCGCCGATTGCAAGGAACGTGGTTTCGACTCCCAAGCCATTGGAGGCTGGACCGGCCCTGGTCCGTTTGTGATTCTCAACAACTATCTGGAGGGAGCGGGAGAAAATGTCATGTTTGGTGGAGCGGATCCACGCATTCCGAATCTCGTTCCATCGGACATCGAGATCCGCAAGAACCTCTTCACGAAGCCGTTACGGTGGAAAATTGGAGACGCATCCTATGCAGGAATCCCATGGCAAATCAAGAATCTGTTCGAACTGAAGAATGCTCGCCGGGTTTTGATTGATGGGAATATCTTCGAATATAGCTGGGTACACGCTCAGGTTGGCTACGGCATTATGATCACCGTTCGCAACCAGAGTAACCGAGCACCCTGGTCCGTGACTGAGGACATCACCTTCACAAACAATATTGTGAAGCATACGGCTAATGGCTTCGCCCTCTCTGGCCTTGACAGCAACTATCCCAGTCAACCCACCAAGCGTGTGTTGATCAAGAACAATCTCTTTCTGGATATCGGCAATCCACAATGGGGTGGCGGCGGTCGGTTGTTTCAGATTTCTAACGGTCCCTCGGATGTCACGATCGAACACAATACCGGATTTCAGACAGGTCAAATACTCTACGCGGCGGGGAGTATACCGAGTCTAAACTTTATCTTCCGCGACAACATCGCGCCTCACAACGCCTATGGGGTTTTCGGTGACGGAGCAGGCGTCGGTCTAACCACGCTGAACAAGTACTTCCCAGAGTTCAAGTTCAGCACGAATGTCCTGATCTCGAATCCATTTCCCAAGAATTATCCATCGGACAATTTCAACCCGGCGGGAGTTGCTGCCGTCGGATTTACAAACGTTGCGACTGGCAACTACAGCCTCAACCCGACCAGCCCTTATTCCCAAAAAGGTACCGATAATACCGACATCGGCATTAATTGGTCACTGCTGCAAGCAGCACTTCATATAGAGACAGGCCCCATCTCATCTCGCTCCGATAGCCATTTAGCCGCCCCAGCTCTAACCATCGGTCCCTAGTCGGAAATGAGAACGAACCATGGAAGATCACCCAACCTGCCTTACGCACACATACTTCACGACAACACCCTCGGCGTGCAGATGCCGAGGGATCGACAGGGTCGTTGCGTCATCGCCGAGCCGTGTTACGCATGCTAGGGCTATAACCCATGAACCGCGACATATTCGACATAGTCAACACCAAGGTCCTTGCCATCTGATCCCGCAGCTTTAAATGGGCTGGCACTTGTTAGCCGGTACATACCGGACGAATAATTTTCATAGCCGATGGCTGCTTCACTCACAGGAAAGGCATTCTCTGCACTCCATCCTGGAAGAATTCCTACCGTACAACCAGCAGGAGTTGGCCATGGGCCAGCGATCGCATTATGGGTCCATTGAAAGCCAGGGGTATACGTGACAAGTGCTGTACTGGAACAACCCCCAATGAAGCCAAACAAGGGATACTTTCGAGCGGGCAGAATATTGTTCTGAAAGACAAACCCTGATGACGTTGACGGCGAACCAGCTTGCAGATCCAATCCCTTTCCATCAAGATTGGTTGCATTGTACTTCACAACCGTATTGTGAGTGATGGTCACATCACCAGGCCCATTGGCCATGGCAAAGGCAATGCCTGTTCCTGGATAGCCTCCAAGCCCTTCCAGGATGTTGTTCCGAATAGTAAACCGTCTTCCCGCACGAGTCGCGTACGTATAGGGCCCACCAGGATCACGGCCGGAAATGGCGACGCCGTTGGAAGCAGCCTTCACCTTATTATTCCGGATCGTGACGTCTTGGACGATCGTCCAGGGAGCACAACCCGGGGAACCGGCCGGACCACACTTTGCACCGACTCCCGAACCTTGTCTCGGAGTGAGCATGAACGCAAAACCCGCCTGCGCATCAGGCCACACACCCTCAAACGTGTTGCCCTCAACCAACACCCGTTGAGCGTGCTTCAGCTCGAGCAGGTTCTTCACACTCAAGAATGCAAATTCGAGATTCTTCCAACGGAGTGGCTTTGTGATTGTGTTCTTGACAATCGTGATATCCGAGGGTGTGAGATTCGGCACAAGCGGGTCAGCCCCTCCTATAAGAATGTTAATCGAAGAGCCTTCAATATAATTGTCCTCAATCCGTAATGGGCCTGCAGCTCCCCAACTCGCTATGGCGTTTGCCTCAGAGTAGTTGTGCTTGATGTCCGAGATCCATGAGTCAATGACCGCCTGATGTCGCCCCTGCAGGATCACGCCAAACCGAACATCTTGCCCGGCAAGTGATGGGCCATGAACATACACGCGATCAAAAACAATATGGTGAGGCTGGTCATCCACAGTTGTTTCAAATCGCCCGCAATGAATAAGGGCGCCGGAAGAATGGCCAGTAGCACCGTTACCTGGATTGCGGAACTCCAAGCCGATAAGGCGATAGTTGTGTGCATTCGGCTCACAGGTCATCCCATACGTTCCAGTTCGTTCAAGCTTCGGGAGTTTTGGTGCATCACTGACGGTCAGACGTTCGCCTGGCGGAGCGAACTGACTATCCGGCGTACTCGTTCGAATAACGATCCAGCCCGCCCCCGCCTTATTGCGAAGAATGAAACCCTTATCGTCTGGAGGTGACTGATAGATTTCACCGGCTTTCAACTGTATGGTCGTACCTGGTACCGCCGCGTCAATGGCCGTCTGTAGTTGCGAATTCTTATAGGTACAGCCGGAGCTACAGACCGTGATGATAGCCGGTGCGGCGGGCATCGTCACATCAACAATTGACTGGGGAAGCACTGCGACAGCCGCAAGGGATTCGCTAGTTGGCAATCTTGTAGCGATACAAGAAA
>NIUT01000049.1 GCA_002254365.1 Nitrospira sp. UW-LDO-01
GTGCCCGTCTTTCACCCACTGTCGACAATGTTCATAGGTTCTGGTCGCCGGCGCGTTCACCTCTGGCGGGAAGTAATGTGAGAGGAAGAGGATTCGCATACCGCAACGCCTCAGTGGACTGGTCTCTCGCTTTTAGGATTCGATAACTCAGCTGGAGAGGAACTTCCCCAGAACAAGAAAAGGCTAGCATAGGGTTCTTGGAACTCAAACCAAACTCAGGAAAATAACACCCAAGCTCAACCGTCGCCTGACAGACGGTCAACACGTCAATGAT
This sequence comes from Nitrospira sp. UW-LDO-01, assembly GCA_002254365.1. Taxonomy (GTDB): domain Bacteria; phylum Nitrospirota; class Nitrospiria; order Nitrospirales; family Nitrospiraceae; genus Nitrospira_D. The sequence continues at coordinate 275 of NIUT01000049.1, forward strand.
GGCGATACACTCACCACATCGCTCAATTCGAAAACTCTGCGCTCCCGATCTTATAATCGTGCAATCAGGATGAATGTGTACGACACTCTCCATGTAATGACTTCCCACTCCGGTCAATTCATCTGACACAACCCAACTCCCCTGCTCGTCATAACGGATGCGTCGGTGATGAATCGGCTTGCCGGTCAATCTCTTGTATCCGTCATGAGCCCCCTCGAAGAGAATCGTCCCGTCTTCTGTCCTGCCGATGCAACTACTGATTGGTCTTGCCCGTCGTGCCACTCTAAACACGCCCCACACCTCCGATTGCTCCTCACCATCGACAATGACAGTATTATGAGCCCTCGTACTTCGCACATAGGCGCGTTCCGGACTTGGCTCATAATCGAACACTCCGCTATCAACCACCACTCGGTGGCCATCTAGCACAAGCTCATAGCTCAATGTATCGCAATGAGCATGCCCTGGTTGATAGTCTGGACCGATCGGCCCACAGTCAATGATGATCATATCGCTCGCTTTACGACACACATAATATCCGCTCGGCGAAAACGCCTCGATCGTCAGGCTCGTTGATCGCTGTGGCTGCTTGTATCCGATCACCCGTTCGGCGTAGCCGAAGATGTGAGACGGAGCTGGAGCGATACCGAATGCAGAATCATTGAACAGAGGAATCTCTCCATCGGGCAAGCAGATGCCACTCAGGAAGTCCAACGCTGTCGTCACCTTACAGGCAAATTCGCGTGTGATCTCACGTGTGATCGCTGTGGATGAATTTTGCGTGAGGTTCAAGACATCAAGATAGTCAACGACACTGATTGAGTGATACATCGGACTTCTTTCAAAGTGTCCGCCATCGGCAAGAAACTGTTCCGTGAGTTCATCCCGCAGAATCCTTAGGCCTTTTTGAAGCCACCTTTCAGCATCAGTTCCTTGGAAATACAGTCCGGCGAACAATAGCGCGACACCATTCTTCAGATAGTGATTTGCCAAGAGATGATATTCTATGTTGTGCTCCAACCATTGCACCTGTTGATAGAGACTTTCCACCCACGCCTGCTGCAGGTGCCGTTCACGCGGTTCTTCAAGACTACCTCTCTCCGGCAACAGAAACCACTTGATCCAGTTCACGATCCGGAGCGAAACCGTATAGGGTTCCCACGCGTCCTCCGTCCCTGGCGGATTGTGTTGGATCCAATTGCCAATAAGGAAACACTTATTTTCACACGAACGCTGTGGATCATGGAGATAATCGAAATAATGCAGGTTATACCGCCAGAGCTTCGGCATATCCCTGCACGTCCAATCAACGCTCCCTCGTTCAAACCGTTTGAGTTGCCTGAGAAAACAGAACTCCAAGTCGTCCTCTATGGAGTGAACGACGGGAATGCCAGGCACCAGAGCAATACCTACATGGAACCTAACGTCTGCTGTTTGGGGTTTAAACTGAAATTGAGGGAGTAGTTTCCGTCTTAGAAAGTATAGAATTTGAAAAACACGCAGATGGAGGAGCGTCCTAACAT
>NIUT01000050.1:0-1780 GCA_002254365.1 Nitrospira sp. UW-LDO-01
GCACTATTCGCTGACCAGCCCCCTACCCTCCTGTCACTCCACAAAAACGAGTTTGTCTAAATCCGGCATTTACGCGAGGCCAGACGTATTCCACAGGGCAGCACAGAACTTCCGAACCGCGACTACAGCCCCACAGCTCGGTGGGTCTCGTACGTCATCACGCCAAGGAATCCTGCGAGCAGCAGATAGTAGGCGGCATAGCTCCATCGCGTCGACGGTGAGACATCGTAATACCGCTCAGGCATCGCAGAACCAGTGCGTCGGAACGTTGAGAGCAGGTGAGGAATCGACAGAAGCGCCAGGAGTAAGAGCATGGGACTGTGGTTCCAGAGGAAAAGGGCCACGATCAAGGGGGCTCCAATCCACCATGTTTTTGGCGAAATGATCGACGTAATGCGCCCGCCGTCCAGCGGAGCGAGCGGGATCAGATTGAAGAGATTCAGCATGAACCCCGCATAAGCCAGAGCCCGGAGAAGCGGACTCTGTAAGAAATCAGCGGCATAGTAGCACCCCATGGCCGCAATGGTTCCGACCACCGGTCCAGCCATGGCTACATAGGCTTCTGTTTCCACATCCATCGGTTGTTCTTTCAGCTGAATCCAGGCTCCGACGAACGGGATGAACGTGGGAGCCCCGACATCCAAACCACGTTGTCGAGCTGCAATAAAATGCCCCATTTCATGACAAAAGATCAGTCCGACGAAGCCTGCCGCATACCACCACCCATAGATGAAGCTATAGGTAATGACCGACAAGAGCATCGTGCCGGAGGTGAGCAACACCTTACCGAACTTTGCTCCAGCCAGCAGGGCAAGCAGGGTCTTCATCTCGCCTCCATCAGGCCGATGGCCTTGGAGTAGAGCGGCCCTTCATGATCTTCCATACCCAGCCCACCACAGCCACTCCCGCAAGAAGGATGACCTTTTTGAATGCAATGATGAGCAAGAGTAGCTTCGCGAACAATCCAGACTTAAAGGCGGCACCGGCCACGAGTGCAGCCAACCCAACCGCCGCCACCTTGTCGGTCGTACTGTCGAAATCTACGTACCGCTTGCCTTGCACAAAGTTCAGATTCGATAAGAGGTTCGCCGCATGGGGTTTGAGTGTAGGCAACTGAGCCAAATTCGCTACGAGATTCATACTCATGTATCCATGACGGCCTAGGGCGAGGGTATTATAATTGACTGTCGTCCCTTGGCCACCTTCGGCCGAAATGGCCCACACGACCTTATTCGTGGCCTTATCATAATGCGGTTTCTCTTCCCAACCACGGACGTTGAGGGTTGGCAATCCCATCTCACGCCGTTTCGTATTGGCCTCTTCCGTTCCTTCTTTAATGGACGTCAGCATCTCATCAGCGTCCCAGTTTGAGGCCTCATCGTCCTCCACATATCCCGCATCGATGAATCGAATGACGACAAACCAATCACTGTCCCCTGAGCCCCCGGTCACGAGTCCTAGCTCAGCGCCCGAGGGGAAATTGCCCATCTCCTTCAATAACCGTTGGGTGTCCTGTGGACCCAAGAACCGATAATCGGCCGATAGCGTGAGCGTCGCTTGCTCTCCAAGCGGCGCGTCGAGCGGCCCCTGTTGCCACGCGTACGAACGTTCGGTGGACTGAGCCCAGACCGGCCCCCCTATCCCCAGTACCGCAACCACGCCAAGCAAACAGATTCGCTGAATCATGGATGTCATACATCCTCCCAGATACGGAGTTGTAGCACGAGGCGGCACAAAGCCCACCATAAAATGGTGCATGAGACGAGACTGACGCGTTGAC
>NIUT01000050.1:1795-3047 GCA_002254365.1 Nitrospira sp. UW-LDO-01
GACCGGCCCCCCTATCCCCAGTACCGCAACCACGCTAAGCAGACAGATGCGAAGAATCATGAATGTCATACATCCTCCCAGATACGGAGTTGTAACACGAGGCGACACAAAGCCCACCATAAAATGGTGCATGAGACGAGACTGACGCGTTGACGATATCTTACCAGCAAGGAATGGGCCGTGAGAAAACCGCAATTGTGGCTCACCCTATCGCGGATTGTGCAGCATCATAAAGAGGAAAGGATCTCGCCAGTGTATCTAATTGGATTCTAGAGAGATCCAAATTGATTCACTGCACAGATGTACGTAGCACGTTCTGGCACTGGCCTTTTCGTTAAACAGGTTATCGCGATCGGCCTGGTGGTGGGAATCTAGCCTGACGTTGAAGGCAAGGACAACCCTCGGACTTTCATCACCCTGACTTTTTCTGGTGGAGAGGGTTCTCCCAGCGGAGACTTGGAAACCGTGCAAAGTCACGATCAGTGGAGCAGAGAGTCAGCCCATGCTCGATCGCCAGCGCCGCCAGGTGCGAGTCTGGGACCAGGTTCGAGCGCGTGAGCGTATCGGTCAGTAAGGATCCTAAAACCTCTCGGTGGCGTTCAGTAGGCTGGGGAATCCACACGACCGAACAGGCCAACCACTCTTCACTCTAAAGCCAGGCGTCAGGGATCGGCAGTGCCCAAATGCTGAATGCGTATAAAGGCTCCCAACCCCTAACCTTCTCCAATTCCCTCGCTACTGGCGTGAGGATTGAGACGCCTCGACCGTGAGCCATGATGGAGTTGGCACCAGCCCGCTGGTAGCCAGGCGGCCTGTGCGTAGGTACGATGGACACGGTCGGGAACCGACAGTTGTCTGGGGCACGAGGTGCCAGGGACTGGAGTGGCGCCCCGACGGGGCTCGCTCCCACGCCTTGATCCTGATGGGTGACTGGTGCGGCTCAGATCCAAGCTGACACTGCTGACGACGACGACCGAGATCCGACGACGTCACGCGACCAGCACGGCGAGGGGAAACATCATCTGATCCCCTGCCCAGGGTACACAAGAAAGGGGGCATGATGGACTGTGCCCTCTTGACCGAGCTATTCGAGATGAGCGACCCCTGTTATTACCCGACCAACATTTTACCTCAACCCCAATTCCTCTCTAAAACGAGAGGAATTGGGGTTACCATAAGACCGACAGACCGGCCAAGGAATCAGATCGCTCTTATGCTTTCCTCAATCTATGCAGTCCCAGTGCGACAAGAC
>NIUT01000051.1 GCA_002254365.1 Nitrospira sp. UW-LDO-01
GCTGAGCTGCGCAATACTTTGCACAACCTCACAAAGCTGGATGTCTTTTAGGAAAGCTCAAATGATTTGAGAATTTTGAGAGAAACTCTGCTGATTCTCTCGTCCTATAAATGCGTACCCTGTTCTGTGCAATGAGTTCCACAGAAGAGAAATCGGCTAGTTCAGCGTCTGCAGACTCCCGGTCGAGCGGGCCAGATTGACACGGGCAGCATTGAGTTGAAAGAGTGCGCTGACAAGATTTTCTCGCGCGCGGGCGACAGCCGAGAGCCCATTCGTCAGTTCAAAGTGGCTGGCTGAAGTGATGACGGCATAGCGTTCCCTAGCCAGATCAAGCTCTTTCGTCGCCACCCGGAGACCAGCCTGGGCGATCCCCACCTGTTCTTTCGCCGCAGTCAGTGATGCCAGCGCATCCTGAACTTCCATGGTGACTTGATTGAGCACAGACCTCATCCGAAGGGCCTCTTGTTGCCACTGGCTTCGCGCTTGCACAATGCGCCCTTCACGTTGTGCGCCATCGAAGATGGGAATCTGAAGAATGAGCGCCATACTGTAAGTATCAAGAGTATTACTCCAGCGATTGCCCACCAACCCATAGTCACCCTGTGCCACGAGTGACGGCACCCGTTCCCCCGTCATGGAGGCATACATCAATTCAGCCGCTCGTACGCGGGTAGACTGCGCTTGGACCTCGGGGCGTTGACCGAGCGCATCCTCGACAGCCTTCTGCGACCGTGGAATCTCCGGCACGTCCATGCGCCACTGATCGGTCAGCGCCACAGCACTGTTCGTCGGTAACGCGAGCAGATTGATCAGGCTGAATTTGGCATGGTCGAGCTCATACCCAGCCGAGGAGCTCTGCTGCCGCTCTGCCGCGAGTTGGGCTTCCAGTCGTGCAATATCGAGCCCTGTGGCCAGGCCCCCACGCTGCCGCTGTCGAATCGTTCCAAGTAACTCCTCCATGATCTGCTGATTCAATTCATGCGCCTTGATCAGGGCCATCGCTTTCAGCCCTTCCATATAAGCCAATGCCACAGTGGCCATCGTGTCGAGCTTCTTGGCTTCCGCCTCCTGCTCCGTCATCTGTAATGACTGCCGCGAAGCCCGCCACCGCTGAATCAAGCTGAGGCTGAACAGATTTTGCGTCGCACTGATCCGGGCATCAAAAATACTGAAGGGATCGGTACGCACGGGTGAGAGGCCGATAGTCCCAAGGAATTGTGTCCGCCGACTCTGTCGAACATCGGCGGAAAGATTGGGTAACATGGCTCCCAACTGTGTCTGCACCTGGCCTTTGGCTTCTTGAATCCGTTCCTTGTACAGCAGCACATCGGGATTGTTGTCGGCAGCGGCCGACAAGGCTTCGCGCAACGTCAACGAGAGCGTCGGCGACGGGATCAACGAACCAGAATTCCCCTCCTCCCCTGCCCAAACCACACTCGTCGTGGCCACAACGGCAATGATGGCAACACCGAGCACTCCACACCGATCACGGAGACACAGTTTCTCTTGTGCCCCTCTCTCACTCTTCACCTTTCACCTCTCACATTTCACTTCTTCCGTACCTCCGACACCTAACGGGTCGTGCCTCCTGTTACCGTTCTCTCAGACTCTCTTGTGCCGACCTGAGCAAGGGGCTCAGCAGGTACTCGATGATCCGTCGCTGACCGGTCTTCATCTCAACCGTAACCGCCATACCCGGAGAAAGGTTCACCTGCTTGCCTTCGACGTGGATCACCGACCGATCCATGCTGACCCTGGTGGGATAGACGAGCCCCACATTTTCAATCGGAGCCGCATCATTGGAAACCGTCAAGACATGGCCTGGAATGGTCCCGTATAGGGTAAACTGAAACGTTTCGACCTTGATCTCGACCGGTTGCCCTTCCTTCACAAACCCGACGTCCTTATTTTCTACCTGCGCCTCGACTTCCAGCGGATGGTCACGTGGCACGACGATAAGCAACTGTTGAGCCGGCGTCACGACACCACCGACGGTATGGACCGCAAGCTGCTGCACCACACCGTCAATAGGGGACATCAGCCGTTGCAGACCCGCCTTTTGACCGGCCTTCGTCACCTCCTGTGCGAGTGAGGCCACCTTGGTTTCCAGCACCGACAACTCGGCCTGCTTGTTCTGTTGGAATTCCGACACCATCGCTCGATAATGTTTCTCGGCCTCCGCCAGCGCCGCACGATCTTGCTGTAGTTTTTTCTTTTGTCCGGCGAGTTCCTGTGCCTTGTCGATCCGCTGACCTTCAGCCTGGAGAAAGTCCATCTTGGTCACGGCTTCATGTTCCAGCAATTTCTTGTAGGCCTCCGCTCGCTCAACCTCCATCGGCACCGTCGCTTCTAAACGGAAAATGTTCTCGTTGGTTTGTTCGAGCGCCGCTTGGCGTTGATCCACAAGATGCTGCGTCGCGGCCACCTTGGCCTGATACTCTGCTAGTTGATCACGCAACAACTGTAGTTGCAGCCCGACGTATGCTTGATCGGCATCGGCGGGAGCATCGAAGGCAGCCTCGCCTTTGATGAGGGCTCGTAACCGAGCCGCATCAACTTTCGCCGCACGCTGTTCGTTCGAGACTCGATCCCGATCGGCGCGATTGAGCGTCGCATCTAGCTCGATCAGCACATCGCCCTGCTGCACCGCTTGTCCATCCTGCACATGAATGGCGGCAATCACGCCGGCTTCATAGGGTTGGATGACCTTCGAGTAGCCGCTTGGAATGATCTTGCCCTGCGCAGTCGCAACAATGTCGATCCAGCCGAAGGTGGCCCACAGCACGCCCGCCGTGAACGCTGCGACAATCGTCCAGATAAGCGCACGACCGATCGGCGAGGGAGGAGCCTGCTGAATTTCCAACACCGCCGGCAGAAATTCTGAGGCACGCCCGCGAGGAGCAACCGTGCCGGACGGTTGACGTGATTCAGCCTGCCAAGCCGCCTTCCAGACCGTCCAATGTCGTGACAGCGCACCAAATGCCATGGTCTCTCTCGGTTTCCGTTGACGATCAGTGTGTTGACGAACCCTGCTCACCTGAGCAATGAATTGGTACACGTCTGGTGGCCGACGATATCGGAATGCCTCCCGGACTGTTCAAAAGCCCCTCCAACACGGCCGCAGCGAGCGAAGAGGCGAATCGTACTCTGTTCCGTATGTTGAGCGTCGAGCGACGTGAGAACGCTGCGGACGGTCTTTGTCGACGACCTGCTCGCTATCCCTTGCCGAGTTGGTGAGCATGCAACCGCGCATACACTCCGCCAATGCTGAGGAGTTCATCATGCGACCCCTGCTCGACAATTTCTCCCCGTTCGACGACATAGATGCAATGAGCCGGCCGCACCGTACTCAGCCGATGGGCGATCACCACGACCGTCCGCCCCTTGGCAATCTCTGCCATATTCCGCTGGATCACCGCCTCAGATTCAGAGTCCAGCGCGCTCGTGGCTTCGTCAAATATCAGAATCCGAGGGTTCGCAACCAAGGCCCGAGCGATGGCGACCCGTTGCCGCTGCCCACCGGACAAGGTACACCCATGCTCACCGATTACCGTGTCATAGCCGTCCGATAACTCTAGGATAAACTCATGGGCGCCGGCCAATTTCGCCGCCTGAATCACCTGCTCCATCGACAGACCGGGATCGGTCAACGCAATATTGCTCCGCACTGACCCGTTGAACAGGAAGTTCTCTTGGAGCACGACACCCACCTGTCGTCGCAGCCAAGCCGGATCGACCTGGGCGAGATCGACGCCGTCGACTAGGATCCGTCCTCGCTCCGGTACATAGAGCCGCTGCAGTAATTTCGCGATCGTGCTTTTCCCCGAGCCCGATCGACCGACAATTCCGATCATCTGGCCCGGCTCAATACGACAAGAGAGTTTGCGGACGACCTCTGGACCATCAGGTCGATACCGAAACGTCACGTCGTCGAATTGCACGCGCCCGACGACATGGAGCAAGGTCGTCCGGTTCGGATTGTAGGACGGCTCCGGCGACGTATTGAGCACATCTCCTAAACGCTCGACCGAAATACCGACCTGCTGCAACTCTTGCCAGAGATTTACCAGCCGCAAAATTGGCCCGGTGACCTGGGCTGACAGCATGTTGAAGGCAATCAATTGACCGATACTGAGATCGCCGCCGATCACACGATAGGCTCCAAGCCACAGCACAGCTACCGTGGTGACCTTCTGCACGGCGGTCGCGGACTGACCAGCAATCGTCATCATGCTCGTAGCACGAAAGCTCGCCTGCACATAGCCGGCCAGTTGTTCCTCCCATTTCCGCAACAGGGGCGGTTCCACCGCCATGGCCTTCACGGTTTGAATCCCGCTGACGGCTTCGACTAAGAACGCTTGGTTTTCCGCTCCTCGATTAAACTTCTCATATAACCGAGCCCGGATCGCCGGCGTAATCGCCACGGACAACAACGCATAGATCGGCAACGACGCCATGACCACGAGCGTGAGGGTCGAACTGTAGAACCACATCACGGCCAGAAAGACGACCGTAAAGAGCACATCGAGGACCACTGTGACCGAATGGCTGGTCAAGAACTGGCGGATCTGCTCCAGCTCCCTGACCCGCGCCACCGTATCGCCGATGCGCCTCGCTTCGAAATAGGAAAGAGGGAGCGCCAAGACGTGGCGAAACAGCTGGGCCCCGAGGCTGACATCAATCCGATTCGTGGTATGGGCAAACAGATAGGTCCGAAGCCCTCCCAGGAGCGCCTCAAAGACCGCCAGCGTGACCATCCCGATGGCCAGCACATGGAGCGTGGTAAACCCCTTATGCACAAGCACCTTATCGATGACCACCTGTGTAAAGAGCGGTGTCAGCAGGGCAAAGAGCTGCAGAAAGAACGAGGCAACCAAGACCTCTCCAAAAAACTTGCGGTACTTGACGATTTCTGGGATGAACCAGGTGAAGTCAAACTTCAGGTCTTGGAGGCGGACATGAGCCCGCTTCGTAAAGAGCAACAAATCACCGGCCCACATCCCCTCGAAGTCTTGGCGACCAAACACAAGGGGGCGTCCTTCAACGGGATCTTGGACCAGCACCTTGTCTCCTTCGATTTTGGCCAAGACAAGATATCGCCCGTCCGTTCGCTTGGCTATCGCCGGCAACGGGGTTCCGGACAGTTTGCTCCATGTGGTCTTCACCAGCCCGGCTTTCATACCCAGATGTTTGGCGGCACGGAGGAGATCGGTATCGGATAGGGTTCGTCCAGACTGGGCAAACTGATGCCGCAGCTGAGAACCATCGGCAGGCAGATCATGAAAACGCGCAAGAATGAGGAGGCAGATCAGTCCGGTATCTGTCTCAACTAAAGAGGTGCCAGAACGTTCGCACTCCGGTGGATGCGAGGGAACCCGCGCGGCATTGGCTGACATCCAGCCATCTTAGGATAGGGCTGCCTGATGGCCAAACCTTTTCAGGATTGGGACAGATGCACAGTAGGTGATTTAGCTGAGCCTTACTTTCCGGTAATCCCATCGGCACTCAGGCGCAGCACACAACGGAAGAGCCACCCACTTGTACTTTCAGACTGGGCCACAGGCCTACATAGGCGGTGGATTTGCCGTCTGTTGAGATAGGCAAAGGCCGGGTGCGCTAATATTCGACACAGGTTCCCGGCTTCTTTTATATGGCGACATTCCTAATTTCTCCGGTTGGTCGGTGGTCGCCAGACCATCGGGATATAGGGATCGTACCATCGATGTCATTCACGAACCTCGCCTTCGTATTCGTGTCTTGGCTCCTATCGATTTCGTGATTGCCAAGCTTCGTCGAGGAACAGAGCTCGATCTCGACGATGCATTCCTTGTGGCTCGCCATCACCGCCTCTCAACTGAAACCATTCAGACCAGCGATCGAGAAGCCCTTGCCGCGTCACCGCAAGACACCGCGCTCTTTCTCTTTCAGAAAACGGTTGAACTTTTCTGCAAGGGCTTTTCTATCTGAAACACACAAGCATGATCACAAAATAGACAGGGGAGACCCTGCACCAGACAGACTCCTCCCTCGCAACGTACTTCTTACTGTTTACCGTTCACTCCCCTTCATCCGCTACTGCCAGTTTGCGGCAAGGATAGCGTGCACATCCTGTGGACGCTGATCAATCGCTTGATCCCAGGTCAGACCAGTCTGCTGATTGAACGCAGCCATGGCGTGAATCAGTTGATCCACCTGCGTACTGAGCAACAGCGAGCCATTCCCAGCCTGCACCGTCTCGACCTGATGATCGGTGCCGACATACCAGTCCTTAATGGTGACCTGATCGGCCGTACCATGCACAGCCAGCCGCAGATCGTCGACCTGACGACTGATGATCAGATCGAGCGGATTGATCGCCGCCCCGTACTGAAGTCGATCACTGTTGCCGGCCTTGCTGTCATTCTCGACGATGACATCCAGGCCCTCACCACGAGTGATGAGATAGGTATCGTTGCCCAACCCGCCGCGCAACATATCGTTGCCCATCCCACCGACGAGTTGATTTTCCGCATTGTTGCCCGTCAGTGTGTTGTTCAGCATATTCCCTGTCGCATCGATCGCCGCCGTGCCCATGAGCGTAAGGTGTTCGAGATTTGAATCCAACATCCAGCTCACAGTACTCCGCACGGTGTCCGTGCCTTCACCCGCATATTCAATCACGGTATCTCCCGTGCTCACGACATAGATATCGTTGCCCGCCCCTCCGGTGAGCACGTTCGCCGCATCATTGCCACGCAAGGTATTGGCTAAACTATTACCTTCGCCATTAATCGCTGCCGTACCCGTGAGCCTGAGATGTTCAAGATTTGAGTCCAACGTCCAGCTGACATTACTCCGCACGGTATCCGTGCCTTCACCCGCATATTCAATCACGGCATCTCCCGTGCTCACGACATAGGTATCATTGCCCGCCCCACCTGCCAGTTGATTCGCCGCACTGTTGCCTGTGAGCTTGTTGCTGAGAGCATTGCCGATGCCGTCGATAGCGATGATACCAGTCAACGTGAGGTATTCCACATCGGCCGCGAGGGCATAGCTCACACTGCTCCGCACCAGGTCAGTCCCCTCATTGAGGTTCTCCGTCACGATATCGCCGGCATCATCAACCACATAGGTGTCGTTACCGAGGCCACCCGTTAGGATATCGGTGCCGCCCCCGCCGTCGAGCGTATCGTTGCCGTCCAACCCCGTCAGGGTGTTCGCGACGCCGTTGCCCGTGAGCATGTTATTGAGACTATTGCCGGTCCCACTGACGGCTGTGGACCCTATCAGCATAAGGTTTTCTACATCCGTCCCGAGAGCGTACGTCATTGCGCTCCGCACCGTATCCGTTCCCTCGTTGACGTTCTCTATGACCACATCACCCGCATTGTCCACGACGTACGTGTCGTTACCGAGACCGCCGATCAAGCTGTCGGCTCCCCCTCCGCCATCCAATGTGTTGGCGCCGCGGTTCCCTGTCAGAATGTTGTCAAGGGGATTCCCGACCCCGCTGATCGCTCCAGCGCCGGTCAGCGTGAGGTTTTCCACATCGGCACCCAGAGTCCAAGTCACGGCCGTTTGCACTATGTCGATCCCCTCATTCGCCAGCTCGACCACCGTATCACCAGTACCCACCACATAGGTGTCGTTTCCCGCGCCACCACTGAGGATGTTGGCTGCGCTGTTCCCCTTGATGATGTTGTCAAAGATGTTCCCGGTTCCGTCGATGGCGGTCGAGCCGGTCAAAGTGAGGTGCTCAACGTCGGCACCGAGCGTATAGGTGATGGCGCTCTGCACCAGATCAATGCCTTCGTTGGCCAGCTCGATCGTGACATCACCGATGTTCGCGACGACATACGTGTCATTGCCAGGTCCGCCGGTCATGGTATCAGCGCCTGCCCCTCCGTTGAGCTGGTTATTGGCGCTATTGCCGGTAAGACTATTATTGAGGCTGTTGCCGGTTCCGTTGATCGCACCCGTGCCGGTCAAAACCAGATTTTCAACGTTCGCGCCCAGGGTATACGTCACACTGCTGTGGACGGTATCCGTTCCTTGGTTCAGGGCTTCCATGACCACCTCGCCCGCTACATCCACGACATACGTATCGTGGCCCAGGCCGCCGGTCATCGAGTCGATCCCCGGTCCACCATCGAGCAGATCATTGCCTGCGAGTCCCTGCAGAACATCGTCTCCCGCCAAGCCTTGGATGACGTCATCACCGCCGGTCCCGATACGGGTGTCATTCCCCTCAGTACCGGTGATCGGCAGGATGGTCAAAGTAAACACATCACCGGCACTCAGCGCCCCTGTGTCGGTCGCAGTGACTCGCACATCGACGGTGCCGATATCCGGACCTTGTGGTATCCCACTGAACGTGCAGGTACTCGGATCGAACGTGAGCCAGGTGGGCAGGGTGGTGCCATCGGCTTGTGTCGCACCGTAGGTTATAGTGTCCCCATACACGGCATCCTGATCCGCAAACGTGTTCGTGGGCACGACGAAGCTGAAGAGACTGCCTTGCGTGATCGATTGATCCGCGAGCGACGTCACTACCGACGGCGCATGGTTGATTGGGCCACCGAGTAATGATGAGAGACTAACCGTGCTCCCATCCGCAAAGGCCACGTTCTCAATGGTCAACGAGCCATTCACTCCCGTTGGGTCGAAGTTCGTGAGCACGAGCTGGTCCGTCCCGCTTGCGCCCACCTCGATGGTCAGCGTCCCGGCCACATCATCCCGCGTGAAGGTGAGATCGTTCGGGGTAATTCCCGTTCCAAATTGAATCCGGTTCCCTTCGCCGACAGCTGCGACATCCTCGACCGTATCGATGCCGTCACCGAGATTGAAGAGGTAGGTATCGTTGCCGGCACCTCCGACCAAAGTATCGCTGGAAGGAAGCCCTATCGGAGTGCCGTCGTCAAACGTCGCATCCCGTCCTCCATAGAGCGTGTCATGACCGGCACCACCGCTGAGCAGATCTGCGCCGGCACCACCAACCAGTACGTTGTCCAACTCATTGCCGGTCCCGGTCAGCGAGATAAACCCGACGTCCTCCCTCCATGTGGGAGCGAG
>NIUT01000052.1 GCA_002254365.1 Nitrospira sp. UW-LDO-01
GTGAGGTGCCCAACACAAAGCGGCGGGGCGAATCAAAGCGGTTAAAAAGAAAAAACACTGCTATTCATAATGTCTCCTGGCTTGGAGAATGAAGTACTCCCCAAAATTGGTACACGGCCTTAAGGTGTGTTTTTGAGCCTGGAAGGGGCTAGAAAACACAGGAAAATGGCTAAGAGAAAACGACGTACATTCAGTCCGGCATTCAAAGCGAAAGTCGGGTTACAGGCTCTCCACAATCTCAAAACGGTGAGTGAGATCGCCAGTGAGAACGAGCTGCATCCCAACCAGGTTTCGCAGTGGAAAAAGGAACTTGGGGAAAGGCTTCCCGAGGTCTTCGAGAAGCCAGGCGGCAACCCTGATGATAGGGACGAGCTCATCCGCGAACTCTATGCGAAGATCGGCCAGTTGACCGTTGAACTGGAGTGGTTGCAAAAAAAAGCGAAAGCCTTGGGACTGTAGGACAGAAGCGTGCGGCGGTTGAACACGGGGTGGCTGACATTGGCGTTAACCGCCAGTGCGAGTTGCTCGGCATCAGCCGCCGCGCCTTCTACTACACACCCCAGGGCGAAAGCGCGCTCAACCTCGGTTTGATGCGCCGCATGGACGAGCTCTACCTCCAGCACCCCGCTTTGGGGGTGGGCATGATGACGGATATCCTACGCCTGGAGGGACACCAGGTGAACCCAAAGAGGATCCGGCGGCTCATGAGGCTGATGGGCATCAAGTCCCTCGCACCCGGGCCGCACACCAGCCGCCGGGGGAAAGGTAGCCAGCACAGCGTCTATCCCTATCTTTTGCGCGGCAGGGAGATCAACGGCCCCAACCAGGTGTGGTCATCGGACATCACGTATATCCCTATGGACAAAGGGTTTATGTACCTTGTCGCGGTGATCGACTGGTGGAGCCGCTACGTGCTGGGCTGGAGCCTGTGCAACACCATGGATGTGGGTTTCTGCCTCGAGGCCCTGCATGAGGCGGTCGCCCACGCCGGGGCGGTGCCGTTGATTTTCAACACCGACCAGGGTTCCCAGTTCACCTCGTCGTCGTTCACTGGGGCACTGCGCGAAATGGGGGTGGCCAGCAGTATGGATGGCCGGGGGAGGTACCTGGACAACATATTCATCGAGCGTTTGTGGAGGAGCTTAAAAACGGAGGATATCTACCTGAAAGAGTACGCGCTGGTCAGCGAGCTGAGGGAGGGGATGGAAAACTGGTTTGGCTTCTACAACACCCAACGCCCCCACCTAAGCCTCGAGAGGCAAGTCCCGCGTGACTGGTACCGCACGCCCCACTTATTCGGCGGGCAGGAAGCTGGTTGGGATGATCTTGAGGCGGTCAAAAGCTTTTGGGATCATGCAAAACCAAAGGTGTGAGCGCCGCGCCAAGGACGGTTTTTCCGGGGAGGGGCCCGCGCGCCAAAATCCAGCCCCGCCGGAGCCCCCAAAAGCCGCTTCGCGGGCTATTTAAAGGGGGGGCTCCGGCGGGGCTGGATTTTGGGTTGGGCGTGTGCTATAGGTGAGTTCGAGAGCAACACGAAAAGAAGTAAAAACCGCCTCGGACAGACTCAAGATTCACACCTTAAATTCCGCTCTCCCGTGTTCAACAATGGGGGGGACTTCATATATACAGACCTACGAACTTGAAAATTTACTCCTTGAAGACTGGTATTAGATAATCCTTGAGTGAGTTTCGACACAAGGGCCTGTTCAGTCAAA
>NIUT01000053.1 GCA_002254365.1 Nitrospira sp. UW-LDO-01
CACTAGCCTGTTAGTCGGAGGTTTTCAAGACGACATAGAATGCGCGTGTTTCACGCAGGACGCGTAGCAAGATCGTGTCGCCACGTCGTGATCGGGCGATTGCTGCGGTATAGTCGGCGAGAGAAGCGGTCTCCGCGCGGTTGACTTCTTTGATCAAGTCGCCCTCGCGGAGTCCTTCGGCGTGGGCCAAGCTGTTTGACTCGACCCGCATAATCACTACCCCTTTCGTTTCACGAAGCTTGAATTTTTCAGCGAGGCTTGGCGTTAATTCCTGAACCTCAATTCCTAGTTTTACTTCGGTTCGCGCGTGAGGAGCCGTGGGTACGGCTGCCACGTCGCGGCGTTCCGTGAGGAGAATGGTGAGCGTCATGTGCTTGAGGTCTCGGATCACATCGATTTTGGCCCGTGCCCCCGGAGTCAGTGTCCCGATCAGTCGCGAGAGCTTATTCGGTGAGTCGACGATCGCTCCGTCGATCCGGAGGATGACATCCCCCGGTCGTATTCCGGCCACGGCGGCGGGATCATTCTCAAATACTTCGTTCACCAAGACCCCTTCGCCCTCGGTGACGCCGAATTTCTTGGCGAGCTCGGCCGTCAGCGGTTGAATGCCGACCCCAAGCCATCCGCGAATGACCTTTCCTTTTGCCAGCAGTTGTTCAATGACATGTTTGGCCATGTTTGAGGGAATGGCAAACCCAATGCCCTGGGCGAAATTGATGATCGCTGTATTGATTCCGATCACTTCACCTCGAAGGTTAAACAGCGGGCCTCCGGAGTTTCCTGGATTGATCGACGCATCGGTCTGAATGAAGTTTTCGTATCGTGAAAGGTTGATATTTTCGCGGCCGATGCCGCTGACGACACCGAGCGTCACCGTACGGTCCAAGCCAAAGGGGTTTCCGACCGCCAGTACCCATTGACCGACTTTGACCCCGGAAGAGTCGCCGAACCGCGCGCTGGGAAGCGGCCGATCGGCGGTCACTTTGAGCAGCGCCAAATCCGTATCCGGGTCCTTGCCGATGACCTGAGCAATGAGCTTGGTCTTGTCTGAGAAACGAACTTCAATCTCCGTGGCATCGCCGATGACATGATTGTTGGTCACGATGTGTCCGTCACTATCCACGATGAGGCCAGAACCGGAGCCTGAGGCATTCGGCATTCTGTCTCCTGATGTGTCGCGGAGCCTTCCTGCGGTGGTGATGGGAAAAAGGTTCACGACGGACGGTTTGGTCTGTTCAGCGAGTTCGGTAATGACGGTTTGAATTTCTTCGAGCATGCGAAGGCCGGTCGAGTCGGGCGAGACGGCTTCGATTGCAGGCACGAAAGAGATCGATACAAGAAAGAAAAGGAGAAGTAGGGGCATAGGTGAAAGATCTCGCACTGTACGGGACGACGTCACGACCATGAAGGAAGATTGTAGCTGATCTTATGTTCGTGTGCCTACTCCCTGGGAGGACAGTGTCAGCGTCGGGGTGAGGGGGCGTTGCCCGGTAAACCAGTGCGTGAGTTGATCCAGTTCCGTTTGAGGGCCGATCACGATCACGATGTCGCCGGGTCGTAGGACGAGGTCACTGTTGGGAGCCAGGAGAAAGGGCCCTCGCAGAATCGTGGCGACGTAGGACGCGAGCGGTTGGGGAACGGCACTCAGTGGTTGTCCGGAGGCTGCGGCGTCACGCACCACCGTGAGACGCTCGATCCCAGCCGATCG
>NIUT01000054.1:0-1289 GCA_002254365.1 Nitrospira sp. UW-LDO-01
GCAACGGCGACCGCTGTCTGAAAGGAAAGGGCAGAGACGAGCATCAAGTTTGAGTCTCCAAGAATCTCCGGCCCCTTCCCATCAGCCTTGTACCCGACGGCAAGTTGCGCCACATATCCCCTCCAGGAACCAGTAATCGCACCAACCCGATCTTGCCCAACACTCAAGAGGGGCAAGGACAATGTGACGTCTGAGAAGGGCAAGGGCTTTCTCCCCGATGGTTGCTGTGAAAATTCTGACGAGACGGGATTCGCAACCGATGGGGAAAGATTGCGGCTTGGCGGCGCCTTTGACGCTGGGGACACAATCAGCGGGGAATACGTCTTTCCGTCCCCGAGCTGCCGACAGCCCGGGTATTCACGGTCTGTATACAGATCCGCTTGCCCTGGCCTGGGACAGACCCAGGTCTCAGCCCAGGCGAGGCTAAGAAGGGTAGAGGCCATTGTACAAAAGTGACAAATGACAAGGAGAACGGTCAGGTTCCGCCGCAACGTGAATTTCGAGAAGCCTTGATGCATACCTGGTTTACAAGAAAGAGCAGCATCAGAAGCCTAGCTCTCGAACAAAATTTCGTCAAAAAACGGTGTTTTGAGGCATCGGCGGAGAAGCGAGTACGCCATTACCCAGGCAGAGCCTGATACCATCCATTGGCTTGCAAAAGAGTGGTTTTACTATCGAAGAGTCGGCTGACCTGCTCACTGGTCAGTAATTTTGACTTAGGACCGTCCGCAACAATGTTCCCCTCTTTGAGGAAGATGACTCGGTCGATCTCCGGTGGGATTTCATGAAGATGGTGGGTCACAAGGAGAACTGTCTTTCCTTTGGCCATCTGGGCGCGCAACAGATCGAGATATTGAAAGCAGGCCTTGAGATCAAGACCGCTGGTTGGCTCATCAAATACCAACACCGGCGGATCATGTACGAGGGCTCGGCCTAATAGAAACCGCCGCTGCTCACCGGTGGACATATGGCCGAAGCGGCGACCAGACAAGTCCATCACTCCCAATTCCTGCATCACCTCATACGCCCTGGTCATCTGTGTCTTGCTGAACTCTTGATAGGCATAGGTATCGTTACTCGCATAGAATCCTGACAAGATCACGTTCAGCCCTTCAGCACAGATCAAATAGTCTCGTTGCAGGTCATGCGACACAATGCCGATCTGTTTACGCACATCCCAGACATTCCATTGCTCCTGGCCGAAAATCGCCCACCGCGTGTCGCCCTTCGGCATGGCATGGACTTCCCCCGACAACAACTTGAGCAGCGTGGATTTGCCTGCCCCGTTC
>NIUT01000054.1:1296-2987 GCA_002254365.1 Nitrospira sp. UW-LDO-01
GTCTCGTTGCAGGTCATGCGACACAATGCCGATCTGTTTACGCACATCCCAGACATTCCACCGTTCGTCGCCGAACAGGGCCCACCGCGTGTCGCCCTTCGGCATGGCATGGACTTCCCCCGACAACAACTTGAGCAGCGTGGATTTGCCTGCCCCATTCGGGCCGAGGATGGCCGCATGCTCACCTTCACGGAGCGTAAAGGAAAAATCCGAGAAGACACAGGTCTCGCCTCGATAGACCGTGGCATGCTGAATCTCGACGATTGCCGTCGTCTTGGTTGAAGGACGAGGTGGCTCGACAGGAACCGCCGCTGACCGATTGGCTGGTTTCCTACCTCGGCGTGCCTGCTCAAGCCCGGCTCGGGCCAGCGCATCGACCCGTTCATTCTCCGGGTGCCCGTTATGCCCCCTGACCCAATGCCATTCGAGCGTATGGCTGGCAGCCAACGTATCAAGCCTCCGCCACAGATCCTCATTCTTGACAGGCTCCTTGCCGGCAGTTCTCCAGCCCCGCTCTTTCCAGCTATGGATCCACTCGCTGATGCCTTTTTGGACATATTGCGAATCGGTATAGACCCTTGCCTGCACCGATTGAGGGAAGGACTGCAAGGCTTCAATCACGGCGAGCAACTCCATCCGGTTGTTCGTTGTCGCCGGCTCGCCACCTGAGAATTCCGTTTCCGTCTTCCCGTCACGCACCAAGACACCCCAACCCCCAGGCCCAGGGTTCCCACTGCACGCTCCATCGGTATAGATCTCGATCATTCGCCTGTTCCTCTCCTCGCGTGAGACCGGATTGTACTACGCTGCCTTTCATTCAAACCATAGCTATCGTAACCAATCTCTGCTTGTTCACGTGACTCACTTGAAGCACTTCAGTACAATGAGGCGTCAATCGAGTGGACCTTTACAGAGAGTCATATTCTGCGAACGCTTTTCCTCATCGGCACCGGAGGCTTCATTGGCTCGATCCTTCGCTACCTGGTGAGCGGCTATGCTCAACAATTGAGCAAGAGCATTCAATTCCCATTCGGCACCCTGGCAGTCAATATTCTCGGCTGCGCACTGGTCGGCTTCCTTGCGGAGCTGGCTGATCAGCGAGGTGTCATCACTGGGGAAACTCGAGCCTTTCTGATAGTCGGGATTCTTGGTGGGTTCACCACGTTTTCAGCGTTTGGGAACGAAACGATGAATCTCTTACGTGATGGAGAACTGTGGCTCGCCTGCGGCAACATCATTGGCCATACGGTCCTGGGCCTTGGCGCCGTCTGGCTCGGCTACTCCACGGCCTACCTGTTATGGAAATGACCAATGCCTATTGAAAACGGTTGTGTTCTGAGAATCTACGCAGGGGAAACGGACAAACACAACGGGCGGCCGCTTTATGAATGGATTGTCGCTCAAGCCCATGCCCGGCAACTGGCAGGCGCCACCGTCTACAGAGGGCTCATGGGATTCGGGCCCCACACCCGTGTGATCCACACCTTTAAGATCGAACGGTTGGCTGAAAATCTCCCGATCACCATTGAGATCATCGATTCACGCGAAAAACTCGATGAGTTCCTCATCTTCCTCGAACAACAGGTCTCGACAGACCTCTTCACCACGGTGCAGATGATCGAAATACGCTCTATTCAAGGACAGACCAAGTAATGGATGTCCATGAAATATAAGGAGAGGCCAATGGAACA